>JAHDXY010000106.1:0-4077 GCA_023384005.1 Burkholderiaceae bacterium | reverse complement strand
GCCGAAGCCCGCCGCGAGAATGAGCACGACCACCAGGCGCCAGAACCATCGCTTCGGGCGAACTGGATGACGCGGGGCGGAGTCGGTTGTCGTGGGCACGTGGCGATCTCGCGAGGCGGAACTCGCAATTCTAGCCAGCCCGGGTTAAGCGACTGTGAATCGTCCGAACCAGATCACCGAAAGCACCGCGGCGAGCAGCGCGAGCGCCGCTCCCGCGGCGGCGAACAGCGCCGTGACCTCGAGTTCGCGCTTTTCGAACGCGATCTGCGCATTGAGAAACTCGTAGATCTGCCGCAATTCGGACGAAGTCTCGGCGCGGAAGTACTCGCCCTGGGTGACTTCGGCGATCTTCTCGAGCGTTGGTTCGTCCAGCTTCACGCGCATCGACATCCCCTCGGAGCCGACGACTTCGCCCTTGGGCGTGCCGATGCCGACCGTATAGACCCGCACCCCGCGCTCCGCCGCCATCTTCGCCGCCTCGACCGCATCCGGTCCCACCGTGCGCTGACCGTCGCTCAGGACGATGATCGCGCTTGCCTGGTCGGACCCCGGGGGAACCGGCTCGAAGGGCGCTTTCGACGGGTCGTGAGGCGGATCGAATGGCCCGCGACGCGACGGATCGCGACGCGGGTTCTCCGAGCGCAGGTCGTATTCGACGTCGGGGTGCAACTGCTTGAGCGACACCAGGATCGCACTGCCCAGCGCAGTGCCGCGCTGCAGTTGCAGGCGGTCGACCGCGGCGGCGAGCGCCTCGCGGTCGTGCGTTGGCACCTGCACGACCGACGCGGTCGCCGCGAACGAGACCAGTCCCACGCGCGTACGCTCGGGCTGCGCCACCACGAAGGCACGCGCCGCTTCCTGCGCCGCCACGATCCGGCTGGGCTGCACGTCGGCCGCGCGCATGCTCCCCGATACGTCGATCGCGAGCACCACGATCTGATTGCCGCTGGGCAAGCTCACAATCGCGCTTGGACGTGCGATCCCGACGAGCATCGCGGCGAGCGACAGCAGCAGCAGAGCGGGCGGCAGGTGGCGGCGCAGCGCCTGTCCGCGACCGATCGCCTCCTTGACCGCCGCGAGGCTCGCAAAGCGCAGCGCGCTGCGCTTGCGGCGCCCGACCAGCCAGACGTACAGCGCGACGGCCAGCGGAAGGACGAACAGCACCAGCAACAGTTCAGGCCATTGAAATTTCACCACCCCTCCCGGTGCGCGAACTCCCCGCGACGCCGCCCGAGCGCCGGCTGCGTTGCCGACGCAATGCGCTAAAGCGCAGTATCGCGTCGAGCAGATCGTCCTCGGTGGACAGCTCGAGCGTGTCGACCGATGCGGCGCGCAGCGCGGCGAGCAGCGATTCCTCGCGCCGCCGCGCAGCGTGCTCGAAGCGGCGCCTGAAGCCCGCGTCGTGCGTATCGACAAAGACCTGTTCGCCGGTTTCGGCGTCGGCCATCACGATCAGCCCGAGGTCGGGGAGCTGCAACTCGAGCGGGTCGAAGACCCGCACCGCCAGCACCTCGTGGCGCTGCACCAGTTGCGAGAGCGCGCGTTCCCACCCTGGGGCGGAGATGAAGTCCGACACGACGAACACGAGGGAACGGCGCGGGATGTACTGGATCGCGCCCTTGAGGAACGCCTCCAGGTCGGTCGCGACCGATGCGCTCTGATCGCCACGTTTGCCCATCCGGTCGAGAATCCGCAGCACGTGGCGGCGCCCGCCCCCGGCCGGGATGACCGCGTCGATCTGATTGCCGTAGAGCAGCGCACCGACGCGATTCCCGTGCCGGGTGAGCAGCCTCGAGAGCACTGCGACGAACTCGCGCGCCACGCCGCGCTTGAGCTCGGCCCGGGCGCCGAAGTCCATCGAGGCGCTCAGGTCGACGAGGAACCAGGCGGTGACCTCGCGGTCCTCGTAGTACTCGCGCACATAGGGCGTTTGCAGCCGGGCCGTGACGTTCCAGTCGATGTAGCGGACATCGTCGTGATACTGGTACTCGCGCAAATCCGCGAGATCAAGGCCGAAGCCGCGAAACAGGGTGCGGTAGTTCCCCTGCAGCAGGCCATCGAGTCGACGGATCACCGTCCACTCGAGCCGGCGCAGCAGCGCCTCAGGATTGCGCGACGGCTCTGACATGGGTCTCGAGCGGCTTGTCGGGAGCGGCGATCTCGGCCATCACTCGCTCGACCAGCATGTCGGCGGTGTGGCCCTCGGCGAGAGCCTCGTACGAGAGCACGATGCGATGTCGCAAGACGTCCGGCACCAGGTCGATCACGTCCTCGGGCAGCGCATAGGTCCGCCCGCGCATGCACGCCAGCGCCCTCGCGCCCTCGATCAGGTTGATCGACGCCCTCGGGCTGGCGCCGAAGGTGATGAACCGCGCCTGGTCCTCGAGCCCGAAGCGCGCCGGCTCGCGGGTCGCGCCGACCAGCCGCACCGCGTACTGCACCAGTGTCGGATCGACGTAGCAGCGGCGGCACTCGCGCTGCAGCGCCACCAACTCCTCGGTCGTCGCGACGGCGGCCACCGCCTGCGCCGCTCCGGTTACGCGCTCGACGATGACGAATTCCTCCTCCTCGCTCGGGTAGCCGACGAGCACCTTCATCATGAACCGGTCGACCTGCGCTTCAGGCAGGGGGTAGGTTCCTTCGGTCTCGATCGGGTTCTGGGTCGCCATCACGAGAAACGGATCGGGCACGCGATGCGTCTGCCCGGCGATCGTCACCTGGCGTTCCTGCATCACCTCGAGCAACGCGCTTTGCACTTTCGCGGGCGCGCGGTT
This sequence comes from Burkholderiaceae bacterium, assembly GCA_023384005.1. Taxonomy (GTDB): domain Bacteria; phylum Pseudomonadota; class Gammaproteobacteria; order Burkholderiales; family Burkholderiaceae_E; genus Quisquiliibacterium. The sequence continues at coordinate 1,303 of JAHDXY010000106.1, read as the reverse complement.
GATCTCGTCCGCAAGCAGCAGGTTCGTGAACACCGGGCCGAGCGAGGTGGCGAACTCGCCGGTCTTCTGGTTGTAGATTCGCGTGCCGACCAGATCGGCGGGAACGAGATCGGGAGTGAACTGGATCCGGCGGAAAGTTCCCCGAATCGTCTGTGCGAGCGTCTTCACTGTGAGCGTCTTGGCGAGACCCGGCACGCCTTCGACCAGCAGGTGACCGTGCGCCAGAACCGCGACCAGCACGCGCTCGAGGAAATGATCCTGTCCGACGACGACCTTCTTCACTTCGTACAGAATGCGCTCCATCAACTCGTACCGGTCGGTGCGCTGGGAATTGGTCTGGTTCATCGTCGGGGGCTCGCAGTGGTCGTGGTTCGGCTGGCGTACACGGCGTTCTTGCTCAGAAGGGCGACACGCCGACTGCCGCGGCGGCGCTTTCCATCGTCACGGCGAAACCGATGCCGATGAACACGCGCTCCGAGGTCGGATTGAGGATCGCGGTCACGATCCCGACGACTTCACCGTCGGCGGTGATCAGCGGACCGCCGGAATTGCCCGGATTGGCTGCGGCATCGAACTGGATCAGGTTGGTGAGCCGGCGCTTGCCGTCGTTCGACCGGTTCGCCCGCCCGAGTCCGGACACCACTCCGGCCGACACCGAAGGTCCGATCCCGAACGGAAAGCCGACCGCCACGACGTGATCGCCGACTTCCAGGTCGCGCGACGAGCGCAGAGTTGCAGCGACCAGATCGTCTGGAATGGACTCGGCGCGAAGCACGGCGAGGTCGTTGTCGGGCTGCGCGCCGATCACCTTTGCCTCGGACTCCATGCCGTCGGAGAAGGTGACGCGGATGCGCTTGGCGCCAGCGACGACGTGCAGGTTCGTCAGGATCGTGCCGTTGTCGACGATCACCACGCCGCTGCCGACCCCGCCCTCCTCCTGGTCCTCCGAGGACGCATCACCCGGAAACGCTCGCACCAGGACCACCGACGGGCGGATCGTTTCGGCCGCCTTGATCGCGAAGGACGGCAAGGGTTTTTCCTCGAGCGTGCGGCGCACGGCGGCGTCGACGTCTTCCTGCACGAGCTGGGCCGGCGCCGGCTTGAGGTTGGCGTTCAGAGCGAGCAGCGCGACGGCCGCGAGGGCACCGGCCGCGACGAGCAGGACACGCTCGTGACGGGCACGCAAGCGGGAAAGGAATCCGGGGCGGCGCGCCGTCGCCGCTGGCTCGGCGGCGGGCACGGGGGGCCCCGGCGGTCTCGCGCCGCCGCGCGCCGCGCCCGGGCGCCCCGCGCCCGGGCGCGC
>JAHDXY010000105.1:7927-12835 GCA_023384005.1 Burkholderiaceae bacterium | reverse complement strand
GGCCGGGTCTGGTTGCTCAGCCCGCTCGAATGACGCGCCCCGCCCCCACTGCCCTGGCGGCTGTCGGCTCGGGTCCGTCCGGGACGGGAAACGCGCGACCTCAGGACCTGGAGTTGTCCTCGAGCATCTTTTCGAACTGCGCCGCAGGCACATAGCCCTGCAGTCGGCGGCCACTCGAGAAGAAGGTGGTGGGCGTGGCCGAAACGCCCAGTTTTTGCGCCAGTTCGCGCGTCTTGACGATCGGCGTTTCGCAGGTTCCGGGGTTGTTCGGGATCTTGCCGCTCAGCATCAGCTCGGACCAGGCGCGCGCCTTGTCTTCCGCGCACAGCGCCTTCTTCGCCTTGACCTCGGAATCGGGCGAGAGGATCGGGATGACGAAGGTGTAGATCGTCGCGTCCTTCAGTCCGACCATGTCCTTGCGCATGCGCTTGCAGTAGCCGCAGTTCGGATCCTCGAACACGGCGAAGACCCGCTTGCCGTTGCCGATGACCTGCTTGATCGCGAGATCGAAAGGCAGCGCCTTGAAATCGATCGTCAGCAGCTCGTCGACCCGCTCGCGCGTCAGGTTGCGGTTCGAACGCAGGTCGACCAGGTTGCCCTCGATGAAACCGAACTGGCCCTTCTCGTCGACGTAGATCACGTCGGTACCCAGGCGCACTTCCCAGATGTTGGCGATCGGCGTGCGCCGCACTTCGTCGACCTTGTAGCGGCCCTTGAGCCAGGCGTCGACCGCGCTGCGCACGTTCGCCGAGGGATCGGCCACCTGCGCGCCGGCCGGGCCGAACCCGGCGAGCACGACCGCGCCGAACAGCGCGGCTGCGAGAGCGCGGCGTATCGACGCGGGGATTGACTTCATTGCGATTCCTTCACGATGCGGCGTGCACGATCAACCGTCGCTTGAGACAGGGAGAATTCTCAACGATACGCCAGCCGAGCTCGCGCGCGGCGAGCAGCGGTCGGATCAGCGCCGGCAGCGGCGGGTCCGCCTCGGGGTCGAACAGCCGCTGCAGTCCGTCGGTAGCGAGGCGCATCGCGGTCACGGCCTCGGCGCGCGCGCGTTCGTAGCGGCGCAGCAGCAAGCGGTCGCCGAGATCGCGAAACGCTTCGCGCGCGTGAAGCACGTCGAGCAGGGTCTGCACGTCGCCCAGGCCCAGATTCATCCCCTGCCCCGCGAGCGGGTGCACGACGTGCGCGGCGTCGCCCACCAGCGCGACGCGCGCCGCGATCGATGTCGCGACGTCGAGCAGGCGCAGCGGGTAGGTCTGCTGCGGCGTGATCAGCCGCATCTCGCCGAGTTGGCCTTGCGCGACCGCGTCGACGCGCCGCGCCAGCAGCTGCGCATCGCAATCGGCGAGCGCGTCGGCCAGAGGAAGCGGTGCGGACCACACGATGCTGCAGCGATCCCCCGGCAGCGGGAGGAGCGCGAGGATGCCGTGCTCGCCGAACCACTGGTATGCGCAGTCGCGGTGCGGCCGGCCGATCGCGAAATTGGCCACGACCGCGCGCTGCGGGTAGGGGCGCTCGCTCGCGGCGATTCCGGCGGCCGAGCGCAGCGCCGAGTGCGCACCGTCGGCGCCGATCACGAGCCTGGCCTGCAGTTCGGTCCCATCGTCGAGCGCAACGGTGGCGACGCTGTTCGCCGGATCGCTCTCGATCGCCGCGAGCCGGCCGTCGATCGCGACGACGCCGGAGAACCCCAGCGCGCGATCGAACGCCGCCGAGAGGTTGCGGCCTTCGACGATCCAGGCGAGCGCGTCGACGCAGGCCTCGTAGGCGTCGAAGCGAAGCTGCGGAGCCTCGCGCGACGCGCTCGGGTACACGCGCATGTCGTACACCGGAGCGATGCGCGCGGCGTCGAGCGCATCCCAGACGCGCAACCCCTCGAGCAGAGCGCGCGAAGCCGGCGAGAGCGCGAAGACGCGGGCGTCCCAATCGTCGTTGGCGGTGTCGTTGGCGGTGTCGATGCCGGCCCGGGTGCCGGTGCTCGCGCCGACCTCGCCATCGGCGGCGCGCGGCGCGCGCCTCGCCGGCGAAGCGGCGCGCTCCGTCGCGGGCGCCAGCACCGCCGTGCGAAGCCCTGACTGGGACATACCGAGCGCGGCCGCGGCGCCAACCGCACCGCGTCCGACGACGATCACGTCGAAACGCGTCGCCGGTACCGGTGAGCGAGTGCTCGCGCGCGCAGTGCGTCCCATGGCGGCGATTATAGGCCGCGGCCCAACGGGCGATCCGCGGGCAGGCGATCGGCGGCGCGGGATCAAGGTCGAAGCGCGGGAGATCGAAGCACGAGAGGTCGAGGCGCGGGAGGTCGAGGCGCGGGAGGTCGAGGCGCGGGGGCTGGACATCGCGGCGACCGGCGGCTAGGCTAGCCGTCGAGCAGGCTCAGCGACTGAGCCTCGCCGCCGAACGGAGCGCAGCGGTCATGAATCGCACCGAACGCCTGTACCGGATCGACCAGCTGATCAACCAGCGCGGCGTCATTTCGCGCCAGGACCTGCACGAGGAACTGGAGGTTTCGCGCGCCACGCTCACCCGCGATCTCGCCTACCTGCGCGACCGGCTCAACGCCCCGATAGTGTTCGACGAAGAACGTGGCGGCTATTGCTTCGATCTCAGCGGCGCGGGCCCCCAGTACGAGTTGCCCGGCCTGTGGTTCAACTCGCAGGAGATCCTGGCGCTGCTCACGATGCACCGGCTGCTCGAGAACCTCGACACCGGCGGGCTGCTCGGCCCGCACATCGCGCCGCTCGTGTCGCGCCTGAACGCGTTGCTCGAGTCGACCTCGGGCAGCGCCGCGGAGGTGGTCCGGCGCGTGAAGGTGGTCGCCGCGCAGAACCGCCCGGTGCAGACACGCTGGTTCGAGGTCGTCGGCAGCGCGCTGGTGCAGCGCCATCGGGTCGAGGTGCTCTATTACACCCGCACCCGCGACGAACGCTCGCGACGCGAGCTCTCGCCGCAGCGCCTGGTGCACTACCGCAGCACCTGGTACCTCGACGCCTGGTGCCATCGCAGCGACACGCTGCGTACTTTCTCGCTCGACGCGATCGAAGAGGCGCGGATGATCGACCGCAAGGCGCGCAACGCCTCGGCCGCCGAACTCGACCGCGAACTGGGAGCGGGCTACGGCATCTATCGCGGACGCGACATCCGCTGGGCGGTGCTGCGCTTCAGCGCCGATGCCGCGCGCTGGGTCAGCGCCGAGATCTGGCACCCGAAGCAGGACGGCAGGTGGCTCGAAGGCGGAAGCTACGAGCTGAAGATCCCCTACGCCGCAACGCCCGAGCTGGAGATGGACATCCTGCGCCACGGCGAGCAGGTGGAGGTGATCATGCCGAGGGCGCTGCGCCGGCGGATCGCCGAACGCCTCGCCACGGCCGGCCAACGCTATCGTCCCAAGCGCGCCACGCGCGAACGCGCCGCGGCCACGAAGGCCGCCCCGCGTGCATCGGGCCGCACCGCCGATACCGTATAATTCGGGGTTCCTCAGCGCGGCCGGTCTCGCGGAATGCATCCCGCGGCGGCAGGTCCGCAGGCGTCAAGCCGGGAAGGCCAAGTAGCTCAGTTGGTAGAGCAGCGGACTGAAAATCCGCGTGTCGGTGGTTCGATTCCGCCCTTGGCCACCACCAGACAGGACGCAATCTTCATCACCGATCACCAACCCGGATCGGTGCTCGCTGCTTCATCCAGGCTCCATGCAGGCGTCATGAAGTCATGGCGGCGCAGGCGCAGCTCGAGTCGACCAGCATTTCTTTGAACAGTGGATCATCCATCCACTTCGGGCCCCACACGCAGCCATCGTCGTGCGCGATCCCGACCGCAGCGCAATCGGGCTGCACCAGCGCGGGTGACCTCGATTCGATCCGGGCCCTTGTTGTCCTGACGATGCGAACGCTGTCGACAGGTTTTACACTCACTCGTCTCCGTGGCTCTCCATTATCTTCCAACTCATTGAATATTTGGATAAACAAGTCTTCTGGCTCGAATCTTGCTCGGGTATTTCTCTGCGCAGCGACGCCGGCAATACCACCTACCAATCGCGGGAAGGAGGTTCTCCATGAAGAGCAGATTCGCGATCGTTTCTGTTGCGATTGCGGCAGCCATGGCGTCGGTCTTCGCCACGGCATCGGCCGCCCTCGTGCCATCCGGTGGCGGCGATTACGCCCAGATTCCCTTGTACCGCGCCCTGTCGTTCGGCGCCGTCAACTTCGGCAACAACGGCGGCGCGATCAACGGCGTTGACTACGTCAGCAACATCGCGCCGCTTCCGCTGGCGAACGGCAGTACGACGATAGTCGCCAACGGCGCCACGATGACCACAACCGGGGCGAGCGCGTATGCCGGCTGGTACGCGGGACGCAACTATGCCGGCATCAGCGTCACCAACGCGAACGTCAACGACCTGTACTACGAGGTCGCGGGCCAGGGTTCCGCGACCAGCGTCAAGTTCTTCTCCCCGGACGCGGCGGCGGCCTATGCCACCTTCACCTGGAACGTCACCGGCACGACGTCCAACCCTTCTGATATCCAGCCCGGCTGCACCATCAACTACTCGGACTGCTTTCCCACCGCCGCGGGGCGTCTGGACTTCGGCGCGTCGACGAATCCCCTTGTCACCTGGAGGCACCTGTTCACCGACCCGGACAACCTGCTCGACTCGATCACACGATTCGGACCGGGAACGTACACGTACAGCCTGCCTATTGTCCTGGGCATCCCGATCGACTTGTACTACTGGTCCAGCGCCTTCACCCAGGTCGATCCGGGCTCGATCAATGCCCCGCAAGGCAGCAACTTCACGCTCTCCGCCCAATACTTCAATACCGCCGCGCTCGCGGATGTACAGCTGTTCCAAGACGCGGAACTGACGACTCCGGTCACCGGCCCGTGGACGTTGTACGACACGGTCGG
>JAHDXY010000105.1:6535-7917 GCA_023384005.1 Burkholderiaceae bacterium | reverse complement strand
AAACCGTATTCAACCAGAATGGCCGCCTCGCGCCGCTCTACGACCCGCCGGAACTGCCGCCCGATGGCGGCACCGTGCCCGAACCCGCCACCCTGGCGCTCCTGGGCATTGGGCTGGCGGGCCTCGGTTATTCGCGCCGCAGGAAATAATGCGCTGGCGACGACGAAAAGCCCCGCTGCGGCGGGGCTTTTCGTTTGCGGCGGAGACATATCCGGCGTTGCGATGCCCTGATTCGCCGTCGGCTTGAAGGTGCCATCGTTTGCGACGCCGATACTGCGCCGCAATCGAGCCATCCGGGATCGGGTCCGATCGATCCAGTACAGGTGCTCGATCCGGTGCAGCGAGACCGCGAGAACCCTTCCGACGCCTGCCGGCGCCGGCGCTCGATACGGGCGGTCGGACCGGGGACGGCGTCGGCACGGTATCGTTGAGCCTTTGGAGGATTCCCATGGCGAAGATCGAAGGCGTGTGCCGCGAGGTGTGCGAGGCGAGCGAATATGTGGCCATCGTGACGAACGGGCCCGACGGGCCGCATCTTGCGGGGCACTGGGGCAACTACATGCGTATCGTCGAGCCCGGTGAGGTGGCGGTGTTTCCGGTCGGGCGCTTCCAGCGCACCGAGCAGAACCTGCGGGCCGACGACCGCATCCAGTTGATGGTGGCGTCGCGCAAAGTGCAGGGCACGCGCAGCCCGGGGCAGGGCTGCGTGATCGCCGGCGCCGGGGAGGTGCTCGCCGAGGGTGAGTACGTCGACCTGGTGCGCGAGAAGTTCCCCTGGGCGCGCGGTGCGCTCGTGGTGCGCGTGGAATCGGTCTCGACGCAGCTCTGAGCTGCCGCGGGGAGTGCTCGGGCGCCAGACGGCGAGGCGGCCGCTCGACGACGCACCCGCCTGCCTGTTGGCGCCGATGCAGGACCGACCCACCACAGCCGTCAGCGCCGATGGGGAATTCGCTGCGCCTGTGCATGCCGGAGTAAGATCCTGCCATCGTGGAGACGTTCACCGCAGCGGTCGTACAAGCGGCGCCGGTCGCGTTCGAGCGCGACCGCACGCTGGAGAAACTGCGCGACTTCGCGGCCGATGCGGCGCACCGCGGTGCGCGCCTCGCGGTCTTCCCCGAGGCCTATGTTTGGGGCTATCCCAAGGGGCTGGATTTCGGCGCCCGCGTCGGCATGCGCTCGCGCGAGGGGCGCGAGGATTTCCGGCGCTACTTCGACTCCGCCATTGACGTGCCCGGTCCCGCGGTCGAGTTCCTCGGGCGCGTCGCGCGCGAGAACCGGCTCACGCTCGTCGTCGGCGTCATCGAGCGCGAGATCGGCACGCTGTACTGCACGGTGCTGTTCTTCGGATCCGACGGCCAGTATCTCGGCAAGCACAGGAAACT
>JAHDXY010000105.1:0-6525 GCA_023384005.1 Burkholderiaceae bacterium | reverse complement strand
TGCCGACCGCCATGGAGCGGTTGGTATGGGGCTTCGGCGACGGGTCCACGCTGCCGGTGTTCGAAACGCCGTTGGGGCGCCTGGGCGCGGTGATCTGCTGGGAGAACTACATGCCGCTGCTGCGCACGGCGATGTACGCCAAGAACATCCAGCTCTGGTGCGCGCCGACCGCCGACGGCCGCAAGACCTGGATCCCAACCATGCAACACGTTGCGCTCGAAGGACGCTGTTTCGTCTTTTCCTGCAACCAGTTCGCGCGGCGGCGCGACTTCCCGGCGAACTACGACACGATCCACGGCGACGACCCCGACGCGGTCATCTGCGAAGGCGGCAGTTGCATCGTGAGTCCGCTGGGCGAACTCCTCGCGGGGCCGGACTACGACGGAGAATGCATCCTCACCGCCGAGATCGATCCAGGCGAGATCGCCCGCGGGAAGTACGACTTCGACGTCGTCGGCCACTACGCGCGGCCCGACGTATTCCGGCTGGTGGTCAACGAACGCCCGCAACCGCCGGTGCTGACCGAGAAGGACTAGTCCCGCGCTACGACCGCGCTTCGACCGTTGAGAGCACTTCGGCGACGACCCACCCCGCCGCGCCACCGACTCGCCAAGCCGCGCCCCGATTGCCGTAGCATTGCACCGGCCGCGCCCGCTGCTGAGGGCCGACCGCGCACACGACCGCGCACACGACCGCGACCCCGACCCCGACACGCGCACGACACAGGACCCCGACCAGTGACGACCCAGCAGTTGTTCTACGAACGAGCGGTGCAACTCAGCACGACACGCCACGGCGACTGGTCGCTCGAGGCGCTGCCCGACTTCGGCTTTGCCCGCAACGCCAATTCCGTGCCGCTGTTGACGAGCGAATTCGCTTCCGCCGCGGCCGAGTACCCGATCGTCTTCGTACCCACGCAGGGGGCGATGGTGGCCGCGGCGCTGCTCGGCCCGCGCGCCGGCAGAAATCTGTACGTGGGCGCGGACGGCGCGTGGCGCGCGCGCTACGTACCGGCATTCGTGCGCCGTTATCCGTTCGCGTTCGCCTCGGGCGACGACCCGAAAGCGCTGCCGCTGTGCGTCGACGAGGCCTGCCCCGGCTTCAACCAGGCGGGGCGCGGCGAGCGACTGTTCGATGACCAGCGCAAGCCCACGCCCTTTCTGCAGGAGCGGCTGAAGTTCGTGTACGACTTCCAGGTCCAGTTCGACCGGACGCTGGCGACATGTCGCCGCGTGAAGGAACTGGGTCTGCTCGAAGCGATGCAGGCCAAGCTCACGCTGGACGCGGCCGGAACGACCGCGCTCAGCGGATACTTCGACGTGGTCGGTCGCGACCGGCTCGAGGCGCTGCCGGCCAAGTCGCTTGCGGCGGATGAGCTCGAGCTGATTCGCCTGCACCTGCGCTCGCTCCCCAGGCTCGCGACGATGGGCGGGGGCGCGGCAGCGGGCTGAGCCGCGGGCGCACAGCGCCCTAGTTCCCGCCGTCTCCACCACGCGCGGGCGGAACGGGCGACGCCGCGACCGGCGCGGGTCGCGGCACGGGCGGCGGCAACAGGGGCTTGCCGTCGATCGCCCGGTAGTGATTCGCGATGTCGCGGTCGCGCCACTTGCCCAGCGGGCAGTGGGTCACCTCACCCAGAGGGCGCGCGGGCGAGCGGTTCACCTTCGCCCACACCTTCGCCCTCAGGTAGCAGCTGCACTCCTTGCAGCGAAGCGTTTCCAGGTCGAGGCGGTTGCAGGCCGTGCACACCCGGCCCCTGTAATCGGCCGTCTCCGCGTCGACCTTCTCGCGCACCAGAATGGCGCCGGCGGCCACCCTCTTCGCGTCGTCGATCCAACCCATCCAGCGGTCCCCAGTAACGGTCGGCGCCTCTCGCGCCGCAGCGGCGTGGCGACGCGATGCCCGATCGGGATCATTTATACCGGAACGAAGGCGCCGGCGCACTTCGACCCCGACGAGCGCAAGTTCACGGGCGGCGAGCTCGGGCTCGCCGCGTGGCGTGCCATGCTTTCAGGGAAGGCGCGGCATCACTGATCGGCAGGGCTGGTGTCGCCACCCTCAGTCGTGAGCGTCATCAGGATGTCCGCGTACCAGGCGCAGTTCAGACCGAGCGACTCGTCCTCGACCTGATCCCGGCTGCCCATGTCCAGGCGCGCCGCGTGCACGCCGAGCAGCTTCCAGGGCAGGTCGCCGCCGTCCTCCAGCGGCGCCGGCGAGCGCATCACCACCGGCGCGCCGCTGGTTCCGCGATGGGTGCGCGCGTCGGTCAGGAAATAGCCCTGGCCCTGGAAGCGCAGTCCGAACGACGACGCGATCACGGCCTGTCGAACCACCGGAAGATGGTGCAGCGTGTCGTGAAAACCGAGCGGAAATCCGACGATCAGAAGCGCCGCGCCGACCTCGATCTCGCGCAGCGAAGTCTGCAGGTGCTGCGGGGTGAACGCGCGCAACGCTACCGGATCTGGAAGCGCCTCGCGCTCGATCTCGATCACGGCGACGTCGATGTCGCCCGATGCGTCGCTGCCCTGACGCCAGATGGCCTCGCCGTCGCGGTACAAGAGCACCGAGAACCCGGTGGACCGGGTCAGGTTGACCGGGTCGACGTGCAACTCGATCTCGATGCGATTCGGAAAATGCCCGCTCGGCGCATCGAGCAGGACGTGGCGACTCGTCACCAGGAACAGGCGCTCTTCCCGCTGGAAGAAGAACCCGCTCGCGCGCGTGAGCAATCCCGAACCGTCGAAGGTCGAAATCTGGGTGGCGGTCAGCAACAGTGCTTCGATCATCGATTCTCCCGATCGCGCCGCTGGTACATCGACGCTGCGTCCATTGTCCTCGCAAGCGCGCCTTCGTGCTCGCCAGTCCCGGCGGAGCTGCGTCGTGTTCGCGTGCTTGCGGCCCGCAGAGGGCCGCGCGCACGCGAAGCGCGATGCGCCTGAAGTACGATACGCTCTAGCGAACAACCCGTTGCGCCGCGTGGCCCCACCGGAAAAGAAGCTTTCCCGTCGACTCGAGCGCCTGCTCTGCCTGGACGACTTCGAGTCCGCGGCACGCAGGCACCTGCCACGGCCGGTGTTCGCGTACATCGTCGGCGGCGTCGAGACTGACCGCTCGGTGCGCGACAACCGCAACGCCTTCTCCGAGTACGGGTTCGTGCCGCGCACGCTGGTTGGCGTGGCGCGGCGCAGCACCACGACGACCCTGTTCGGGCACGAGTACGCCGCCCCGTTCGGGATCGCGCCGATGGGAATCACCGCGCTGTCGGCGTACCGCGGCGACATCGTCCTCACGCGTGCCGCGGCGAACGCGAACGTGCCGATGGCGGTCAGCGGATCGTCGCTGATCCGCCTCGAAGACATCGCGCGCGAGAACCCGCGGGCCTGGTTCCAGGCGTACCTGCCTGGCGACGAAGCGGCGATCGAGGCGCTGATCGAGCGTGTGGCGCGCGCCGGCTTCGAGACGCTGGTGATCACGGTGGACATTCCGGTGGCGGCGAACCGCGAGAACAACGTGCGCGCCGGTTTCTCGATACCGCTTCGACCCAGCCTTCGCCTCGCGTGGGACGGAATCACCCACCCGCGATGGCTGCTGGGCACCTTCGCGCGAACGATCCTGCGCCACGGCATGCCGCATTTCGAGAACAACTACGCCACGCGCGGTGCACCGATCCTCTCGCCCGACGTGCTGCGCGATTACTCGGACCGGGCGCATTTCGACTGGAGCCACTTCGCGCTGCTGCGCCGGATCTGGAAGGGCCGGTTCGTCGTCAAGGGAATCCTCGACGTGCGCGACGCGCTGCGCGCGCGCGACGCGGGCGCCGACGGGATCATCGTCTCGAACCACGGCGGGCGCCAGCTCGACGGCGTCGTCTCGCCGCTACGCGTGCTCGGCGCAATCGCCGCCGCCTGCCCCGAAATCCCGGTGATGTTCGACAGCGGCGTGCGTCGCGGCACCGACGTGCTCACGGCCTTTGCGCTCGGTGCACGCTTCGTCTTCGTCGGGCGGCCGTTCAACTATGCCGCGGCGATCGGCGGCGAGGCTGGAGTGGCCCGCGCAATCTCGCTGCTGGCGGCCGAAGTGTCGCGCGACATGGCGATGCTCGGCGTGAACCGGATCGACGAGCTGGCCGCGGGCGAGTTCTTGATGAAGCTTCGCTGAGCCCAAGGCCGCGGCAGCGGCAACGCGCGCGCGTGCCGCGACGCGCTAGAACAGCAGGTTCGGCAGGAACAACGAGATCTGCGGGACGTAGGTCACGATGACCAGGAACACGACCAGCACCGAAAGCCAGGGCAGCGCCGCGCGCACCACCTTGAAGATCGGCATCCCGGTGATTCCCGCAGCGACGAACAGGTTCAGGCCGACCGGCGGAGTGACCATCCCGATCTCCAGGTTCACCACCATGATGATGCCAAGGTGAACGGGATCGATGCCGAGTTCGGTGGCGATCGGGAACAGGATCGGCGCCAGGATCAGGATGATCCCTGTGGGCTCCATGAAATTCCCCGCCACCAGCAGCAGGATGTTGACCACGATCAGGAACTGCCAGGGCTCCATGCCCATCGCGATGATCTGCTCGGTGATCGCCTGCGGGATCCGTTCGGTGGTGAGCACGTGCGCGAACAGCAGCGCGTTGGCCACGATGAACATCAGCATCACCGTGACCTTGGACGCGTCCACGAGCACCTCGGGCACCCTGCTGACGCCGAGGTCGCGATACACGAACACCGCGATGATGAACGCGTACACCGCGGCCACGGCGGCCGCCTCGGTCGGCGTGAAGATGCCGCCGTAGATGCCCCCGAGGATGATGACCAGCAACAGCAGGCCCCAGATCGAATCGCGCGCCGCCCCAAGCACCTCGCGCAGCGAAGCGCGCGGCTGGCGCGGGATCTTCAGGTAGCGGGCGCGGAAGTAGATCGCGACCATCAGCATCAACCCGAGCACGATGCCGGGGATCACGCCGGCCATGAACAGCTTGCCCACCGAGGTCTCGGTGGCTGCCGCGTAGACGACCATCACGATCGAAGGCGGGATCAGGATGCCCAGCGTGCCGGCGTTGGTGATCACGCCGGTGGCGAACTCCTTGGTGTAGCCGTTGCGCACCATGCCGGCGATCACGATCGAGCCGACCGCCACCACCGTGGCGGGCGACGAACCCGACACCGCCGCGAACAGCATGCAGGCGAGGACCGACGCCATCGCCAGCCCGCCGCGCATATGGCCGATGCAGGCGTTGGCGAACCGGATCATCCTCCTGGCCACGCCGCCCGTGGTCATGAACGCGCCCGAGAGGATGAAGTACGGGATCGCGAGCAGGGTGAAGTGCTCGGAGGTCTCGAACAGCTTGAGCGAGAGCGAGGCGAGCGAGTCCTGGCCGAAGAAGAGGATCGTGAGAAGCGATGAGAGCCCGAGCGCGATCGCGATCGGCATGCCGAGCAGCATGAAAGCGAACAGCAGGATGAACAGGATCGCGGTGGTCATCGCGCCGCTTTCTTCTCGCCGTCAGCCGCGCCCTCGTCGGCCTTGAGCTTGAGCGCCTCGGCGGCCTCGTCCGCCAGGTGCAGGCCCCGCTCCTTGCCGGTGACCACGCGATAGAACAGCTGCGAGAAACGCAGGATCAGGATGCCGAAGCCGAGCGGCAGCACAACGCGCGGGATCCACTGCTCGATCGGGATGTCCTGCGCGAGGATGCCGATCGAGTACATCTTGTGCGTGTACTGCCACCCGCCGACGAACAGGATCACCGAGTAAACGATGCACAGCGCCGCGCCGAGCGCGGCGCAGACCTGCGCCGCCCTGGGCCCCAGCGACTTGACCAGCGCGTCGACTCCAATGTGCGAGCCAACCCGCACGCCGTAGGCCATGCCGAGGAAGATCTGCCAGGCGAACAGGAAGGTGACGAGTTCGAGCGCCCAGACGAAGCTGTAATTGAATACGTAGCGCGCGATCACCTGCGAGAAGGTGACCATCGTCATGACGGCAAGAAGAGTGGCGAGAAGCCACTCTTCGAACCGGTGAAGCCAGGCCATTGGCGAGGACTCCGGTGCCGTGACCGCTCGAGCGCGTACTTCCGGCTTACTTCGGGCGCTTACTTGCTGTGTTTCGCGGCGGCCTGCACCAGATCCTTGCCGATGTCAGACTCGAACTTCTTCCACACCGGATCCATCGCCTTCTGCCAGGCCGCCAGGTCTTCCTTGCCGAGCGGCTGGATCTTGGCCTTGCCGGCCTCGACGATCTTCTTGCGATCGCCATCGTTGATGTCCGAAGCGAGCTTGTTGGCGTAGGCGGTCGCCTCGACCATCGCCTCGGACAGGCCCTTGCGAATGTCGGCCGGCAGCTTGTCCCACCACGGCGCGTTCGTGACGACCATGTACTCGATCACGCCGTGGTTGGTCTCGGCGATTGTGTTCTGCACCTCGAAGAACTTCTGCGAATAGATGTTCGAGAAGGTGTTCTCCTGGCCGTCGACGACGCCGGTCTGCAGCGCCTGGTAGACCTCGCTGAACGCCATCTTCTGCGGGTTCG
>JAHDXY010000104.1 GCA_023384005.1 Burkholderiaceae bacterium | reverse complement strand
CCGATCACGTCGTCGGCCTCGATGCCCTCGATCATCACCAGCGGCCAGCCGAGCGCGCGAACGATCTCGTGGATCACCGGGATCTGGCGCGCGAGGTCCTCGGGCATCGGCGCGCGATTGGCCTTGTACTGCGGATACCAGTCGTCGCGGAAGGTCTTTCCGGGGGCGTCGAACACCATCGCGCCGTGCGTCGCGCCGCCGCCGAGTTTGCCGTCCGATCGCAGACGCCGTAGCATCCCCACCATCCCGTACACGGCGCCAGTGGGCTCGCCGTCGGCGTTTCGAAGGTCGGGCAGCGCGTGAAACGCGCGATACAGAAAGCTCGAGCCGTCGACCAGCAGGAGCGTGTTGTCAGTCATGTCCAGCACCAAGCAAGTGCCGCAGTTGCGCGCGATTCCGAGCCGTGAGCGCTCGACGTCGCTCAAGGCTCGCGAGTCGTGGCATATCCTGGGAATTATCTCAGAGTTCGTGGAGGCGACCGAGCGGCTCGCCGAGATCCGTCCGGCTGTTTCGATCTTCGGCAGCGCGCGGGTTCGTCCCGGGCACCGCTGGTACGAGCTGACGGTGGAGCTCGCGCGCATGCTCTCGGACGCCGGATTCACCGTGATCTCGGGCGGCGGCCCGGGAATCATGGAGGCGGCCAATCGCGGCGCGCACGCCGGCAGCTCGCCATCGGTGGGTCTGAACATCGAACTGCCGCACGAGCAGCTGGGCAACGCCTATCAGGACATCTCGGTGAACTTCCGCCATTTCTTCGCGCGCAAGGTCGCGTTCGCGAAGTACGCGACCGCCTTCGTCGCGGTTCCGGGCGGATTTGGCACGCTCGACGAGCTGGGCGACGTGCTCACGCTGATCCAGACCCGGGTGGGCCGGCGCATTCCGGTGATCCTGGTCGACTCCGCGTTCTGGAAGGGATTGATCGACTGGATGCGGGACTCGGTTGCGGCCAACGGCCTGATCGACCCGAAGGACATCGAGCTGATGCGAATCGTCGAGGAGCCGGGGCAGGTGGTCGAGGCGATCTTCGAGTTCTACGTCAACCGCGGCTTCGCCCCGACAGCGACCGAGCGCGAGCTGATGCTCAACCTGTAGTCACATCCACGCGGTCCTCCCTCCCCGGAAACGACGATGGCCGTATTCACGCCGGTGAGCCGTGTGCAGCTCGAACGCTGGCTCGAGCGTTTCGACCTCGGCGCGCTGCGTGCGGTCGAAGGCATCGCCGCCGGAATCGAGAACTCGAACTTCTTCGTGGACACGCAACGCGGTCGCTACGTCCTCACGCTGTTCGAGCGCCTGGGCGCCTCCGAGCTGCCGTTTTACCTCGAGCTGATGCACCATCTCGCCGCGCGGGGCATTCCCTGCCCGGACCCGGTGCTCGATCGCGGCGGCACAGCGCTGGGAACGCTGAGCGGCAAGCCCGCGGCGCTGGTCACGCGGCTCGAGGGCCGCGGCATCGAGCGCCCCGAGCCGCGGCACTGTGCGCAGGTCGGGCAGCTGCTCGCGCGGATGCACGCCGCGGCGGCCGATTACCCCGGCGTGCAGGTCAACCCGCGCGGCGCGCACTGGTGGCCCGAGGCGATCGCCGATCTCGCGCGCTTTCTCACGCCCGAGCAGGTCGCGCTCGCACGCGAGGAGAACGAGCGCTTCGCGCGCTATTGCGCTTCGGCGGCGTTCACCGCGCTGCCCGCGAGCGCGGTGCACGCCGACCTGTTTCGCGACAACGTCCTGTTCGAAGGCGCGAAGCTGGGCGGCGTGATCGATTTCTACTTCGCGGCGACCGACACCTGGCTGTTCGACCTCGCGGTGGCGTGCAACGACTGGTGCATCGACGACGGCAGCGGGGAGTTCGACACCGCGCGCCTGCGCACGCTGCTCGAGGCGTACCGCGCCGTGCGCGAGCCGAGCGCCGCCGAACGCGACGCCTGGCCGACGATGCTGCGCGCCGCGGCGACGCGTTTCTGGCTGTCGCGGCTGCACGACTTGCACCTGCCGCGACCCGCGCAACTGGTCTCGCCGAAGGATCCGCTGCATTTCGAGCGTATCCTTCGCGCTCGTCGCGCCCACGTTCCGCCAATCGACTGACCCGACTACGCTTCGCCGATGCAGATCGCAACGCTTCCCGCCGCCTCGGGCCGCCGCTGGGCCGTCGAGGGTTTCCGGCTCCTCGGCCGCAACCCGATCCCGCTGCTGGCGATCACCTTCATGTACCTGATCATGCTGATGGCGACCACGCTGATTCCGCTGCTCGGCCCGTTCGCGCCGATGCTGGTCACGCCGGTGATGTCGGTCGGCGTGATGCACGCGGTGCGCGCGGCCGACCGCGGCGAAACGCCGACGCCGCAGATGCTGTTCGCCGGTTTCCGCGACCGTGGCGGCCTGGCCTGGCCGCTGCTGCTCGTGCTGGGCGGCGTCAACGCGGCAGCCACCCTCGCTACGCTCGCCCTCGCCTCGCTGGCCGACGGCGGTACGCTGTTGCAAATCGCCACCGGGACGATCCAGGCCGACGATCCGGGTCTGGCCGACACCTCGCTGGTGTACGCCTCGCTGGTGTTCCTGGTCGTCTACGCGCCGCTGCAGGCCGCTCTCTGGTACGCGCCGCTGTTCGTCGCCTGGCACGGGATCGCCCCGCTCAAGGCCCTGTTCTTCAGCTTCGCGGGGGTGATGCGCAACAAGGGCGCGTTCTTCGCCTACGTGCTCACCTGGTTCGCGGTGGCGTTCGCGGCGTCGCTTCTGGTGCAGGCGCTCAAGCTCGCGTTCGGCGCGACGCCGATGCTGATGTCGGCGATCCTCTCGCCGCTGTCGCTGGTGGTGCTGAGCGCGCTGTACTGCTCGTTCTGGCCCAGCTACCGCGACGCGGTGCTCGGCGAAGAGGATCACGCACCAGGCTGAGCGCCCTGGCGCGCGCCGCGTTCAGCCGACCGATTCGAGCCTGGCGACCGAGAGCGCGAGCCACTTCACGCCCGCGTCGCCGAAGTTGACCTGCGCGCGCGCGTCGTTGCCGCTGCCTTCGAGGTCGATGATCACGCCTTCGCCGAAACGGGCGTGCGCGACCGACTGCCCGACCTGGAACGCCAGGCCGCGCTCGAAACGCTGCGCCACCGGTCGATCGCCCCGGCTAGCCTGGTGTACGGCGTCCGACCAGGCCGGGCTCGCATCGGAGGGCGCGGCACGTGCGCGTGCGCCGCCCGCCACGCGTTGCGCGCCGAAGCCCTCCCACGCGCCGCCCCAGCCCTCGTGCCACGTGCCCGGGCGCGCAGCGGTGCGCGGGGTGAGCCACTTCATCGATTGCTCCGGCAGTTCGTCGACGAAGCGCGACTTCAGGCTGTAGCGGGTCTTCCCGTGGAGCATGCGGGTCTGCGAGAACGACAGGTACAGGCGCTTGCGTGCCCTGGTGATCGCGACGTACATCAGCCGGCGCTCCTCCTCGAGGCCGTGCTCCTCGGCGACCGCGTTCTCGTGCGGAAACAGCCCCTCCTCGACGCCGGTGATGAACACCGCGTCGAACTCGAGCCCCTTGGCCGAATGCACGGTCATCAGCTGGACCGCTTCGGCGCCCTCGCCGGCCTGGTGATCGCCAGCCTCGAGCGCGGCGTGCGCGAGAAAGGCGGCGAGGGGCGTGATCGGCGCGGCCGGCGTGACCGGCGCGGTCGCGTCCTCGCCGATCGCCTTGCCGTCGTACGCGGCGCCATCGGGCATCACGAAGGCCGCCGCGGCGTTGACCAGTTCGCGCAGGTTCTCGACGCGTTCCTGACCTTCGCGCTCGGAACGATAGTGCGCGACCAGCCCGCTGCGCTCGATCACGTGCTCGACCGATTCGGCAAGCGACATCGCGCGAGTCTCGGCGCGCAGCGCCGCGACCAGCGCCGAAAACGCCGACATCCTGTTCGCTGCCGCGCCCTCGAGCATCGAGACCGCGTCGGACAGGCTGCACCCGGCAGCGCGCGCGGCGTCCTGCACCGCCTCGACGCTGCGCGCGCCGATGCCGCGCGCGGGGAAGTTCACGACGCGCAGGAAGGCACCGTCGTCCGCGCCGTTCTCGATCAGGCGCAGATAGGCGAGCGCGTTCTTGACCTCGGCGCGCTCGAAAAAGCGCAAGCCGCCGTAAACCCTGTACGGCAACCCGGCGCTGAACAACGCGTGCTCGATCACCCGCGATTGCGCGTTCGAGCGATAGAGCACCGCGATGTCGTCGCGCGCGAGCCCGTCGCGCGAGAGCGCCTGGATTTCCTCGACCAGCCACTGCGCCTCGAGCGTGTCGCTGCTCGCCTCGTGCACGCGCACCGGTTCGCCTTCGCCAAAGTCGGTCCAGAGGTTCTTTCCCAAGCGGTTCAGGTTGTTGCGGATCAGCGCGTTCGCCGCGCCCAGGATGTTTCCGTGCGAACGGTAGTTCTGCTCGAGCTTGACGAGATTGGTGACCGAGTACTCGCGCTCGAAGGCCGCCATGTTGCCGACGTTCGCGCCGCGAAACGCGTAGATGCTCTGGTCGTCGTCGCCGACGGCGAAGATCGCCGCGCCGCCCCCCGCGAGCGCCTTGAGCCAGCGGTACTGAAGGCGGTTCGTGTCCTGGAACTCGTCGACCAGGACGTGCTCGAACCTGCGCTGGTAGTGTTCGCGCAACAGCGCATCGCGCTCGAGCAGCTCGTAGCTGCGCAGCATCAACTCGGCGAAGTCGACCACTCCCTCTTTCTGGCATTGCGCGTCGTAGGCCTGGTAGAGCTCGACGCAACGTCGTGCGTAGTCGTCGTGCGCCTCGACCGCGCCCGGTCTCAGCCCCTCTTCCTTGGCGTTGTTCACGAAGTGCTGGATGTTGCGCGGCGGGAACTTCTCGTCGTCCACGTTCAGCGTGCGGATCAGGCGCTTGATCGCCGCGAGCTGGTCCTGGCTGTCGAGAATCTGGAAGGTCTGCGAGAGCTGCGCCTCGCGGTGGTGCGCCCGCAGCATCCGGTGGCACAGTCCGTGAAAGGTTCCGATCCACATGCCGCGGGTATTGACCGGCAACATCGCCGACAGCCGCGTGCCCATCTCGCGCGCGGCCTTGTTCGTGAAGGTGACGGCGAGAACGCCTGCGGGGCTTACCTGGCGGGTGGACAACAGCCAGGCGATTCGCGTCGTGAGCACGCGCGTCTTGCCGCTGCCCGCGCCGGCGAGGATCAGCGCGTGCTGCGGCGGCAGCGTCACCGCGGCGTGCTGGGCCGGATTGAGGTCCTTTAGCAGATCTTCCATCGTCGGTCGCCAATCGCTGTGATCTTACACAGTGACTGCGACCCTCTGCCCTAGGCCCGCGCCGGCGACGTCGCTTTCTTCGCGCCGGCGGCGAGTTTCGCCGGAGCCTTCTTCGCGGCGGCTTTCTTCGCGACGATCTTCTTCGCCGGAGCTTTCTTCGCGATCGCCTTCTTCGCCGGGGGCGTTTTCGAGGCGGGTTTCTTTGCCGGAGCCTTCTTCGCCGCAGCGGTCTTCGCGGCGGCCTTCTTCACCGGAGCGGTCTTCGCGGCAGCCTTCTTCACCGGAGCGGTCTTCGCGGCGGCCTTCTTCACCGGAGCGGTCTTCGCCGAAGTCCTGGCCGGCGCTTCCTTCGTTTCGGGCCTGTTCGCGCCCGACTTCTTTGCCGCCTTCCTCGCGGCGGCGCGGATCTCGGTCGCCTTTTCGATCATGCGTTCGAGCGAAGCCTCGCGATCGGCTTCCTTCGCAGCCGCGTCGGCCTTGCGCTTCTTGCGCTGCTGTGCCCACGCCGGCGGTCGCGGCACGCGCGACCCCTCCTTCACTTCGACGCGACGGTTGATCCAGCGTCGCTCGGTGTCCGCAGGATCGACCAGCGGCTCGTTCGCGCCACGGCTCACGCACACGATCTGGTGGCTCGCGACGCCATAGCGTTCGAGCAGGCGCGCGACGCGACGGGTCCGTCGCAGGCTCAGTTGCACTTCCTCGTCGGGCTCGTCGAACGAACTCGCGTGCCCCGACACGATCAGCATGCCCGCCGGCTTGTCGTTGAAGCTCTGCGCGCACTGCCTGATCATCGCGCGATAGGCCTCGGCGACCTCGACCTCGTCGCCCTCGAAGTAGATCGTTGCGCTGGCCTTGGGGGTTTCGGACTCCTCGACAGCGGCGCTGTCATGCGCCGCCTTGTCGTCCGCCTTGCCCGTCGAACGCGTCGTCCCAGCCATCGTCAACTCCCTCGCGTGTGTCGTACTCGCCGCGCGCGCCCCGGGCGCAACGTATCGGCCGCTGCGCGCGTCTCGGCGAACTGTTCAGTGGATGTCGGGGCCGCCCCGCAACCGCCTCGGCCGTGCACCAGCCGGCAGCCGCGTGCTCCTGGGCACAACCGTTGCGCATAACTGGCGCGCTCCCCGAACTGATTGTATTGTACCATACTTTCTGCCCGATTGCCCGCTTCGCGGGCTCGCGGCAGGGGCGCTGCGCGGGCTGCCGCGACCGCCGCAAAAGAAAAGAGCCACGGTCTCGCGACCGCGGCCCTTGCACGAAGGAGTGCCCTGGTATCGGGCTCGGACGCGTCGTCAGCCGCAGTTCGTCGCCGAACCGTTGTAGGTGATCGTGGGCGGCGTGTCGGCCACGGTCGGCTGGGCGTAGGTGATCTGGCAGTTCGCCGGAGTGGTCACGCCCGTGAGCCGGATCGTCGCGGTCGTTCCGGCGTAGGTCACGGTAACGCCGTCGATCGTCGCCAGGTTGGCGGCGACAGCGATTCCCGCCGCGGCGCCAGTCGGATATCCGTAGGCGAGCGCCACGTTCGCGCCCTGCATCACGATCGTGCCGGTCGCGCCGTTCTGGTTCCTGACCAGCGCGGTCGAACGCGCCAGCGCGGCGGCGCTGTTCAGCGTGCCGACGATCGCCTGTCCCTTGGCGAAACGCGCGTCGCCCTGCAATCCGACGAAGCGCGGCAGCGCCACCGCCGCGAGGATGCCGAGGATGACGATGACGACGATCAGTTCGACCAGTGTGAATCCGGCCTGTTTGCTTGAACGCTTCATGGTTCTATTCCTTCCCTGTCCGGTTTGCCCGGGCCCGCCCACATCCGGCTCCATGCACGCAGTGTGACAAGCTTGCGGCGCCGCCCGGCAAATCGCGGCGACACCTGGATTTTCGGCAAAGAAGCCGATCACTTAAGCCCCGGAAAAAGGCGGCAAGCCGGCGCATTTCTCGCGCCGCCACCCGCTCGCCCGCGGCAAATCGCCGGCAATCCCCCACTTATTCCGGCCATCGCCGCGGTCGGCGCCTGCGAAAGTTGCGTCATCGAAGCCGCACGAATCGGATCGGTAATGTCTATCGGCACCCTCGCGTCTCCCTTGACCAGCGCCGTCGCACGAATCGGTCGCGTGTTCGCACGCCCGCGTGCCGGGCACTGGGCGCTTGCCGCCGGGGCGCGCGGCATGGTCGCGGCGCACGTCGGCTTCGACGCGCTGGGCGAGCCGCATCTCGACGCGGTCGAGTTCCTCGACGCGCGCGGCGATCGTCCGGCCAGGAGAGGCGCCGACGTCGCGGCCGCGATGCGCGCCTTCTCCTCGCCGTGCGTCGTCGTGCTCTCGCCCGCGGACTACCGATCGGTCTTCCTGCCCGGACTGCCGGTCCCCGCGCAGGAGCGCAGCGACGCGCTTCGCTGGCGCTTGCGCGACGAGATCGACTTCCCGGTGCAGGACGCGGTGATCGACTGCGTCGTCGCACCGGTCTCGCACCAGATGCACGAACACGGATTGTGGATGGCTGTCGCCGCTCCGTCGTCGAAGGTTCACGAACTGATCGGCCCGCTGAGCGAGGCGGGGATCGAGATCGCCGCGGTCGACGTGCCCGAACTCGCACAGCGCAACCTCTGCATGCGCCTGACCGCCCCCGAGCGCACCGCGGCGATGCTGACGATGGACGCGCAGCACGGATTGCTCACCGTGTGCCGCGGCGACGGCGTGCTCGCGTCGCGCCAGCTCGACCCGATCGCCGTCACGCTCTCGGGCGACGACGACGAGCGCCGGGCGGCGATGATCGAACGGCTCGCGCTCGAGATCCAGCGCACCTTCGACAACGTCGAGCGCCAGTACGGCGCGGCACCGCCCGACCGGGTCCACTTGCTGGTCGAGCGGCACGCGGACCAGGTCGCCGAGGGGCTGCGCAACTCGATCGCAGCCGCTGTAGAGCCGATCTCGTTCGATTCGCTGTGCGCCGAGCGCGACCTGAACAGCGCGCGACGCGCGGCGCTCGACCGGACCGCCGCGCTGGCCGTGGGCGCCGCGCTGCGCGGCAGCGGCGAAGGAGTCGCGCGATGACCCAGTACATCAACCTGCTGCCTCCGACGCGTCGTCGCAGGCGCGACGCTCTCACGCTGAGGAACGTCGCGCTCGCCGCGCTCGTCGCCACCGCGTTGCCGGCCGGCGTCGCCCTGTGGCTCGACCCGCAGGTCGCACGCCTGAGGGTCGAATCGAGCGCGCTGCGCGCGCAGCTCACCGGCGCCGATGCGACGCGGGTCGGCACGCTCGACACCGCGCTGGGCCAGGAACTGTCCGAGCTCAGACGCACGATCGCCCGCGCGCAGGACGCCGCGACGCAATTGCGCGCGCTCGACACGCTTGCGACCGACCGGTTCTCCGAGTATTTCGCGGCGCTCTCGCGCCAGGTCGCTCCCGGCGTGTGGCTCACCGGCTTCGTCGCCGACGCGCCGGCGCAACAGTTCACCCTCTCGGGGCGAGCGTTGCGCCCCGAGCTGATCCCCGGTTACCTGCATCGGCTCACGCAGGAAGCGGTGTTCCGCGAGCGCAAGTTCCGCGCGCTCGAAGTGCTCGAGAAGCCGTACTCCGACAGCGACGGCGACACCCGGATCGTCGAGTTCCGTTTGCAGTCCGAATTGCGCGAAGGCGCATCCGTGCGCCTCGCCTCCGGCGGGAGCGGAACGTGAAGAAGCTCTGGTCGATCGCCAACCACGCATATGCCGCGCGTTCGCTGCGCGAGCGGCTGATGATCGCGCTGCTCGCGACCGTCGCGCTCCCGCTGCTGGTGGCCTTCGTCTGGGCGGAGCCGAGGTGGAGAAGCCACGACCTGCTCACGGTCGAGACCGCGCAACTGCGCGCCGCGGGCAACGCGGCGCCCAACGCCGACCCGAACCGGATCGCGCGCGAGGAAGTCGAAACGCTCAAGGTGCGCAGCGCGCAGGCGCAGACCGAACTCGCGACGCTGTCGCAGGCGCTGGTCGCGCCGCAGGAGATGCCCGCGCTGCTCGAGTCGCTGGTGCGGCGCTCGCCGGGCGTGACGCTGGCGAGCCTGCGCTCGCTCAAGTCCGAACCGCTGGCGCCGGGCGCACGGGGCGAGGCCGCGGCGACGCTGTTTCGCCACGGCATCGAACTGGAACTCCAGGGTTCGTGGACCGACCTGCGCGGCTACCTCGCCGCGATCGAAAAATCGCCGCGCCGCCTCCTCTGGGGGCAGATCGAGCTGCAGGCGCAGAGCTACCCGAAACTCGTCCTTAGGCTTCGCATGCACACTCTGAGCTTGGATTCGGCATGGCTGCAACTCTGAGACTCGCGATCGGGGCGGCGTCGCTGCTCGCCCTCGGGTCAGCGGGCGCGCAGGCCGCCCCGGACGATCCGACGCGTCCACCGGCGCACCTTCTGGCGCGGCCCGCGGCGCCCTCGGCACCGGGCACGCCGCAAGCCCCGGCGCGTCCCGCGCTCGAGCTGCAGGCGATCGTCCGCTCGACCGACGGAAGCGCGAGCGCGACGATCAACGGCTGGGTGCTCAGGCCCGGCGACACGATCTCCGGCGCCCGCCTGCTCGAAATCGGCGCGCACCACGCGGTGCTGGAACACGGCACCGAACGCACCCGGCTTTCGCTCACGCCAGGCATCCGACGCACGACGCACGACGAGACCTCGCAAGCGCCGGCCAGCCTTCGCCCGGCGATCACGCGCAAACAGGATTCCGGAGAAAAACGATGATGCACCTGCCGACAACGCGAAGCTTCGTGCATTGGGCCGCGCCGCTTCTCGCGCCGCTTCTCGCGGCGCTGCTCGCCGGCTGCGCGAGCACGCCGACCGCACCAGGCGCCGATTCGGGGTCGCTCGCGATTGCCGAGGCGCTCGCGCCGGCGGCGCAGCGCCCGAGCGCGCCGAAAGTGCCCGATGCGGTGCGCGACGCGGTCGCGCCGCCGGCGGCGACGGGCGCCCCGCCCGCCGCTCCCGCCGACTGGCTGCCGGAACCGAAATTCGACCTCGCGGTGAGCAACGCGCCCGCCGCACAGGTGTTCATGGCGATCGCGAGCGACACCCGTTACAGCATGCTGCTGCCGCCCAACCTGCCCGGCTCGGTCACGATCAACCTGAAGGACGTGACAGTGCGCGAGGCGCTCGACTCGCTGCGCGAGCTCTACGGCTACGAGTACCGGATCGAAGGGCGACGGGTGCACGTCCTGCCCCAGGGGGTGCAGACGCGGCTGTTCAAGGTCAACTACCTGTCGATCAAACGCAGGGGGCAGTCCGACGTACGTGTCAGCACCGGTTCGCTCGGCGGGTCGCCGGCGCCGGGCGCGCAACCGGGCAGCGGCTCCGCCGCACCGCCGCCGTCTCCGGCGAGCGCCGAGGCAAGCCGGCTCGTCACCAGCACCGAAACCGATTTCTGGGCCGGGCTGGACGCTTCGCTGCAGGCGATCGTCGGCACCGAGGCCGGACGCGGCGTCGTCGTCAACGCGATGGCCGGCGTGATCGTCGTACGCGCCACGCCGCCCGAACAACGACAGGTCGAGGATTTCCTGCGAGCGATGCAGATCTCGGTCGAGCGCCAGGTGATGCTCGAAGCGAAGGTCGTCGAGGTGTCGCTGCGCAACGGTTTCGAGAACGGAGTGAACTGGGCGGCGTTCGATTCGCAGGGCCGGCACCGCGCGTCGATCGGCAGCGACGCATCGGCGATCGGCACCGACCGCAGCGTGGTCGGCTCGCTCACCCAACTGCTTGGCTCGGGCGTGAGCGCTGCCGCCGGTCGATCGGCCACGGGGCTGTTCGGACTGGCATTCCAGACCGGCAGCTTCCAGACGCTGCTGCAGGTCCTGGAATCGCACGGCAGGGTCCACGTCCTCTCCAGCCCGCGAATCGCGACGCTCAACAACCAGAAGGCCGTGCTCAAGGTGGGCACCGACGACTTCTTCGTCACCAACGTGACGACGAACACCGTCACGAGCAGCACCGCCGCGACCAGTTCCCCGACGATCACCGTGCAGCCGTTCTTCTCCGGGATCTCGCTCGACGTGACACCCCAGATCGACGAGAGCGGGCAGATCATCCTGCACGTGCACCCGTCGGTGAGCGTGGTGACCGAGCGCAACAAGAACATCAACCTCGGCACGCTCGGCAGCTTCACGCTACCGCTCGCCTCGAGCAGCATCAACGAGTCCGACAGCATCGTGCGCGTTCCGGACGGAAGCATCGCTGCGATCGGCGGGCTGATGACGCAGGACCACAGCGACTCGGGCGCGCAGATCCCCGGCCTGGGCGACGCGCCGGTGCTCGGCGGGCTGTTCGGCAACCGCAACCGCAGCGTCGCCAAGCGCGAGGTCGTCGTGCTGATCAAGCCGACGGTGATCCGCGGCGAACGCGACTGGGCAGAGGACCTGGCGCGCACGCGCGAACGTGTTTCGTCGTACGCGCCGACCCCGATGTCGCCGCTGATCGCGCGCTGAGGACTGACGTGTACGCGGCGCACTTCGGACTGCGCGAGCTGCCCTTCGCGCTCACGCCCGACACCGCGTTCGCGTTCGCCTCGGGCACGCAGCGCGACGCGTTCAACGACCTGCAGATCGCGCTCGCGATCGGCGAAGGCTACGTCAAGGTGGTGGGCGAAGTCGGCACCGGAAAGACCTTGCTCTGTCGAAGGGTGCTTTCGCGACTTCCGAAGACGATGGTCACCGCATACGTTCCGAACCCTGCGCTGACCCCGCGCACGCTGCTGCTGTCGCTGTGCTGGGAGCTGGGATTGAGCGTCGCGCAGCGCAGCACCGAGTTCGACCTGCGCGTGTCGATCGAAAAGGCGCTGTTCACGCACCGCGCGGCCGGACGGCGCGTGATCCTGCTGATCGACGAGGCGCAGACGATGCCGATGGCGAGCCTGGAGTGCGTGCGCCTGCTGTCGAACCTCGAGACCGAGAAGCACAAGCTGATCCAGGTGGTGCTGTTCGGCCAGCCCGAGCTCGACCGCCGGCTCGCGCGGCGCGAGGCGCGCCAGCTTCGCCAGCGCATCGCGTTCAGCGTGAAGCTGCATCCGATGACCGAGGACGAAGTCGGGCAGTACCTGGAGCACCGGATGCGCGTGGCCGGATTCATCGGAGAGCGCGCGTTCTCGCACGAAGCGACCCGCACGATCGCCTGGGCCAGCACGGGCGTTCCGCGCCTGGTCAACGTGCTCGCGCACAAGAGCCTGATGCTCGCCTACGGCCGCGGCGAGCGCAACGTGGGCGTCGCCGCGTGCTGGGGTTCGGCGCGCGACACCGCCGACGCGCGCAGCCCGAAGTTGTTCGCTCTGCCCTCGTGGGCAGGCCGTCCGATGCTCGCGACGCTGAGCGCGATTCGCTGATCGCGGCCGAGCGACGAGAGCGAGAGCGAGAGAGAAAGCCCAACGATGAGCGTGATCCATCAGATGCTCCAGGACCTGCAGCAACGCAGCGGCGACGCGCGTTCCGAGGGTTTCGCGCTCGAGCAGGTGCCAGCCGCGACCCTGGGTCGACGACGTCGTGCCCCGATCGTGATCGCCGCCTCGCTGATCGCGCTCTCGGCGGCCGGTGCGGTCCACCTGCGCGCCGACGCTCCGCGCGACGACGCGATCGCGATCGCGCCCGCGGGCGGGCCGGCCGCCGATTCCGC
>JAHDXY010000497.1 GCA_023384005.1 Burkholderiaceae bacterium | reverse complement strand
GACGAAGAATCGCGCGTCTGTTGTCGCGGCGATCGGAAGCGAGACGCTGCGCCCGGCGCGCATCGCGTACAGGTCCACCATCGCCTCGCTGACGTAGATCGGGATCGTGCCGGACGGCGCTTCGAGCAATGCGCCGGTCAGCGCGAGCGTGTCGCCGGCGCGCCCGGATTCGATCGGGCGAGCCAGCAGCGCGACCGCGGGGCGCGACGCTTCGATGACGAGTTCGCCCGCACGCTGGAACTCGATCCGCGCCACCCCGTCGATCGCGAGCAGGCGTGCCTGCAGCGGTGCCGGCAGCGCGGCGTCCGCCCCGGGCGAGCGCGCGCGAAGGTACAGGTCGGCAGGAAGCACCGCGTCGAGCCATCGATCGACCGAGTCCCTGAAGCTGTGCACCATGATCGCCATCGCGCTGGCCAGTGCGACGCTCGCGACCACGCCGGCCAGGGCCGCTGCCGCGCTGTCCGGGGCGCCCGCCACGCGGCAACTCGACAACCAGAGCACCGGTCGGCGACCGACGACCGCGGCCGACGCGCGCGCCGCGCGACCGAGCGCGCCGGTGAGCACTGCGACGAAGGCGACTGCAGCGAACAGCCACGCGGCGATTGCCAGGTATGACGCGAGCGGCAGCCCCTGCACCGGAGGCAGCAGGAGCAGCAGCGCGCCGATCGCGCCGAGCGCGGCCGCGCGAACGATCGCGCTGCGCGCCGGACGTGCCGCGAGCAAGCCGGAGCTGCGCAATGCGCGCGCCGGCGGCATTCGCCGCGAGGAGCGTGCCGACGCCGCGCTGCCGGCGAGACCGACCGCGATCCCGAGCGCGGCGAAGGCCGCCGCTTCGCGCATGTCGAGGGCGAGTTCCGGGCGCGACTGCTGGAAGTAGCCGCCACCCAGGTCGCCCCCGACCAGCGTGACCATCAGCGCGGCAAGGCCGAAACCGGCAGCGATTCCCAGTGCGGCGCCGAGCGCGCCTAGAACCGCACCCTGACCGAGGACAGTCGATGCGATGAAACGCCGCGGCGCACCCAGGACCGCGAGCAGCGCCAGTTCCGGGACCTGTCGCGCGACCGCGAGCGCGATCGTCGCGTGCACGATGAAGCCGCCGGTGAACAGCGCGACCAGCGCCAGGACGCTGAGGTTCACCCGGTAGGCGCGCGAGAGCTTCGACATCCGCTGGTAGGCGGCGTCGGGCGCGGCGACAGTGGCGGCCGGTCCGAGCAGCGGCTGCAGCGCGCCGCGGACGGTGTCGATGTCGATTCCTGGCGCCAGCCGCAGGTCGATCCGGTTCAGCCGGCCGAGCCAGCCGAGCCGCCACTGCGCCGCGCCGATGTCCATCACCGCGAGCCGCTGCCCGGGCGCCGCCGCACCCAGCGTCCCGGCGATCCGCAGCCGGACCGCGCGCCCCGCGGCGTTCACCACGAGGTGCTCGCCGCGCGACGCGCCCAGCGCATCGAGCGCCGCCGGCGAAAGGAACACGGCGTCGTCGGCGAAGACCTGCGACGCCGCGCCGGATTGCTCGCCGCGCGCGAGCAGCGCCGGCGTGACCTCGGCGGCGCGAAACACGTCCAGACCGATCAACTTCAAGCGGATCGCCTCGCCCTCGTCCTCGCCGGCGGTTCGGGGGTCGGCGCGGCGCGCCCGGATCTCGGTCTCGATCACGGGACTGGCCGCGGCGACCATCGGGTGTGCCGCTACGCGGGG
>JAHDXY010000496.1 GCA_023384005.1 Burkholderiaceae bacterium | reverse complement strand
GGCGATCAGCGCCCCGATGAGCGGGCGCTCGAGCGCGGTCGCGGCGCCGAGCACGAATGCGCCGACGATCACGAGTTGAGCCGCTTCCGCCGTGGTCTGGTGCACGCGCGCGATCACGCCCAGCGTCGCGAGCAGAACGAGCAGCGCCGTATCGGCGATCGCGCGACCGAAGTCCACGCGCGAGGCCGACACGCCGAACGGATCCGAGGGCTGCACGCCGGCGCGACGCGCCAGCGCGTAGGTCGCGTACCAGAGCATGAACAGCAGCATCGCGAGGCCGAGCCCGCTCGCGGCGCGCACCGCGAGATGCTCGCTCAGGTACGGCAGCGCCCTGGCGAAAGCCGCGCCGATCCAGAACGGCAGCGCGCCCTCGTCGAACACCGGTTCGCCGGCGATCGAGGGCATCAGCCAGTCGCTGCCGCCGCCGCGCGCCATGGTCAGCGCGATGCCGAACCCGGCGGCGTCGTCGTGGCGCCAGGGGTCGCGGCCGACGAGACCCGGCACGACGTAGAGCACGCAAAGCGCGAGCAAGCCCAGCCGCGGGAGCTTTCCGGCTTGCAGGTCGGTGACGAGAAAGGGGCGCATCAGGCAAGACGATAAACAAAAAAAGGCAGCCAGCGCTGCCTTTCACGGTCTCGGGAGCGGCGCGTGCGCGCTCCCGCGGGCCCGGCTCAGCTCTTGCCGGCGCGGGCGAACTTCTGGCGGAACTTCTCGACCCGCCCCGTCTCGCTGATGCGTTGCTGCGCCCCGGTGTAGAACGGATGCGACTCCGAACTCACGTCGAGCTTGTACATCGGGTACTCCTTGCCGTCTTCCATCTTGATCGTCTCGCGCGTGGACAGCGTCGATCGGGTGATGAACTTGAAGCCGCTCGAGACGTCGACGAAGACCACGTCGCGGTAGTTGGGGTGGATGCCTTGTTTCATCTGGGTTCTCCCGGTTTCTCGTGACGCCCGGGCCGCACGCCGGGTGGCGGAGCGAATCCAGGGCGAATCCTGTCAAGCCTTTGATTATAGTCGTTTAATGCCGATTTCCGCAAGATCGCTCAACCGACAGATCGCTCAACCGCCGCGCTTCATCATGTCGAAGAACTCCTGGTTGCTCTTGGTCTGGCGCATCTTGTCGAGCAGGAACTCCATCGCGGCGATCTCGTCCATGTCGTGCAGCAGCTTGCGCAGGATCCAGATCTTTTGCAGCGCGTCGGCCTTGATCAGCAGTTCTTCGCGGCGCGTTCCCGAGCGCGCGATGTTGATCGCCGGGTAGACGCGCTTTTCCATCATGCGCCGGTCCATGTGCAGTTCCATGTTTCCGGTGCCCTTGAACTCCTCGTAGATCACTTCATCCATCCGGCTGCCGGTGTCGATCAGCGCCGTGGCGATGATCGTGAGCGACCCGCCTTCCTCGACGTTGCGCGCGGCGCCGAAAAAACGCTTCGGGCGCTGCAGCGCGTTGGCGTCGACGCCGCCCGTGAGCACCTTGCCCGATGCCGGGACGACGGTGTTGTAGGCGCGCGCCAGCCGCGTGATCGAGTCGAGCAGGATGACGACGTCTCTCTTGTGCTCGACCAGGCGCTTGGCCTTCTCGATCACCATTTCGGCCACCTGCACGTGGCGCGTGGCGGGCTCGTCGAAAGTCGACGCCACCACTTCGCCGCGCACCGAGCGGCTCATCTCGGTGACCTCCTCGGGGCGTTCGTC
>JAHDXY010000495.1 GCA_023384005.1 Burkholderiaceae bacterium | reverse complement strand
CCAGGTCGGGCCAGTCGTCGCCCATGAACGCGGTCTGCCCCGGCTCCAGCCCGAAGCGCGAAGCGAGCTCGCGCAGCGCCGCCACCTTGTCCCCGACCCCCTGTTCGACGGCGTCCAAGCCCAGTTCGGCCGCGCGCGTCGCGACGATCGACGACCGCCGCCCGGTGACGATCGCGATCCGCACTCCGGCCTCGCGCAACAGCGCCAGCCCGAAGCCGTCGCGCACGCTGAACGCTTTCATCGCTTCCTGCCCGGGGCCGATGAAGATCGTGCCGTCGGTCATCGTGCCGTCCACGTCGAGCGCGAGCAGTCGTACCCGCGCGGCTCTCGAGGCGGCGTCGGGCGCACGTTCGCGCGGATCTGCCCCCGGGCTCACTCAGACCACCTTCGCGCTGAGCAGGTCGTGAATGTGGAGCGCGCCGCACAGCGCGCCCTGCGTATCGACCACGAGCAGCTGGCTGATCCTGCGCTCCTCCATCATCCGCGCGGCTTGCGCGGCGAGCGCGTTGGGCGCGATCACAGAGGGACTCGTGGTCATGACCTCGCCCACCTTGAGCGAGCGGATGTCGCGGTCGTGCTCGAGCAGCCGGCGCAGGTCGCCGTCGGTGAATATCCCGGCCAGCTTGCCCCCTTCGAGCACCGCGGTCATTCCCATCCGTTTGCGCGTGATCTCCAGCACCGCGCGCGAGAGCGGCGCGTCGGCGGCGATCACCGGCATATCGTCGGCCGTGCGCATCACGTCGGCGACCTGCGTCAGGAGCAGGCGACCGAGCGCGCCGCCGGGGTGCGAACGGGCGAAATCCTCCTCGCTGAAGCCGCGCGCGTCGAGCACCGCGACCGCGAGCGCGTCGCCCATCGCCAGCATGGCCGTGCTGCTCGCGGTGGGCGCGAGGTTCAGCGGACAGGCCTCGCGCTCTACGGTCGCGTCGAGGTGCGCGTCGGCCAGGCGGGCGAGTGTCGAGTCGGGATTGCCGGTGATCGCGACCAGCCGCGCCCCGCGCCGCTTGACCAGCGGCACGATCGCGAGCAGCTCGTCGGTCGTGCCCGAATTCGACAAGGCGAGCAGCACGTCGTCGCTGGTGATCATGCCCAGGTCGCCGTGACTCGCGTCGGCCGGGTGCACGAAGAACGCCGGCGTGCCGGTAGAGGCGAGCGTCGCGGCGATCTTGCGCGCCACGTGTCCCGACTTGCCCATCCCGCTCACGACTACCCGGCCCCTGCACGCGAGGACGATTTCGCACGCGCTGACGAAGGCGTCGTCGACGCGTGCGACGAGCGCCGCCACGGCGTCGGCCTCGATCCTGAGGACCTCGACCGCACGCTCGACGAGCCGGCGTCGGACTTGCGCCGCGGCTAGAATCTGTGCGTCCATCGAAACCAGTATATCGACAGAAGACGCTTCGACGAATGCTCTCCGGACTCGAAATCGCGCTGGTTCTGCTGGCTGCCTCGGTGCTCGCCGTGGTGGGCTTGCGCGCTTTCAAGCTTCCGCCGCTCGTGGCGTACCTCGCGGTAGGGGTCCTGCTCGGCCCGCACGCGACCAACGTCGCGGGTGATCCGGAAACGGTGCGTCACGCGGGCGAGCTCGGCGTGGTGTTCCTGATGTTCTCGCTCGGGCTGGAGTTCAACCTGGCCAAGCTCACGTCGATGCGCAAGCTCGTTTTCGGGCTGGGAGCGGCGCAGGTCGCGCTGACGATCCTC
>JAHDXY010000103.1 GCA_023384005.1 Burkholderiaceae bacterium | reverse complement strand
CGGCTCAACTCGTGATCGTCGGCGCATTCGTGCTCGGCGCCGCGACCGCGCTCGCGCGCCCGCTCATCGGGGCGCTGATCGCCGGCGCGGCGATCGCGGCCACCGTCGCGACCCGGGGCCTGCTCACCGCGGCGGCGATGGCCGCGTGCGCGGCGGCGTTGCCGATGCTCTCGCGCCCCTGGAGGCTGGTGGCGCCACGGTGGCTGCCGATCACCTTCGCGGTCGGCTTGTCCGGCGCACTCGCCTGGCCTTTCGCTCTTTGGCTGCACGGACCCGAGGGCGTCGCCCACCTGCGGGGCTGGCTCGCGTGGAATCGGGATCAGTTCACCGGCCTGAGCGTCGCCGGCCTGCTCTACCTCGCACGCACGCTTCCCTGGTACCTCTGGCCAGCCTGGCCGGTGGTGTTGTGGGCGCTGGTGCGCTGGCGCGGGCGAATCGGCGAACCGGCGATCGCGCTGCCGCTGACGCTGCTGGTCGCGTTCGGCTGCGTCGCGCTCCTTGGCTCGAGCCTGGGCGACGATCTTCTGCTGCCGCTGGCGGTTCCGGCCGCGATGCTCGCCGCGTTCGGAGTTCCGACGATCAGGCGCAGCGTCGTCAGCCTGATCGACTGGTTCGCGGTCATGACCTACAGCGTGATCGGCATCGTGGTCTGGGCCTACTGGCTCGCGCTGGTCACCGGGTTTCCCCCGCGCATGGCGTACAAGGCGAGCCAGATCGTCCCCGGCTTCGAGCCCGCGACGATCGCACTCGACGTCGCGCTCGGCGCGATGGCGAGCCTCGCGTGGTTCGCGCTGGTGCGCTGGCGCGTCGCCAGTCGTCCGCAGGTGCTGTGGCGACCGGTGATCCTGTCCGCGGGCGGACTCGTTCTCGCCTGGTTCCTGCTGATGACGCTGTGGATGCCGGCATTCGACTTGCGCAACACCTATCGCGAGGTCTCCGGTCGCGCGGTCGCGGTGCTGCCGAAAGACTACGACTGCATCGCGACCGAGCGCCTCGGCCGGGCCGAACGCGCCAGCCTCTACTACTTCGCGAAGCTGCGCTTCGGCGACGAATCGCGTCGCTGCACCTGGCTGCTGGTTCAGGACACCGGAGCGCTCGCGCAGACCGAGATCGCGCCGCCGGCCGGATACCAGCTGCGCTGGGAGGGCGCGCGGCCGCGCGACCGCGATCAGCGCCTGAGGCTGTACAGCCGCTAGCCCGGCGGCGGCGCGATGAAGCGTTCCCGGTAATAGCGCAGCTCGTCGATCGACTCCTCGATGTCGGCAAGCGCTGTGTGCGCGCTGCGCTTGTCGAAACCGCGCGCAACTTCGGGGCGCCAGCGCCTGCACAGTTCCTTGAGCGTGCTCACGTCGAGATTGCGATAGTGGAAGTAGGCCTCGAGCTGCGGCATGTAACGCGCCATGAACCTCCTGTCCTGGCAGATCGAGTTGCCGCACATCGGCGACTTTCCCGCGGGCACGATCGGCTGCAGGAACTCGATCAGCTGGCGCTCGGCCTCGGCTTCGCTGACCAGCGACTGGCGGACGCGTTCGGTCAGACCCGAGCGCCCGTGCGTCGCGGTGTTCCACTGGTCCATCGCCTCGAGCACGAGATCGGGTTGATGGATCACGAGCACCGGGGCCTGCGCGACCGGAACGAGGTCGCCGTCGGTGACGACGATCGCCACCTCGATGATCCGGTCCACGTCGGGGCGCAGTCCGGTCATCTCCATGTCGATCCACACGAGCAGGGACTCGTCGGGAAACGTGCGCGCCGCGGCGCCCGCTCGCTGTTCGGGTTGCTGTGACATAATTTTTCTCCGACGCCGATTCTGTCACAGACCACAGCCAAACGATCCGCAGTTGTCCCCGCTCGCATTCAGCTATCTGTTCGTCGCCGCGATCGCGCTCACGCTCGCGCTCAAGCTGTGGCTGGGGACGCGCCAGATTCGACACGTCGCCGCGCACCGCGCGACGGTGCCCGCCGCCTTCGCGAGCGGAATCGGGCTCGCCGCGCACCAGCGCGCCGCCGACTACACGATCGCGCGCGTGCGGCTGGCGCTCGTCGAGTCCGCGCTGGGCGCGGCGGTCGTCATCGGCTTCACCCTGCTGGGAGGCGTGCAAGCCTTGCACGCGGCCCTGCTCGCGTTCCTCCCGCAAGCCGACCTGGTTCGCCGGCTCGCGCTGATCGGCGCGGTGGTCGCGATCGGCGGGCTGATCGACCTTCCGCTCGCCTGGTACCGGCAGTTCCGGCTGGAGAGCCGCTTTGGCTTCAACCGGATGACGCTCGCGCTCTGGTTCGCGGACCTCGCAAAGGGCGCCGCGCTCGGCGCCGCGCTCGGCCTTCCCTTCGCCGCCGCCGTCCTGTGGCTGATGCAGGCGAGCCCACAGCACTGGTGGTGGTGGGTCTGGGCGCTGTGGATGGCGTTCAACCTGTTCGTTCTGGTGCTGTACCCGACGGTGATCGCGCCGCTATTCAACCGCTTCGTCCCGCTCGAACAGGGACCTGTGCGCGATCGGGTAGAGGCATTGCTCGCGCGCTGCGGGTTTCGCTCGAACGGGCTGTTCGTGATGGACGGAAGCCGCCGCTCGGCGCACGGCAACGCCTATTTCACCGGTCTGGGCAGGTCGAAGCGGATCGTGTTCTTCGACACGCTGCTCGCGCGGCTCTCGGGCGAGGAGATCGAGGCCGTCCTCGCGCACGAACTCGGGCACTTTCGTCATCGACACATCGCCAAGCGCATCGCGGCGAGCTTCGCGTTGAGCCTGGGCGGACTCGCCGTTCTCGGTTTTCTCGCGGCGCAGCCGTGGTTCTTCCACGGACTGGGCGTGGCGCCGGCGGTCGACCGCGACGCGCTCGCGCTCGTGCTGTTCGTGCTCGCGCTTCCCTGGTTCACGTTTGCCCTGCGACCGCTCGCGAGTCTGGTCTCCAGACGCCACGAGTTCGAGGCCGACGCGTTCGCGGCGCGCGAGGCGAGCGCGGCCGATCTCGCGGCCGCGCTGGTCAAGCTCTACGAGGACAACGCCGCGACGCTCACGCCCGACCCGCTGCACTCGGCCTTCTACGATTCGCACCCGCCGGCGGCCCAGCGCATCGGCCGGCTGAGCGCACTTGCGGCACGCGCCTGAGGCCGCGGGCCGCGACGATACCAATACGATGGAGACACGCCGATGAAACAGATCCTGACCCGCCAGCAGCTGCTCGCCCGGCGCTGCGCCGCGATTTCTGGCGACCGAGCGCACACCGCGACCGAGATCGAGGCGCAGTTGCCCGAGCTCCCGGGCTGGACGTACTCGAACGACGCGATCGAGCGCGGCTTCGCGTTCAGCGACTACTACGACACGATCGCCTTCGTGAACGCACTCGCCTGGGTGGTGCACCGCGAGGACCACCACCCCGAACTCGGCGTGAGCTACAACCGCTGTGTCGTTCGGTGGAACACGCACTCGGTCGGAGGGGTCTCCGACAACGACTTCGTGTGCGCCGCGAAGACCGACGCCGTGTTCGGGCGCGGCGCAAACTGAACGCGTTCGCGGCGCGCGGGCGGCGCGCGGCGCGGCTGCGCCGCGTCGCGCTCGAGCGATGACGCTCGCGCTGGTCGTGGGCGCGTTTCGCGCCCGCTGCATCGTGCGTACCGATGAAGGCGAGGTGCTCGAGGCGGTGACCCGCTCGCGTCGCAGCGACATCGCGGTCGGAGACCGTGTCAGGATCGCGCTCACCTCGCCCGCGCAGGCGGTGATCGAATCGGTGCAAGCTCGCAGCAACGTCTTCAGGCGCAGCGACGCCTCGCGCGCGAAGCTGCTCGCGGTCAATCTCTCGCAGGCCGCGATCGTGCTCGCGGCCAGGCCCGCGTTCTCCGAGGACGTCCTGGTTCGCGTGCTGATCGAGGCCGAGGTCGAATCGATCCCGATCGCGCTGATCGTCAACAAGCACGACCTGCGCGACGAACGCGCGCGCATCGAAGCGCGAATCGCGGTCTATCGGGCGCTGGGATACCCGGTGTTCGATTGCGCGGCGCGATTCGACTGCGAACGCGCGCGCGAGACGCTGCTGCCCTGGCTCGCGGGCCGCACGACGCTGCTCCTGGGCGAATCCGGAATGGGCAAGTCGACGCTGGTGAACTGTCTGGTGCCCGACGCCGGGCTTCGGACCAACGAGATCTCCGAAGCGCTGGGCGCGGGCCGGCACACCACGACCTTCACCCGCTGCTTCGCGCTGCCGCACGACGCCGCGACGCTCGTGATCGATTCGCCCGGGTTCCAGAACTTCGGCCTGTTTCACGTCTCGCAGTCGCAGCGCGTGCACGCGATGCGCGAGTTCGCACCGCTCAACGGTACTTGCAGGTTCAACAACTGCACGCACCGAAACGAACCGGCCTGCGCGATTCGCGAGGCGGCCGAGACCGGGCGCATCGACCCGATTCGCTACCGGCTCTACACGCGGCTCGTGGACGAAGCGCAAGCGCTCGCGCGGGCGCGCCCGGACCGCGTCTGAGCGCCCCGAGGCGGCGGGCGGCGAGGCGCGAACGCGCGCCCGGTCAGCGCCCGAGCCAGGACGCGATCGTGAGCATCGCGTAGAGCGCGACCCACAGCACGACCGACCGCCAGACCAGACCAACCGCGCTTTGCAGCGCATCGACGCCGGGGTCCGCGCCCGGCGGGTCGCCCGCGCGCTCGCTCGCCTGCGCCAATCCCGACTCGGTCTGCGGATCGGCGATTCGCAAGCCCAGCGCGCCGCCTCCCGCCGCGAGCAGCAAGGCACGCTGGTCGCCTCCGGCATCGGCGGCGATCGCGTTTCGCCAGGCGAACACCGCATCCTCGAAGCTGCCGACGATCGCGAAACCGCTGGCCGACATTCGCGTGGGCAACCAGTCGATCCAGCGATAGGCTTCGATCGCGAATCCCCCGTAGGCGCTGGCCGCGTCGCCCCAGCGCCGCGACAGGGTCTCGGCCAGCCGGTACGCGACCGGACCCGCCGCGCCGGGAAGCAGCAGGTACCAGAACAGCGGCGCGAGCACGTGACGGTGCGACGCAACGAGGGCGCGCGCGATCGCGAGCCTGCAGATCTCGCTCACCGGCAGCTCGGCCGCCGAGAACTCGCGGTCGTCCTCGCGCATCCAGCGCTCGAGCGTCGTTCGCGCGCCAGCAACGTCGCCGGCCGCGAGCGCGAGCTGGATCTCGCTGAACGGGTGGCTGAACTGGCGAAATCCGATCGTCGCGTACAGCACGCCCACGTGCAGGCAGAAAGCCACCACCGGATGCACGAGCCATGCGAGCCACTCGAGCGCGACGACCGCGCCCACCACCACTGCGGCGACGAGCCCCCAGCCGAGGGCGCCGTGGTGACGCGCCCCCGCGTCGGTCGCGCGCGCGACCATGTCGGCCAACGCCTCCACCGCGCGGTGGATCGCATTGCCCGGCAACAACGGTCGGCCCTGTTCGATCAGCAGGGCGAGGATCAGCGCGACGAGCCCCATGCAGCGATGCTAGCAGTTCGACTTCAGGCGCTGAGCATGCGGTAGAGGTTTCGCAACATCGCGGCGGTCGCGCCCCAGATGAAAAACTCCCTGCCGCCTTCGACGCAATAGGGCATCGCGTAGAAGGTGCGCTCGATCTCTCCGATCACGACGCGCCGGCGCTGGTGACAGCGCGGGTCCATCAGGAATGCGAGCGGCACTTCGAAAGCCTGCGCGACTTCGAAGCTGTCCAGTCGCAGCTGCTGCCCGGGGCGCACCAGCCCGACGACCGCGGTCACCAGGTAGCCGGTTCCGGTCAGATAGGTCGGCAGCTGCGCGAGAACGTCGACCGAGCCCGGGTCGAGGCCGATCTCCTCGTGCGCCTCGCGCAGCGCGGTGGCGACGTCGTCGCGATCGCCCTCGTCGCGCCTGCCACCGGGAAAAGCGATCTGCCCGGCATGATCGTACAGGTGCGTCGTGCGCTCGGTGAGCAGCACGGTCGGACCGCTGTCGTGGGCGATGATCGGCACCAGCACCGCCGCAGCCCGCGGCGGGTCGGCGCGCAGGCGAAAGCGGTCACCGGTGAGCTCGGGAGACCAGGCCGGGGGATTCGCCAGCCGCGTGCGCAGCGCTTCGGGCGACAGCCGTGCCGGGTCGACCGCGGGGAGCACGGCGGCGTCCTCGGGCTCGAGCGGCATCGAGCGCGGGTCGAACTGCGCGATCGAACTCAGCGGTCGGAACGGTTCGGACACTGCGTGTGGCTCGGCATCGGCTCGCGACCGCACCGCGATGGCGAGCGACGCGGACCCGGCGCCGGACCGCTCAGGCGGCGGCCGGCTTGGCGCGGCCGGGGAGCTTTTCCTTGATCCGCGCCGACTTGCCGGAGCGCGCACGCAGATAGTAGAGCTTGGCACGACGCACGTCGCCGCGACGCTTGACCTCGATGCCCGCGATCATCGGCGAGTAGGTCTGGAAGGTGCGCTCGACCCCCTCGCCCGAAGAGATCTTGCGGACGATGAACGAGGAGTTCAGCCCGCGGTTGCGCTTTGCGATCACGACGCCCTCGTAGGCCTGGACGCGCTTGCGCGTGCCTTCGACGACGTTGACGCTGACGATCACGGTGTCGCCGGCGGAAAAGGCGGGAATCGTCTTGCCCAGGCGGGCGATCTCTTCCTGCTCGAGTTGGTTGATCAGATCCATCGAATGCTCCAGGTGCATCTTGCATCGGCCTTGTGCGCGGATGGCCCGGTTTCGGCCACGCTGCCGCATGCGAGTTGTGCGGCGATGCAGAGGATGTCGAAAAGCCGCGCGCGGATTCGCGTACGGACAACCTTGGATTATAGCCGCTTTTTCGGCTCCAGGCTCGCCAGGAAATGTTCGTCTTCGGCGTCGATCTGGCCCGCGGCGCGCGCCGCGGCGAGCAGGTCGGGCCGTCTCGAAGCGGTCGCCTCGAGCGCGCGCTCCCTGCGCCAGCGGGCGATGCGAAGGTGGTGCCCGGAAAGCAGCACCTGCGGCACCGCCTGCCCGTCGAATACTTCCGGCCGGGTGTAGTGCGGGCAGTCGA
The DNA here is from genome assembly GCA_023384005.1 of Burkholderiaceae bacterium. Taxonomy (GTDB): domain Bacteria; phylum Pseudomonadota; class Gammaproteobacteria; order Burkholderiales; family Burkholderiaceae_E; genus Quisquiliibacterium. Next base: position 5,946 of record JAHDXY010000103.1, on the reverse strand, counting down.
GCAGCCCCGAGACGAACGATTCCTCGCGCGCCGAACGCTCGTCGTTCAGCGCTCCCGGGATCAGCCGCACGATCGCGTCGATCAGCATCATCGCGGGAACTTCGCCCCCCGACACGACGAAATCGCCGATCGAGACCTCTTCGTCGACGTGGCGATCGATCAGGCGCTGGTCGACCGCCTCATAGCGACTCGCCACCAGCGTGAGCGATCGCGCGGCTGCGAGCCGCTCGACCCCGGCGTGGGTGAGCGGCGCGCCGCGCGGCGAGAGGTGCACGACCCGCGCGCGAGCTCCGCCCGCCTCTTCGCGTTGCGCGGCCGCGGCAGCGGCGATCGCGGCGGCGAGCGGCTCGGCCAGCATCACCATGCCGGGGCCGCCGCCGTACGGGCGGTCGTCGACCCTGCGGTAGGCGTCGCTGGTGAAGTCGCGCGGGTTCCAGCAGTGCATCGTCCACAGCCCGGCCTCGAGCGCACGGCCGGTGATCCCGTGACGGGCGAGCGCGTCGAACATCCCGGGGAAGATCGTGACGAGGTCGAAGCGCATCGCTGCGACGCACCGGGCCCGGCGGCTCAGTACTCGGGCTGCCAGTCGACGTCGATGCGCCGCGCGCCCGCGTCGACCGCGTCGACATAGGCGCCGACGTAGGGAATCATCCTCTCGTGCCGCGACGCATCGCGAACGACCAGGATCGGGTGCGCGCCGTGGTCCTCGACTCTCGCGACCTCGCCCAGCTCCAGCCCCTCGCGGTTGCGAACGACGCAGCCCAGCAGGTCGACCCAGTAGACCTCGCCCTCCTTACCCTGCGGGAACGCCTCGCGCGCGATGCTGATCGGCTCGCCGCACAGCGCGAGCGCGGCGTCGCGATCGTGCGAGTCCTCGGGCTTGGCAACGATGCTCGCGCCGTGCACGCGCGCGCTCTCGATCGCGATCCGGCGCCCGTCGTCGAGCCACCAGTGGCGAGCGCTTCGAAGCACCGATTCGCCGGGTTCGTTGAACGGGTCGACCTTGACCCACCCCTTGACGCCGTAGGCGTCGACGACGCGGCCGACCGCGATCAGCCCGGGGGCAGGGGAAACGGGCTGCACGCGCGCGCCCGTATCGGGACGCGCCTCAGGCGGGCGCCGGCGCGCTGGCCTGCGCCTTGGCGAAATCCTGGACCAGGCGCTCGACGGTGGGCGACAGGCGCGCACCGTGCTCCTTCCAGTAGTTGAGCCGGTCGAGCGCGATGCTCAACCCCTGCTCGCCGCCGGCCGCGACCGGGTTGTAGAACCCGACGCGCTCGATGAAGCGCCCATCGCGCCGGTCGCGCTTGTCGGCAGCGACGATGTTGAAGAACGGGCGCTTCTTCGCGCCTCCGCGGGAAAGTCGGATCACGACCATGCTGACCTCGGCTGGAAATCGTATTTGGATAACCTGACATTGTAACGCCGCGCGCTTCGCCCGGCAAACCGCCGCGGCGAGTGATCAGCGCGGGTGCGGATCGGGCTCGAACAGCACGAGCTGGCCGTCGCTGCGCGGGGGCGCGAACAGGTCGGTACGCAACTCCAGCCTGCCGCGCTGCATCGCGAGCTTTCGCATCGCGAGATCGAAACGCATCGCGAGCAGTTCCGCCCACTTGCCGCTGCCTTTCATCCTGGAGAAGAAACGCGGGTCGTTCAGGCCCTCGACGTCCTCGCCTTTGCCGGCGCGCATCTCGCGCAGGCGGTTCAGCACCCGGTCGGCGCGATCGGGGAAGTGGGCCCGAAGCCAGGCGCTGAAGATCTCGACCAGCTCGGCAGGCAGCCGGAGCACCATGTACTGGGCGCGACGCGCGCCGGCGTCGCGTGCCGCGGCGAGCACCGACTCGAGTTCGGGTTCGTTGATGAATGGCGCGATCGGGGCGACCGACACGCCCACCGCGACCCCGACCTCGGACAACCGGCGGATCGTCTCGAGCCGGCGCCACGGCGCGGCGGCGCGCGGCTCCCACAGGCGCGCGAGCCCGGGGTCGAGCGTCGTGATCGAGACGAAGGCGAAGACGAGTCGATCGCGCGCGAGACTGGCCCACAGGTCGAGGTCGCGCTCGATCAGCGCGGACTTGGTGATGACGCTGACCGGGTGGCGCGCACGCTCGAGGACTTCGACGATCTCCCGGGTGATCCGGTGCTCGCGTTCGATCGGCTGGTAGGCATCGGTGGACGAACCGAGGTTGATCGGCTCGCAGCGATACGCGGGCGCGGCGAGCTCGCGGCGCAACAGCTCGGCGGCGTCGGCCTTGGCGAAGAGCCGCGTCTCGAAATCCAGCCCCGGGGACAGTCCGACGTAGCCGTGGTTCGGCCGCGCGCAGCAGTACACGCAACCGTGCTCGCAGCCGCGATAGGGATTGATCGACAGGTCGAAGGGAACGTCGGGCGAGCGATTGCGCACGATGATCGAGCGCGCCCGCTCGAAGGTGACCACGGTGTGAAGCGCCGGGGGTTCGCCGTCGCCGCCGTACCAGCCGTCGTCTTCGGGCGTGCGGCGCAAGGACTCGAAGCGACCCTGCGGATTGACCGTCGCGCCGCGCCCGCGGGTGCTTTGCGGCCCGGTGGGCATCGCGAACACCCCGGCGCCGCTCGACCCGTCGCCCTCAGAACCGATCTTCGGCGAGCGCCATCACCGATTCGCCGCCGTGCAAGACGCTCGCGGCGAGCGCGGGGGCCTGGACCATCAGGTGCGCGGCGAAAAAGCGCGCCGTCGCGATCTTGGCCTCGAGGAAGGCGCGATCGCCTTCGCCCGCGTCGATCATGCGCCTGGCCGCGAGCGCCGCGCGCGCCATCTGCCAGCCGCCGAGCACGATGCCGGCCAGACGCAGGTACGCGACGCTGCCAGCGAACACCGCATGGACGTCGGTCGTGGCGCGCTCGACGACGTAGTCGACCACCGACTCGAGCGCGACCCGGCCTTCGACCAGGGCGCCGAGAACCTCCTCGAACTCCTGCGACCCGGCGAGCATTGTCTCGGTCTGCCGAACCTGCCCGATCGCCGCGCGCGCGACGCGACCGCCGTCGCGCGCGGTCTTGCGCCCGACCAGGTCGTTGGCCTGGATCGCGGTGGTTCCTTCGTAGATCGTGAGGATGCGCGCGTCGCGGTAGTACTGCGCGGCGCCGGTCTCCTCGATGAAACCCATCCCGCCGTGCACCTGCACGCCGAGCGATGCGACTTCGAGCGACATCTCGGTGGACCAGCCCTTGACGATCGGCACCAGGAATTCATAGAACGCCATGTTCTGGGCGCGCACTCCGGCGTCGTCGTGGCGGTGACCGGCGTCGCTCGCTGCCGCGGCGACGTAGGCGAGCGCGCGCGCGGCTTCGGTGCTGGCGCGCATCGTCATCAGCATCCGGCGCACGTCGGGGTGGCGGATGATCGCGACCGCCGCGGACGAACCGCCGACGTCGCGGCTCTGGACGCGGTCGCGCGCGTAGGCCACCGCCCTCTGGTAGGCGCGGTCGGCGAGCGCGACGCCCTGCATGCCGACCGCGAAGCGCGCGGCGTTCATCATCACGAACATGTACTCGAGCCCGCGGTTTTCCTGGCCGACCAGATACCCGATCGCGCCCGCGGCGCCGCCCTCGCCGGTGCCGACCTCGCCCTTGCCCGCGCCATAGAGCAGCACGGCGGTCGGACTCGCCTTGATGCCGAGCTTGTGCTCGATCGACGAGCACCAGACGTCGTTGCGCTTGCCGAGGCCGCCGTCGTCGTCGACGAGGAACTTGGGCACGACGAACAGCGAGATCCCCTTCACGCCCTCGGGCGCGCCGGGCGTGCGCGCGAGCACCAGATGGACGATGTTCTCGGCCATGTCGTGTTCGCCGAAGGTGATGAAGATCTTCTGCCCGCTGATCCGGTAGCTGCCGTCGGCCTGAGGCACCGCTTTCGCGCGCACCAGCGCGAGATCGGAACCCGCCTGCGCTTCGGTCAGGTTCATCGTTCCGGTCCACTCGCCGCTCACCATCCGCGGGATGTAGCGCTCCTGCAACTCGTCCGATCCGCCGGTGAGCAGCGCTTCGATCGCGCCGTCGGTGAGCAGCGGGCACAACGCGAAGGACAGGTTCGCCGCGTTGAGCATCTCGACGCAGGGAGTGCCCACCAGCTTGGGCAGTCCCTGCCCGCCGAAGCGCTGCGGGTGCTGCAGCCCCTGCCAGCCGCCCTCGACGAACTGGCGAAAGGCCTGCCTGAAGCCCTTCGAGGTCGTGACCACACCGTCGGCGAGCGTCGAGGGCGCGTTGTCCGCGGGCTGGTTCAGCGGCGCGACGACGTCGGCGACGAAGCGGGCGCATTCGTGCAGGATCGCCTCGACCGTCTCGGGTGTGGCGTCGTCGCAGCCGGGCAGCTTCGCGACCTCATCGAGCGCGGCGAGCTGCGTGGCCACGAACATCATGTCATTGACCGGCGCGGCGTAGCTCATCGACTTCCTCCGTTGGGCGCGGCGCACGCGGCGCGGCGCGGGCGAATCGTCGCGGCGCGCCCCGGGACGGCGCGCCGCTGCGCCGGATCAGCCCAGCGCGCCGACCAGCTCGGGAACGGCGACGAACAGGTCGGCCACCAGCCCGTAGTCGGCGACGCCGAAGATCGGCGCTTCCTCGTCCTTGTTGATCGCGACGATCACCTTGCTGTCCTTCATCCCGGCGAGGTGCTGGATCGCGCCCGAGATGCCGATCGCGACGTAGAGCTGCGGCGCGACGATCTTTCCCGTCTGCCCGACCTGCCAGTCGTTGGGCGCGTAGCCGGCGTCGACCGCGGCACGCGATGCGCCGAGCGCGGCGCCCAGCCTGTCGGCGAGCGGCTCGAGTACCTGATGGAATTTCTCCGACGAGCCCATTCCGCGTCCACCCGAGACAATGACCTTGGCGGCGGTGAGCTCCGGGCGGTCGCTCTTGGCCACCTCGCGCGACACGAACGAGGACAGTCTGCTGTCGGCGACGGCGTCGACTTTCTCCACCGTCGCGCTGCCGCCCGTGGCGGCAACCGGATCGAAGCCGGTGGTGCGCACCGTGATCACCTTGACCGGATCGCCCGACTGTACGGTCGCGAGGGCGTTTCCGGCGTAGATCGGACGCACGAAGGTGTCGGCGCTCTCGACGCTGACGATGTCAGAGATCTGCGCGACGTCGAGCAGCGCCGCGGCGCGCGGGGCGACGTTCTTGCCGAACGACGTGGCGGGCGCGAGCACGTGCGAGCAGCCCTTCGCGACCGCGACCACCTGCGCGGCGACGTTCTCGGCGAGTTCGTCGCCAAGATGCGCGGCATCGGCGACCAGGACCTTCGTGACGCCGGCGATCTGCGCCGCGGCTTGCGCTGCGGCGTCGCAGTTCGCGCCCGCGACCAGGACGTGGATGTCGCCGCCGATCGCGGCGGCCGCGGCGACGGTGTTCAGCGTGCTCGCCTTGAGCGAGGCGTTGTCGTGTTCTGCGATGACCAGGACGGGCATGGATGGACCTCTGGAGAATCTGTCGGAAATTCTTACGTGACGTAGTTCACGGCTGCAGGCAGCGGCACGACTCGCGCGCGGCGCCCGCGCGCCTCAAACGACCTTCGCTTCGTTCCTCAGCTTGTCGACCAGCGCGGCCACGTCGGCCACCCTGATGCCGGCCTTGCGCGCCGGCGGATCGGACACCTTGAGCGTCTTCAGGCGCGGCGCCGGGTCGACGCCCAGATCGGCCGGCTTCACGACGTCGAGCTGCTTCTTCTTCGCCTTCATGATGTTGGGCAGCGTGACGTAGCGCGGTTCGTTCAGCCGCAGGTCGGTCGTGATCACCGCCGGAACCGTGACCGAGATGGTTTCCAGCCCGCCGTCGACCTCGCGGGTGACCTGCGCCCTGCCGTCGGCGACTTCCACTTTCGAGGCAAAGGTCGCCTGCGGCAGGCCGGCCAATGCGGCGAGCATCTGCCCGGTCTGGTTGGCGTCGTCGTCGATCGCCTGCTTGCCG
>JAHDXY010000494.1 GCA_023384005.1 Burkholderiaceae bacterium | reverse complement strand
GCTGGTGCATCGCAGCTCGGCCCCTTGCGGATCGCCGGATCGCCGCTTCACGCCGACCGGGGAGGCGGCACGCCAGCGGGAGCGACACACGCGCGGATTGGCGCGCATTTGCGCGGATTGCGCGGCTTCGAGCGGCGAAGCGGTCGTTCACATATCATTGCGCCAAAGTGCATTCGCGCAAGAAGCGGGATCAACACGAGATGATTCAATACATCGACAAGGACTTCGCGGTCGCGCCCCAGCTCGGCGCGCACCACATGGAACAGGTCGCGGAAATCGGCTTTCGTACCGTGATCAACAATCGGCCCGACCACGAAGAGCCGGCGCAGCCGGGAAACGCGGAGATCGAGCGAGCCGCCCTCGCGGCCGGCCTGCAGTATCGCTTCGTCCCGGTCGGTGCCGGCCACTCGGCCGAATCGAGCCTGCTCGCGCTGCGCGAAGCGCTCGCGAACGCGCCCAAGCCGATGCTCGCGTTCTGCCGCTCCGGAACGCGCAGCCAGATGCTGTACCTGATGACGAAAGCGCCGGCGCGCTGATCCGGTGAAAGCGCTGCGAACCGGTTCGGGCCCTGGGCCCGCGTTCCCATTGCCCGCCACGGCGCAGACCCGGCGCACGCGAGCGCCGCTGCGCGCCAGGGCGCCGCGCGCGTTGCGCGACGGCCCGTGCGGATGCGCGAAGCTGCTCGCCCGGGCAGCGGCGCTGGCGTCGGCGCTGGCGCTCGCTGGTTCGCTCGCGGCCTGCGACCAGGGAAGGCAGGCTGCGGCGCCCGCGGGCGACCCCGCGCCGGCAGCCGGCGCGCCACAGGCGATGCCGGTCACCGCGCTGAGCGTCGCGCCGCGCAAGCTGCCGGTGCTGATCGAGACGGTCGGACAGGCCGAAGGCTCGAAGGAGGTCGAGGTCCGCGCGCGCGTCTCCGGGATCGTCGAGCGCAAGCTGTTCCAGGAAGGCGAGCGGGTCGAAGCGGGCTCAGTGCTGTACCGGATCGAGCGCGCGCCCTTCGAGATCGCACTTGCGCAAGCGCGAGCCTCGCTCGGCCAGGAACAGGCCCGCGTCGAGCAGGCGCGACGCGAAGCGCAGCGGCTCAAGCCGCTGGCCGAGCAGCAGGCGATCAGCCGCCGCGAGTACGACGACGCGACTTCTGCCGTTCGCAGCTCGGAGGCTGGCCTTGCCGCGGCGCAGGCACGGGTGCGCGAGGCGGAACTCAACCTCTCGTACGCAACCGTCACCGCGCCGATTGCCGGCGTCACCGGTCGCTCGCTGCGTTCCGAGGGCAGCCTGGTCGGGCCGGGCAGCGATGGACTGCTGACCACGATCGCGCAGACCAACCCGATCTGGGTGCGCTTCGCGTTCAGCGAGGCGCAGTACGCACGAATGCGCAGCGGCAAGGCAAGCGAAGTCACGCTCTCGGACGCGAACGGCAAGCCGATCGGACGCAAGGGCCGCCTGAACTTCTCCGCGACCAACGTCGACGCGCGTCTGGGCACCGTGGCGATGCGCGCCGAGTTCGCGAATCCGGATCTCGCGGTGCTGCCGGGCCAGTTCGTGAACGCCAGGGTCAAGGTCGGGGAGCGCGAAGCGTATCTGGTTCCACAGCACGCGGTGCTCCAGAACGAACTTGGACGGATGGTCTGGACGGTGGGCGCCGACGGCAAGGCGACGCCGACGCCGGTGCAGGCCGGTGAGTGGATCGGCGGCGACTGGGCGATCGAGA
>JAHDXY010000102.1 GCA_023384005.1 Burkholderiaceae bacterium | reverse complement strand
GGCGAGCGAGAGCGCCGCGGCCGTGCCAGCCGCCTGACCCATCGCGAAACACGCGCCGCTCGCGCGCGCCGCCGACTGCCCCTCGTGCGTCATCGACGCGCAGCGCCCCGCGACCAGCAGGTTTCGCGGGCCCTGCTCCGGAACCAGCATCCGCCATGGCAGCTGGTTGTACGCCGCGGCGGCGTCGCGGTGAAACATCCAGTCGACGCCGCCGGCCACGTGCAGCTCCATCGGCCAGGCGTTGACGCCGATCGCGTCGTCGAAGCGCGCGCAAGCGACCACGTCCTCGCCGCTCAACGCATAGCGTCCACGGATGCGGCGCGTCTCGCGCACCCCTACCTGCGGCGCGATCTCGACGATCTCGCAACGCTCGAAGCCGGGCACCTCGGCGCGCAGGAAGCGCCAGTATTCGCGCACCTGTCGCCGCCCCTCGACCTCTCCCGCGGCGAGCTGGCGCGCGTCGGTCGCGTCCATCGCGAGTCCCTGCGCGTTGCGGATCTGCGTGACGTTGACGCGCCACTGCGTCGGGTCTTTCTGCGGGCGCACGATCGCGCCGCGTCGTGCGAAGCGATAGCGCCCGTCGCGCGCCGCCGCGTCCATCAGAGCGTCGATCGCGCCAAAGCTGCCGATCGCCTCCAGTGCACGCGCGGAGTCGACGCCGCCAACGCGAAACATCGTCGTCGGAAACAGTGCGCTGCCCTGGCCGTCGCCCTTGTCGTACGCCACCCCGGCGAAGGCCGCGAGCTCGCCGTCGCCCGAGCAATCGACGAAGCAGCGCGCACGCACCGCCTGCCGTCCGGAGCGGGTCTCCAGGACGAGCGCGTCGATCCGCTCGGTCGTGCCGATCACCGCCGCCGCCTGCGCGTGGAACAGCGGTTCGACGCCTGCAGACACGAGCAGTTCGTCGGCGGCGCACTTGTACGCCGAGACGTCGTACGAGCGCACCTGGATGCGTCCCTGCAATCCCTGCTGCGGGACGTTCAATCCACCCAGATGTTCGATCCGCGCCAGCAGGTCGTCGACCACGCCGCGCACGACCTGCACCATCTCGTCGCCGATGCGCGCGTACAGGCCCGCGAAGTTGGTCACGCCGCCCGCGGTTCCCATCCCCCCGGCAAAGCCGTAGCGTTCGACCAGCAAGGTGCGCGCGCCGCGCCGCGCAGCCGAGACCGACGCGGCGATTCCCGAGGGGCCCGCGCCGAGCACGACCAGGTCGTACTCGCCGAATACCGGGACCCTCCGCGAGGGCTCGGCGAGCGAGTCCGCCTGGTTCAAGCCGGTCGATCCGGCGCCGCGTGCGGTTGGGCGACTTTCGGCCAGAGCGCACGGGTCACGCTGCCGAGCGCGAGCGCCGCCATGTCCATCGATCCGCAGCCCGGCGCCGACAAGTACAGCACCTCGCGCGCGATCGGCGCGAAACCGGCAAAGAAATGCTGGGTCGACTTGACGACGAGGACTCGGCGTTCGTGCGGGTCGATCCCGGCGGCGCGAAAGCACTCGGGGTGAAAACTCTGCACCCGGTAGTCGTTGACCACGAGGTCGATCGCGTCCTCGTCGTCCGAACCGGCGATGCGCAGCCAGGCAAGGCGCCCGAGCGGAGCGAGCGCGCCCCCGAAGGGCTGCCAGGCCTCGGGCGTGAGGCACATAACGCGCGCCTCGACGTCGAGCGGATCGCCCGACCCCGGACCCATCTTCCCGCCCACGCGCATCGGCAACGACGCTCCCTCTCCCGCGTCGAAGGCGATCGCGGTCGCGATCGGATCCCACAGCGGCGAGAGCGCCACGCCGCCGAGGCCGCGCTCGAGCATCCGGCGAAGCACGAAGGTGGAATCGCCCGGCGCGCCGATCCCGGTGTTGTCGGCCGTGTCGGCGAGCACGAAGGGGTGGCCCGGCGCCGGTTCGGCGGCGAAGACGTGGTCGATCGCTTCGTCGACGCTGAGGAACGGCGGCATCATCGCGAATCGCGCCGCCCAGACCTGCTCGCCGAGCTCGGCGGCTACGCGCCGCGCGAGCGCTTCGTCGCCGTCGGTCACGACCAGCGTGCGCGTGCCGACTTCGGGCGTGTCGCCCCACGGAAAACCGTGCGCCAGCGAGACCGACAGGATGCCGGATTCCTTCTCCAGCGCCTGCATGTGCGCGACGATACCGATCATCGGCTCGCGCGTCGTCGGGTACACGCCCAGCATCGCGCAATCGTGCATCGCCATCACCGGCCTGGCGCCACCGAGCAGCATCCGCGACGCGATGTCGAACACTTCGTGCGCGCGATCGGCGACGTCGACGTGCGGGTACTCCTTGTAGATCACGATCACGTCGGCGCTCGCCACCTTCAGTTCGCTGAGGTGGCAGTGCAGGTCGAGTTCGACGGCGATCGGAACCCTCGGCCCGACCAGCGCGCGCAACTTCTCGAGCAGGTCGCCTTCGGCGTCCGGATAACCGTCGGCGATCATCGCGCCGTGCAGGTTGAGCAGCACCGCATCGACCGGCATCGCCGCGCGCAGGTCCGCGACGATCTCGTCACGCAGCGCCTCGTAGGTCACTCGTGTCGTGACTCCGGCCGGAGTCGCGAAGGCGGCGAGTCCCTCGACGACGGTCCAGCCGAGCGCACTGGCGCGCTCGCGCCAGACCACGAGCGGAACCGCGAACAGCGAGGGGCGCTCGCCGTGGCGTCCGCCCCTGACCAGCATCGCGCCCTCGAACAAGCTGATCCCGGTGGGGATCGGAGAGAACGAGTTGGTCTCGGTCCCCAGGCAGGCGGTGAAGATGCGGCGCGTCATCGGCGCGTGCGGCTCAGGCCGGGGGCGTTGCCGGCGGCATCGGACGCCCCTTCGGATGGTTCTCGAGCGTCGCGTCGATGTGCATCCAGGGCCGCGCGCTGCTGGTCCAGATGTTCATCGCGATCTTCATCCCGATCGGCGCGTCGAGCGTTCCGACCTTGAGCACGGTGACTTGCGGCGCGTTGTCGCGACGCGTGAAGACCGGCGATCCGCAATCGCCGCAAAACGCACGGTGCAGCGTGTTGCCGCTGTCGACTACCTTGCTGAAGATCTTCGGCGCGCCCTTGACGATCTCGAATCGCTCGCTCGGAATGACCGCGTTGACGCTCGCGCCGGTGGCCGAGGACTTCTGGCAATCAGTGCAGTGGCAAAGGATCAGCTTCTCGATCGGGTGGGTGACGCGGTAACGGATCGCGCCGCACAGGCAGCCTCCCTGTGCACCTGCTGCAGTCTCTTTTTCATCGCCCATCTCGTCCTCCTGTTGCCCGGAGCGGCGCAGCGCCGATCACTGTCGGGCCGCGAAACCGTGCCGCAAATCCTGCCGCTTTGCAAGCGTCCGTGACCCGAACGGGACCGAATCGTCGTCGCGACGAGATCGTCGCGCGATGACCCCGCCATCCCCGCGCTCGACACTCGGGCCATCGACAGCGACAACGTCGACCGACAGACCAGACCCCAAGGAGTCCACCAAATGAACACTATCGCCAAGTTCCTCGCCCCCGCCGCCGTCGCCCTGCTTGCCTTCAACGCGCAGGCCGCCGAAACGATCAGCACCGGTGGCGAAACCTACCGCGGCCTCGCCGTGGCGGCCGACAAGGTCGACATGAGCAAGGAAGTCGCCAGCAACGAGCGCGTGCGCACCGGCGGAGCGACCTACTTCGGCCTGAAGAACCAGCCGCAGATCTTCGTGAGCCCGAGCATGCAGCAGCTCAACGACCGCGAACTCGATCGCCTCTATCTCGGTTGAGCACCTGCCCTGCCTGGCGGTTGCGCGCTACCACATGCCGCGCAACCGCTTCTTCACGTCGATCGCGGGCTCGGACGTCGGCGCGTTCGACTGCCCCGTCGCTGCGTTCGCGTCCGCGTCGGGCTGCGGCCCGGCCCGATCGAGTCGCGCGAGCACTGCCGCCGTCAGGAACCGGCTGCGCGAGCCGTGGACGTAGTCGCCCCCGAGCTTGCGCTGGTGCGTGACGTAGTAGCGTTGCGGTTCGATCAGCTGCAGCGCGTCGCGCGCGCGCGTCATCGCGACGTACAGCAGCCGGCGCTCTTCCTCGATCGCCGCGGCGTCGCCGGTGGCGTACTCGTTCGGGAAGTTGCCGTCGGCGACGTTGATCAGGTAGACCGCGTCCCACTCCTGGCCCTTGGCCGAATGCACGGTCGACAGGATCAGGTAGTCCTCGTCGAGCAGCGGGTCGCCCGCCAGGTCGCCGCCGGCCCGCGGCGGATCGAGCGCGAGTTCGGTGAGAAAGCGTTCACGCGTTCCGAACTGCGCCGCGATCGCCTCGAGCATCTCCAGGTCCGCGGCGCGAACTCCCGAATCGTCGAAGCGACGCGCGAGTACCGGCATGTACCACTGGCGCACGCGCGCGACCTGTCCGGTCCAGGCGGCGTCCGGATCCGCGAGCGCGCTGATCATCGCCACGAACTCCGGCCATTCGTCGCGCGCCGGTGCCGGCGGCACGAAACGCGCGAGTGCGTCGATCGGACGCGACGCGGAGTTCGCGACGGTCCCCGACGGCGCGCTCGCCGCCTTTGCAGCCTCCGCCCTTGCGGTCTCCTTCGTGGCGTCCTTTCCAGCGTCGTTTCCGGCTTGCGCCGCGACGACGAGATCGAGGCAGCGCTGCGCGTTCGCCGGCCCCATTCCCCGCATCATCTGCAGCACCCGGAACGCCGCGACCGAGTTGCGCGGGTTGTCGGCCCAACGCAAGACCGCGAGCAGGTCCTTGACGTGCGCCGCCTCGAGGAAGCGCAGGCCGCCGTGCTTGACGTAGGGGATGTTGCGACGGGTCAATTCCACCTCGAGCAGGTCGCTGTGGTGCGAGCTGCGAAACAGCACCGCCTGCTTCTTCAGCACAACGCCCTCTTCGCGCCTGCGCAGGATCTCGCCGATCACCCAGTCGGCCTGCGCGCGATCGTCGAGCACGGTGACCAGCCTCGGGCGTTCGCCCCCGGCGCGGTGCGCGCGCAGCCGCTTCGGATACTGGCGCGCGCCCTCGGAGATCAGTGCATTGGCGGCGTCGAGCACCGGCTGCACCGAGCGGTAGTTGAGCTCGAGCGCGACGCGGTGCGCCGCGGGATCGAATCGCTCGGCGAATCCGAGGATGTTCTCGACGTCGGCTCCACGAAACGCGTAGATCGACTGTGCGTCGTCGCCCACCACCATCAGGCCGCTGCCGTCGGGCCGCAGGCGCTGCAGGATGCGCGCCTGCAGCAGGTTGGTGTCCTGGTACTCGTCGACCAGGACGTGATCGAATCTCGCGCCGACCTCGCGTGCGATCGCCTCGTCTTGCAGCGCCGCGTCCCACCACAGCAGCAGGTCGTCGTAGTCCAGTACGCCGTTGCCCTGCTTGCGCCGGACGTACTCGCGAAACAGCGCGCGCAGCGGCTGCTCCCAGTCGGCGCACCACGGGAAGACGCGCGCCAGCACCTGCTCGAGCGGCCAGCCGGTATTGACCCTGTGAGAGTAGATCGCCAGGCAGGTGTCCTTGCGGGGGAAGCGCTTCTTCGTGGCCGAATAACCGAGCTCGTGCCGCGCGAGATCGATCAGATCGGCCGCGTCGCCCCGATCGAGCACGCCGAAGTTCGGTTCCAGCCCGAGGCGCGTGGCGTAGCTTCGCAACAGACGCGCACCGATCGCGTGAAAGGTGCCTGCCCAGGGCAGGCGCACCGCGGCCGGCGCGCCTGCCAAGGCGCGGGACGCGATCTCGCGGCGCGCCTCGGCCAGTGCATCGGCGACCAGGCGTTCGGCGCGGCGCGTCATCTCGTTTGCCGCGCGCCGGCTGAAGGTGAGCAGCAGGATGCGCACCGGATCGACGCCGTTGAGCACCAGGTGCGCGACGCGATGCGCGATCGTCGCGGTCTTCCCGCTGCCGGCGCCGGCGATCACCAGCAACGGGCGCGAGCGAAACGCCCCGCTCGCGTCGCGCTCGCCCCAGGCGGCGGCGGCGACCTGCTCGGAATTGAGCCCGTCGAGCCAGCGTGCCTTCGCGTCCTGGGCGGGAGCGGATTCGGACGACATCGGGCGAGTCTAGCGGATGCGTGCCTGCCCGACCGACTCGAGGGCGAAGCGCCGACCGGCTCGCGATCGATGCGCGTTAGCCGGCGCCTTCGCGCGACACGCGGCGCGCGCGACGGCGCCCGCGCGCCTGCTTCAGCCTGCGGTCAACGCGGCGGCGGCGGCGGCGGAGAGCCGGGCGGAGGCGAGGGGATGCTGCCGTAGGCGGGGGGCTGGCCCTGATAGGCAGGCCGGGACTGCGAGAACGCGCCCGAGACCGGCACGCGGTGGCCCAGCGAGTACATGCACTGGACGTAGGCATTGTCATACCTGCGCTGGGCGCCGTAGCCAGAGTACTGCGACGCACCCGAGCCATGAGCGCTTCCGACGATCAGCCCGGTCCCGGCGCCGACGCCAGCGCCGCGCGATCCGCCGATCGCGGCGCCGGCGATCGCGCCGATCGCAGCGCCGGCGATCCCGCTGCGCACCGCGGCGTCGTTGGCGACGTGCGCGGCGCTCGCGCCGCCGATCTGCTGCATCGCGAAATCGCGGCACGAGTAATCGTCGGCGCGAAACTGGTCGAAGGTCTTCGAGCTGCCGGGAAGAACGAGCATGCTCGGACCGGTGGGTACGGTGGCGCAGGCACCGATCGCGAGCAGAGCGATCGACAGCGCGGCGATCCGCGGGAATCTCGATTGAGTCATCTTGTCCTCAGCGGGCGACGCCCGTTTGCGCAGGCACCTGCAGCCAGCCCTGCGGGCACTCGCGCACGCTCGGGTAGTAGCCCTGCGGGTCGGTGCACCAGTACCAGTAGCCGGGCTCAGGCGCGGCCCCCTCTGGCGGCTGCGCATCGGATCCAGGCTCGGGCGGGCGCTCGACATAGCTCTGCGGCTGCGGCGGGGCCGGTGGATAGGGATAGGCGTAGGGATAGCCGTACGGGTAGGCATAGGGGTAGGCGTAGGGGTAGGGGTGCCCGCCGTAGGGGAAGGCGAACGGCGCGTAGATCAGCGGCGGGGCAATGTAGACGCGCGGGTGGATCGTCCCGCGCCAGTATGGCGCGGCGATTGCGCCCGGGCCGATCTGCACCGACACCGAACCGCGAACACGGCCGCCGTGCGCCTGTGCCGCCTGGGCAAGGATCGCGGCGCCCAGCAGCAGTACCGTGGCAGCGAGCGCCTTCACCCTGAACGATGATGTCTGTCGCAAGATATTCACTGGATGGACCTCCGGTCCCATTGTCACAGCGTTTGGTGCTCGAGAGCGCACGAAAGGCCCGATCGTTACAGATCGCGCGTGCTGTTACATACGGATACAGGCAGGCGCGACCGTCGACACGAGCCGGAATCAGCGCCTGCGCGGATCGAAATTGCGCTCGAGCCCCTGCCAGCACTTCCAGTATTCGCGCTGCAGCGTCGGCAACTCGAGCGCCTGTCGCGTGGGTACGATCATCGCCGGCGTTTCGAACATGAACGCCATTGTGTCGCCGACTTTCGCCGGCACCAAGGTGTCGATCGCGCTCGCCTTGGCGAAGGTGCCCTGGTCGGGCCCGTGCCCGGTCATGCAGCTGTGCAGCGACGCGCCGCCAGGAACGAAACCTCCGGTCTTCGCATCGTACTCGCCGTGGACCAGTCCCATGAACTCGCTCGCGATGTTGCGGTGGAACCAGGGAGGACGGAAGGTGTCCTCGCCAGCGAGCCAGCGCGGCGGGAAGATGACGAAATCGATCGCGTCGACCCCGAGCACCGCGGACTGCGACTGCAGCACGAGAAAGATCGACGGATCGGGATGGTCGTAGCTGATCGATCCGATCGTGTTGAAACGGCGCAGATCGTACTTGTACGGTGTCGAGTTGCCGTGCCAGGCGACCACGTCCAGCGGCGAGTGGCCGATCTTCGCCGCCCACATGCGGCCCTGGAACTTCGCCACCAGCTCGAACGAACCGGCGAGGTCCTCGTACCAGGCCACCGGAGCGAGGAAGTCGCGCGGGTTGACGAGCCCGTTCGATCCGATCGGACCGAGGTCGGGCAGGCGGAACGACGCGCCGTAGTTCTCGCAGATGTACCCGCGCACGCCTTCGAGCGTGCCGCCCTCGTCTCTGAGGTCTGGCAGTTCGACGCGAAAGCGCACGCCACGCGGTATCACCGCGATCTCCTGCGGCTCGACCATCAGCTGGCCCATTTCGGTGAACAGGTGCAGACGGCCGAGCTGCGGAACGATCAGCAACTCGCCGTCGGCGTCGTAGAAGAAGCGATCCTTCATCGAACGATTGGCGGCGTACATGTGGATCGCGCAACCCGACAGCGAGACCGCGTCTCCGGCATGCGCCATCGTGAACAGGCCGGACACGAAGTCGGTGGCCTTCTTCGGCAGCGGCAACGGGGACCATCGCGTCTGCGCCGGCGAGACCTCGGCGCCGTCGGCGCGCCCGACCATCGCCGCGTCGGCGATGCGCTTGAACGGCTCGTGCATTGCGCTCGGGCGGATCCGGTAGGTCCAGGTGCGCCGGTTGGCGCCGCGCAGCGCGGTGAACGCGGTGCTCGAGAGCTGCTCGGCGTACAGGCCGTAGGCGCAACGCTGCGGCGAATTGCGTCCGACCGGAAGCGCGCCTTCGAGCGCCTCGGTCGCGAACTCGTTGCCGAATCCGCTCAGGTACCGCGGCGATTGCTGCGGCCGAGCCTCGGCGGGGCGCGCCCTGCGGGTCTTCGCGGCTGCGGCCATCGTCTCTCCTTGTCGAGCCGGCCCGCACGCCGCGTGGTCGCGATGCGGGCGCAAGCGGGGATTCTAGCGTGCCGCCGCGGGCCCGCCTTCAGTCGAACAGCGGCAACGATGCGCTGGCGCCGCGTCGCGGCGCATCGTGCGCGCTTCGCTCGGGCTCGGCGGCGCGCGCCGCGCCGGGCGCGGGCGCTGCGAAGGCCGCGTGTACCCCCGCCTGCGCATCAACGGCGGGTTCGACCACCAGCCCCGCGGCACGCACGCCGAGCAGGCGCAGCCTGCGCCCGAGGTCGGCGCGCCTGAGGCAATCGCGAGCCGCCGCGAGGATCGAGGGCGCGTCACGCAACGCGTGCGCGGCGGAGCGGTCGCGCGTGACGATGCTGAAATCGTCGTAGCGCAGCTTGATCCCGATCGTGCGCGCGCGGTACCCCTTGCGTTCGAGATCACCGGCGAGCTTGTCGCACAACTGCGTCAGGATCGCGGTGAGCTCGTCGCGGTCGCGCCGCGGATGCAGGTCCCGCTCGAAGGTGGTCTCGCGGCTGATCGATTTCGGTTCGCTGTGGGTCACGACGGGACGATCGTCGCGTCCGTGAGCGGACTCGTGCAGCCAGTGGCCGTAGCTCTGCCCGAAGCTCACGACCAGCGCGAGCCGATCGGCGCGCGCGAGATCGCCGATCGTCGCGATCCCCGCCTCGGCGAGCCGCGCGGCGGCCTTCGGGCCGATCCCGTTGATCCGGCTCGCCGGCAGCGGCCAGATGCGCCGCTCGAGGTCGCCTTCGGCGATCAGTGTCAGTCCATCGGGCTTGTCGAGTTCGGAGGCGATCTTCGCGAGCAGCTTGTTCGGCGCCAGGCCGATCGAGCAGCTCAGCCCGGTCGCGGCACGCACCGCGGCGCGGATGCGAAGCGCGATCCCGCGCCCCGAATCGGAGCGATCCGCGCCGCTTGCGCCGAGGTCGATGTAGATCTCGTCGATGCCGCGATCCTCGATCACCGGCGCGATCCCCGCCACCGCGTCCTTGAACGCGCGCGAGTGGCGCCTGTATTCGTCGAAATCGGTCGGCAGCAGGACCGCGTCCGGGCACAGCGCGGCGCACTTCATCAACCCCATTCCGGAGCGGATCCCGAACGCGCGCGCCTCGTAGGTGGCGGTGGTGACGACGCCGCGCCCCGCGTAATCGCGCAGTCGCGCGAAAGCGTAGCCTCCCTCGGGCAGCGGCGTCGGCGCGTGCATGCGCGCGCCGCCGATCACGACCGGCGAGCCCGCCAGCATCGGATAGCGCAGCAGGTCGACCGACGCGTAGAAGGCGTCCATGTCGAGGTGCGCGATCCACCGTGCCATGACCGACTCGCGGGCTTGCGAACGCGCGCGGTGCCCGGTCGCTCCCTCAGAGCAGATCGTCCGCCATCGAGGGAACCAGAAGCCACATCAGCAGGTAGAGCAGCCCGGTCACGCCGCCGGCGAACAGACCGACGCAAAAGAGCAGTCGCCAGATCCACGACTCGGTCGCAGTGGCGGCGCCTATTCCACCGCACACCCCGCCGATCCACCGATCGTCGATCGATCGCCTGAGCTTGTCGACCGCCCGACGAGCCCCCTCTCCGGCGGGTCGCGCATCGCGCAGCAGTTTCGCCTTGGCCTGTCCGTACTCGGCGTCGTTCAGCGCGCCCGAACGGTGCAGCCCCGCCACCCGCTCGAGATCGTCAGCCAGTCCCATCGCATTCTCCAAGGTCGACTCAATCCGGCGATGATACGACCTGGGGGACGCGATGCTCAGCGCGCCGCGGCGTTCGGGAAGAACAGCTGCTCGCCGCCGAGCCGATACGCCGCGATCGCCGACTGCCCTGAGGGCGAAACGATCCAGTCGGCGAAGCGCTGCGCCGCCTCGGCCTTCACCGCCGGGTGCCGTTTCGGGTTGACGACGATCACGCCGTACTGGTTGAACAGCTTCGGGTCGCCCTCGACCAGCACGGCGAGCGTGCCGCGATTGCGAAAACCGATCCAGGTTCCCCGATCGGTGAGCGTGTATCCGTCCAGACCCGATGCGACGTTCAGCGTCGGGCCCATTCCGGACCCGGTCTGGCGGTACCAGGACGCGTCCGCCGCCGGAACCCCGGCCTGCGACTGGTCCCAGAACCGCAACTCGGCGGCGTGGGTGCCGCTCTTGTCGCCACGCGACACGAACACCGCGCGCGCCTTCGCGATTGCCGCCAAAGCGCGTCCGACGTCGCGCAGCCCCGCGATCTTCGCCGGGTCGTTCCTGGGCCCGACGACGACGAAATCGTTGTACATGACCTCGCGCCGCTCAAGGCCATGGCCCTCGGCGACGAACTTCTCCTCGGCCACCCGGTCGTGGACGAAGACGATGTCGGCGTCGCCCCTGCGCGCGGTGGCCAGGGCCTGCCCGGTGCCCTGCGCGACCACCCGCACTTCGATTGCGGTGTCGCGGGTGAACAGCGGCAGCAGGTGGGCGAACAGCCCCGACTGCTCGGTCGACGTGGTCGAGGACATCACGATGAACTGCGCCGCGTTCGCCGGTGCCGCGGTCGCGACGATCGACAGCGCGAGCGCCGCCCGGATGATCTGCAGGGTTCGTTTCATTCCAGCCATTCTCCTTCGAGGAAGCGACGCGCGAGCGTGGAACTCGGCGCGTCGAAAAATGCGGCCGCCTCGCTCGCCTCCTCGACGCGGCCGCGGTGCATGAAGATGATCCGATCTGCGAGCCGCCGGGCCTGGGCCAGGTCGTGCGTCGTCATGACGAACCCGCGGCCGCGTTCGCACAGCCGCAGCAGGTAGCGCTCGATTCCGGCCGCCGCCCCCGGGTCGAGGCTCGCGGTCGGTTCGTCGAGCAGCAGGCAGTCGGGATCGAGCGCGTTGGCGCGCGCGACCGCGAGGCGCTGCTGCTCGCCGCCCGAGAGCCGCCGCGCCGGGCGCTGCCCGAGGCTGGCGAGTCCGACGTCCGCGAGCGCGGCCTGGGCGCGATTCCGTCGTTCGCCCGCGATCACGCCGTTCAGCGCGAGCGCGTGTTCGACGTTCGCGAGCGCCGAGCGGTGCAGCATCACCGGTTTCTGGAATACGTAGGCGCAGCGCGCGCCTTCGCCACGGCTCGCGCTCGCGCTGTCGCGCGCGACCCCGCGCAGCGCCCCGCCCGCGAGTCCGACCAGGCCGTGGATCGCGCGCAGCAGCGTGGTCTTGCCCGCGCCGTTCGGTCCCAGGACGACGGTGCGGCGCGACACGCAGATCTGCAGGTCGGTCGGGTGCAGCAACACTGTGGCGCCCGAACGCACGCAGGCGCCTTCGAGCACGATCGGTCGCTGCGATCGCGCGCCAACCGCGCTCTCGCATGCGTCGCCCGGATCGCGCTGGTGCACGTCGAAGGACGCGCCGGCGTAGCGCATGCCCGCATCGCGTTCGCTGGCGTCGCGCACGCTAGCCATAGCGTCGCCCGCTGTATGCGCGCACCCCGTAGGCTGCCGAGTTCACCGCGAGCACGACGCTCACCAGAACGAAGCCCAGCGCCAGCGCGAGCGGCAACTCGCCCTTGCTGGTTTCCAGAGAGATCGCCGTGGTCATGACGCGCGTGACGCCGTCGATGTTGCCGCCCACGATCATCACCGCGCCGACCTCGGCGGCGGCGCGACCGAAACCCGCGAGCAGCGCGGTGAGCAGCGAAAACCGCGCCTCGTGAAGCAGCGTCGCGACGACCTGCAGCTTGCCCGCGTGCAGCGAGCGCAGGTACTCGTCGTACTCGCGCAGCGCGTCCTCCATCGTCTGTCGCGCCAGCGCGGTGATCAGCGGCAACACCAGCACGCACTGCGCGATCACCATCGCCGACGGGGTGAACAGGATGCCCAGTTCGCCCAGCGGCCCGGCGCGCGAGAGCATCAGGTAGACGACCAGGCCGACGACGACCGACGGCAATCCCATCATCGCGTTGAGGGCGGCGATCAGCACGCCGCGCCCGCGAAACGGCGTGAGCGCGACCCAGGCCGCGAGCGGAAACGCGAACAACGCCGCGGCGAGCGTGGCGAGCCCGCTCACTTGCAGGCTCAGCGCGACGATCGGCCAGAGCTTCGGGTCCGAGCCCGTGACGAGTCCTGCCGCGGTCGCGAATGCCTGACCGATGTCTCCCATCGGGGCGACTCTATCCGCGCTTTCCGGGCGCGTGAAAACCGCGGAATTTTTGCGTACCATTCGCTGCGGAGGCGGCGATGGACGACTGGCTGACGACCAACGAGGTGGCCCGATTGCTGCGGATGCGCCCGCGCAGCGTCTACCACCTCGTCTCGCGCGGGGCGATCCCGCACGCGCGCGCGCGCGGCAAGCTTCTCTTTTCGCGCGCGCAGATCGGCCAGTGGGTCGCGGCGCAGGCCGTGGGCACGATCGAGAGCAAGGCGGGCGAACCGCCGCCGCTGATCGCCGGACGTCACGATCCGCTGCTCGAGTGGGCGGCGCG
>JAHDXY010000493.1:1427-1728 GCA_023384005.1 Burkholderiaceae bacterium | reverse complement strand
CGCGCTGACGCCAGAAGGCCGGGAAGGAACCGCATGAACCCGCAACTCCGCTTTGCTGCGGCGCTCGTCGCAGGCGTCGCCCTTGCTGCTCCGGCCCAGGCCGATGCGCTGCAGGCGCTGCTGACCGACGCTCGGCGCTCGGCTGTTGAGCTTGCCGAGATCGAGGCCGCACGCCTCGAGGCCGAGGCCCAATCGGCTGGCGCACTCGCAGCCTACGACCTCGTACTCTTCGGCAATGCACGCTATGTCGACGACAGCTCGGAGACCTCCAATACCTTGGCGGGCGACCGGCGCAGCCAAT
>JAHDXY010000493.1:829-1417 GCA_023384005.1 Burkholderiaceae bacterium | reverse complement strand
CGTGCGCAAGATCTTGCCGACCGCAACGATGCTGCAAGCCACCTTGTCGCACCAGCGCGAGTACACCGAGTATCCGCCGCCCGCGCCGCAGGCCCCGGCTGTACCCGGAATGCCCGTGATTCCCACCTTCGACGCGTCGAGCTTTCAATCGTTCAACCCCGGCTATACGACCAAGCTCGAACTGACGGCCCGGCAACCCCTGTGGCGCAATTTCCTTGGGCGCGAGCTGAGCCTGCAGCAGGAACTGGCGGCGGCCGGACTGATTGCGCCAGCCTACCGCGCCAAACTGCAGCTGCAGGGCGTGCAGGCCGAGACCGAGCAACTGGCTTGGGGCCTTGCCGCCATCGAGGCACGCATCACACTGATGAACGATCTGATCCGACTGTCGCGACGGTTTACAGAGCTGATGGAAGGCCGCCGCACCCTCGGTCGCGGTGATGACCTAGATGTCGCCGCTGCCGAATCCAATCTGGTCGCCCGCGAGGGTGCCCTGCTGCAGCTCGAACTGGCCCGCGAAGACCTGCGGCGCCGGCTGGCGGTCCGTACCGGACGTCCGATCGAGGCTCTGCCCGTGCTGCCGCTCGACCA
>JAHDXY010000493.1:0-819 GCA_023384005.1 Burkholderiaceae bacterium | reverse complement strand
GTCAAGACTTGGCCCTGATCGAGGCCAGCCGTGCCCCGTTACGCACCCAGCAGGAGCTGGCTCGCGAGCAAGCGCGGCCCGACGTCGCGGTATTCGGCTCGCTGGGCACCAATGGCCTTGAAGGCTCCATGGGCCGCTCGATTCCAGACAGCGCCGATGACGTCAATCACTTGACCTGGGTCATTGGGGTTGCCGCCGAGGTCAACCTGGGTAAGACTGCCTCGCGGTCCCAAGACGAGGCGGCCGCTGCCCGACTCGCCGCCCTTGACGCACAGCGTGCCGTCATTCTGCGCGATGTGGCTCGCGAGATCGACCTGGCCTTCCAAGCGCTCGATGGCGCCCGTCGGCGGCTGGAGCAGGCCAAGCGTCAGCGCGACGCCCTGATCCGCAAGCGTAACCTCGCTCAGGCGCAGTTTCGGCAGGCACGAACGGAAGAAATTGCCATTTTGGGCTACGACATCGAAGTAGACAACGTCGAGATGGAACGTATCGACGCCCTGCAGGCAGCCCGCGAAGCCGAGGCGCGCCTGCGTCTTGCCCTGCACGCCTACCCTGAGGAGCGCTGAGCCATGGGTTTCCTTCGTCTGATCTTGCGCAATGCGCTGCTCGTCCATCTGCTGACGCTGTTTCTTGTCGTGATCGGCCTGATGGCGGCACTGGGCCTGCGACGAGAAGCCTTCCCGGCTGTCAACTTCGACATCGTCGTCGTCACCACCGTCTACCCCGGTGCGGCTCCGCTCGAAGTTGAACTCTATGTGACCGACCTGATTGAGGAAGAGCTCGGCAAGGTGTCGGGAGTCGAGAAGATGGACAGCCTCT
>JAHDXY010000492.1 GCA_023384005.1 Burkholderiaceae bacterium | reverse complement strand
CGGCGCGCTCCCCCTCTTCCTCGATCCGGTCCACGACCTTGACGCTCTCCCAGTAGGCGATGTGCCGGTCCCCATCCGATCCAAAGACGCCGTTCAACAGCCCGCTCGTGCAGAGCAAGCCAACGTGCCCCTTGTGCAGCGGCGTCAGCGGGCGTCCGGAGAACTCGGCCTTCGGCGCGTGTGTGTTGCGTTGAGCCTGCCGCCACGCGGGCGAGTTGTCGAGAAGGTCTTCGATGAGGTCGAGAGGCAATCCGCGGTATTCCAATCGTGCTGGTGGCGCCGCGGGCACGGCGTACTGCCGGTCCGGTTCATCCGGGAGCGGCGGGATCGAGTCGTACGACCGGATGAGCTGCTGAAGTTTCCAGTTCCCTTCGTTCACCACGCGGTCGGTCATGCGCTCCCGCTCCGGGCGGGACCGGCGCACTCCGAAGAGCACGACCTGCTTGTAGGTGACCGATTCCGGAGCCGTCAGCCGATAGATCGCCTTGTCTCGGAACTGGGTCGTGAGCGTGCCGTGACAGTCGTAAACGCGGTCATACGGCAGAACAAAGACAAGCACTCCGCCCGGCTTCAACCACCGTGCCACGTGCTCCAGGAACAGTCGCTCCATCCGCTTGTTCTTGCCCTCGCCAATCTCGAAGTCGTAGGGCGGATTCAGATAGAGCAGCGAAAACGATTCGACCGGGGCATGCGTGTCAAACGCGCTGCCCTGGATGACCTCATCAAGAACGTTGCTCGCCTCCGCAGCCCGATAGGCGTC
Organism: Burkholderiaceae bacterium; assembly: GCA_023384005.1. Taxonomy (GTDB): domain Bacteria; phylum Pseudomonadota; class Gammaproteobacteria; order Burkholderiales; family Burkholderiaceae_E; genus Quisquiliibacterium. The sequence goes on along the minus strand of JAHDXY010000492.1, from coordinate 968 downwards.
GAGTTCGATTCCACACGTGCGCGCGGAGCTGTTGGCAGTAAGTGCTTTGACTGCCGCGCCGGTGCCACTGCAGGAGTCCAGGGCCTGACACTGTTCTGTGGGAAACCCGACAAAGCGCCGCATTCGCTGCGCCTCGGACTCAGGTAACGGGTAGTAACCGAGCTTCAGCCTACCTTGGATTCGCATCAACGCACCGCCTTGCCAGACACAAGTCTGCTGCTTTCTTGGGAGTGACCGCGTAGGCTTGCTGGGGCGAGCTTCCGAGACGCCGACCCGCTCAGAGGGCGACCACTGTAGGGACGTATCAACGATATGCCCATACTCCGAGGCGGATTCCGAGGTGCTGTCTCGGCGGGCGGCTTGGCGCCTGCCAGTTGCTCTTTCACGATTGAGTCAAGATGGCCGCAATCCGCTCGTCGCAAGTGGCGTCGTCGTAAGTGGTTGGATAGGAAAAACCTTGCGTGATAACCTGCGAAAACGGAGGCAGGTGTATGCCGCTGTTTGAGTGGCCGAAGCAGGGGCGCGATGATCGCCCGCGGCAGTATGTCCTAGTCGGCCGTGCGCATGAGGATCGAGGCCTGCTTCCTGAGGCCTTGCAGGCCTATGAGGCGGCGCTTCGCATCAACGCGAATTATCCGGATGCTCTCTACGGGCAGGGTCGGTCGCTGCACGGCATGGCTCGGCTGGTCAATGCGAAGGCCGGCGGCTCGATATACTTCAAGGCTGGCCTAGACCTCCTCGACGACGCGATCCGGACTTTCGAGCGCCTCATCCGAATCGATCCCGCCGCGGACGCTTACCTCAATCTCGCGCTTGCTTATGATAATCGATCACGTCTCGCCGACGCCGAAGCCGCCTATTTGAACGCGATCCGCATCGATCCGGATGGAGAAGACGGATGCGACGCCCGGTTCAATCTTGCGTTGCTTTATTTCATGCGTGCGAAGGGAGCGGCGGGCAAGCCCGAC
>JAHDXY010000491.1 GCA_023384005.1 Burkholderiaceae bacterium | reverse complement strand
TTGCTTCTGCCGGACGGCCGGACGGAGGTGATCCCGGTCCGGCGGCTGTTGTGCGCCCGCATGCGCAAGACGGTGTCGCTCCTGCCGGACTTCTGCATTCCTCGGCGACAGCACGGGCCGGCGCTCGTTGGCCCGTTCCTCCACGGTTACGCCGAGGGCCTGCCCCTGCTGGCTGCACTACGAGCCGACCGCCCAGACGTCCCCTGCCATTCCGTGGCGCAGTCGCTGCGCGCGGGGTTTCTTGCCCGCGGCGGACGGATCCGCACCTACCTGGCACAGGTGCGAGCTCGGGCGCCGGAGCCACCGCCATCGGTGGCCGGTTTCCGAGGTGATGTGCAGGCACTCCTGGCCGCACTCTGCCTCGACTTCACGCATGTGGTCGATGCCTTCTTGCATCACGGAGTTGGGCTGCATGCGGCGCAGAGGATCGGGCTCGTCTGAGCATCCCTGCGCACCGCGCTCGTCGGATTCCGCCGGTTGCTCGAAGACCGCACACCATGGCGATGCGATTCGGCGTCGCCCCACACACTGGTATGGCGTGGCGACTTCGGCCGGCCTCATGGAGAAGGTCGCCATGGCTAGCAAACCCACCGACCTTGCCCTGTTCCGATACACGATCATCGCCCCGCTGCTGGCGCTCACCGGTCCGCGTGGTACGCAGAAGCGCGAGATCCAGAAGATCGCCTCGAGGCAGCACGACCACCCCAGCCGCGGCCCTGCCACGGTGGGGATCGGCACCATCGAAGAGTGGCTGCTGCGTTACCGGCGCGGCGGCCTGGACGGCCTCGAGGACGCCCGCCGCAGCGACTTCGGCAAGAGCCGTCGCATCGACGATGCTGTCGCCGAGGCCATCGCCGACCTGGCGGATGCGCGACCAGAGCTCGATGGTCCCGGACTGCTCTCCGAGTTCGCCGCCGCGCACCCAAGTGCCACGAAGCCATCGCTTTCCACGCTCTATCGCTTCCTCCGCGTCCGCGGCCTCGACCAGCGACACGCGCCAGCGCGCAAGGATCACCGCGCTTTTGCCTTCGACCTCGCCGGCGACTGCTGGCAGGGCGACGTGATGTACGGACCAGCACTGCCGACCACCGACGGCGGGCGACGCAACACCTACCTGATCGCGATCCTCGATGACGCCACCCGCGTCGTCGTCCACGCCGAGTTCTACTTCGAGCAACACCTGCGCTCCCTGAAGGACTGCCTCAAGCAGGCCATGCTCAAACGCGGCGTGCCGCGCCGCTTCTACTTCGACAACGGCAAGATCTTCCGCAGTCGACTTCTGCTCGCCTTGTGTGCCCGGCTTGGCATCCAACTCCTGCACACACGTCCCTACCAGCCCCAGGGACGGGCCAAGCTCGAGCGCTGGTTCCTCACCGTACGGCGCAGCTTCCTGCGCCGCGTCGACTTGGATCGTTGCGGTGGCCTGGAGGTCCTCAACCGGCTGCTGTTCGCTTGGATCGAAGGCGAATACCATCAGCGGCCGCATCGAGGAATCGGCGGCGAGATGCCTCTCGATCGCTGGCTGCGTCTGTCCGAAGGCATCCGGTCACTGCCCGTGGACATCGATCTCGAATCGCTGTTCCGCGACGAAACCACCCGGCGCGTCGCCAAGGACGGCACCCTGACGATGTCTGGGCGCCGATTCGAGGCAGGCCCCAACTTCATCGGCCGCAAGGTCAATGTGCGATTCGATCCATTCGACCTGCGGTCAGTGCACGTGACTGCCGAATCCGGGCAG
>JAHDXY010000490.1:1446-1749 GCA_023384005.1 Burkholderiaceae bacterium | reverse complement strand
CGATGCCCTTGAGTGCAGTGCCGCCATACGTTCGGCCCGCGGCATCTAGCCATTTGGCCAGAAAGGCGATCGACGACGGATAGGCCTGAATGACGATCGGGTCGAAACGCTCCATTGCCGCGATGTAGGCGGGCACGTTGCTTTCTGCCAGATGATAGGAGGACAGCATCAACATGTTTTCCGCATGATTCATCCGCCAAAACGGCGGACCGGCCGCATCGGCCGGAACGACCAGATCGCCGCGTAACCAAGCGCGCCGATCGCCGCGTCGCAGCCCGGCCCATTCCAGTTGTCGCCAGATGA
>JAHDXY010000490.1:0-1436 GCA_023384005.1 Burkholderiaceae bacterium | reverse complement strand
TCTCGCGATTGATGGCATTCAAGTCCTGCCACAACACCAATGGGCTGCCCGTGGTGCCGCTCGTACTGCCCTTGAACAGGGGGCGCCTGGCATTGTCCGAGATGAGACACGCGCCGTGCTCCCGCACCGCAGCCTTGTCGAGTAACGGAAAGGCATTCAGCGCTTCCATTGGGCGTATTTCGGCAATCGCGCGTGCTAGTGTAGTGTCTCATTAATGCCTTTACATTTTATCGAATTCGCCTATACTCGAAGCACGGGGTGCTTTGGGGAGCGTGTCATGGCGAGAGAGCGGATCGCGCTGGAAGCGGAAGAGAGACGGGAACTGCACAGGCGCATGCGCGCCAGCACGGTAGAGGTGCGGGATCGGCAGCGTGCGCAGATCATTCTGTTGGCGGCCGAGGGGCGCACGCAGGAGGCCATAGGAGAAGCTGTCGGCGTCACGCGCGTAACCGTGAATCACTGGTGCCGGCGCTTTGCCAAGGACCGGCTGGCCGGGCTGGCAGACGCGCCTGGCCGTGGGCGCAAACCTTCGTTGCCCGAGGCGGCGGTCAGGAAGACGCTGGAGACGGTAACGCGACCGCCGGCGACGCAAGGACGCTGGAGTTGCCGCACCATGGCGCAGGCGGCGGGTATCTCGACGGCCAGCGTGCAACGTCTGTGGGCCGCCAACGACATCAAGCCGCACCTGACCCGAACCTTCAAGCTGTCGAACGACGCGCGCTTCGAGGAGAAATTCTGGGACGTCATCGGTCTGTATCTCAACCCGCCGGAGAAAGCGCTGGTGTTGTGCTGCGACGAGAAGTCGCAATGCCAGGCGCTGGAACGTACTCAGCCGGGCCTGCCACTGGGCATCGGCCATATCAAGACCGCCACCCACGATTACCTTCGCCACGGCACCTTGACCTTGTTTGCCGCGCTGAACTATCTGGAAGGCAAACTGATCACGACCATCGCCGAGCAGCACCGGCATCAGGAATGGCTGGCCTTCCTGAGGAAGATCGACCGGGAAACGCCCAAGGATCTCGCGATTCACCTGATCGCCGACAACTACGCGACCCACAAGCACCCCGAGGTGAAAGCCTGGCTGACGAAGCATCCCCGCTTCCATATGCACTTCACGCCAACCTCTTCGTCGTGGCTCAATTTGGTTGAGCGGTTCTTCCGCGATCTGACCGACCGCATCGCCGCCGGCAGCTTCGCCTCCGTAAAGGAATTGGCCGACACCATCCTTGCCTACCTTGCCGAACGCAACCTGCATCCGAAGCGCTACGTCTGGAAGGCCAAAGGTGAAGAGATTCTGCGCAAGATCCAGCGCGCCCGCGAAGCATTGGCCCCGTCGCCGGTAGCGCCCTAAATGTATAACCATTAGTGAGACACTACACTAGCCAGCCTGCCCGACGCCGAACGAAACGAAATCCTGCAACAGATTCCGCAAC
>JAHDXY010000489.1 GCA_023384005.1 Burkholderiaceae bacterium | reverse complement strand
GCGACATCCCGCTCATGACCAACAACGGCACGTTCATCGTGAACGGCACCGAGCGCGTCATCGTCAGCCAGCTCCACCGCAGCCCCGGCGTGTTCTTCGATCACGACAAGGGCCGCACGCACATCTCGGGCAAGCTGCTCTACAACGCCCGCGTCATTCCCTACCGCGGGTCGTGGCTCGATTTCGAGTTCGACACCAAGGACATCCTGCACGTGCGCATCGACCGCCGCCGCAAGATGCCGGCGACGATCCTGCTCAAGGCGCTGGGATACACCGCGGACGAGATCCTCGCGGCGTATTACAACCGCTACTACAAGAAGCTCACGGTCCGCCTGCGCGACGAGGGCCAGGCGACGATGCAGTTCGTCCCCGAGTGGTTCCAGGGCCTGATCGCGCCCTTCGACATCGTTCACGGCGACACGGTCTTCGTGAAGAAGAACAAACGCGTCACGCAGGGCGCCGTCATGAAGATGACCCGCGCGGCCCTCAAGGACGTGCTGCTCGGCGACGACGACATCTCGGGCATGTACCTGGGCGAGGACGTGGTCGACCTGAAGACCGGCGAGGTCGTCGGTGAAATCAGCCAGGAGGTCACGCCGGAGCTGATCGCCGAGCTGCGCGAGCGGGGCGTGGCCGAGTTCGTCGTGCTGCACACCGGCACGACGCGCATCTCGACATCGCTGCGCGACACGCTGATCCAGGACAAGACGAATACGCCGCTCGAGGCGATGATCGAGATCTACAAGCGGCTGCGCCCCGGCGACCCTCCGACGGTGGACACCGCGACGACGCTGTTCAACAACCTGTTTTTCAACGCCGAGCGCTACGACCTGTCCCGGGTCGGGCGCGTGAAGATGAACTTCAAGCTCGGACGCACCACGGACGTCGAGCAGAAGACGCTCTCGCGCGACGACATCCTCGCCGTCGTGTTCTATCTGCTGAACCTCAAGGAAGGCATCGGCGACGCCGAGATCGACGACATCGACCACCTGGGCAACCGCCGCGTGCGGGCCGTGGGCGAGCTCGTCGAAAACCAGTACCGCATCGGTCTTGTGCGCATGGAGCGCGCGATTCGCGAGCGCATGAGCCTGCAGGAAATCGACACGCTCATGCCGCACGATCTCATCAACTCCAAGCCCGTCTCCGCGGTCATCAAGGAGTTCTTCGGATCGTCGCAGCTCTCGCAGTTCATGGACCAGACCAACCCGCTCTCCGAGGTCACGCACAAGCGGCGCCTCTCGGCCCTCGGGCCGGGCGGCCTCACGCGCGAGCGCGCGGGCTTCGAGGTCCGCGACGTCCACAACACGCATTACGGCCGCATCTGTCCGGTCGAGACGCCGGAAGGTCCGAACATCGGCCTCATCGCGAGTTTGTCCACCTACGCGCGGGTCAACGAGTACGGCTTCATCGAGACGCCGTACCGCCCCGTCAGCGAGGACGGCGTGGTCAGCAGCCAGGCGCTGTTCCTGTCGGCGCTCGAGGAAGAGCGCTACGCGATCGCGCAGGCGAACATCGAGCTCGACGACAAGGGCCGGTTCGTCCACCCGACCGTCTCCGCGCGCAACCGCGGCGAGTTTTCGATCGTGCCGTCGAAGGACGTGCAGTACATGGACGTCTCGCCGAACCAGTTGGTGTCGGTTGCCGCGAGCCTGATCCCGTTCCTGTCGCACGACGACGCCAACCGCGCGCTCATGGGCGCGAACATGCAGCGCCAGGCGGTGCCGCTGCTGCGCGCCGACGCCCCGATCGTCG
>JAHDXY010000101.1 GCA_023384005.1 Burkholderiaceae bacterium | reverse complement strand
CCAAGAAGCTCGGAAGTAGGAACGTGACTCCCGAGGATGAGGCGGATAAGGCGATCGCAACGTTGGTCGGACTCTGAACGGCCAGCGCCACGATACGCGGCCCACCGGTACCGCATTCGAACGACATGCTGGAAAACTGCCTGGCTGTCAGCCCCTCAGATCATCCAAAAACTCAGACGCCGGCGCAACACTCGTCACCAGCAGATTATCCCTGGCCCGGGTGCACGCGACGTAGAGCAGATGGCGCTCCGTGTCGTAGACCTCCTGCAGATCGGCGTCATCGGCGACGGATTCAATTCTCTCCTGCAAGGGAATGACTTCATCGTCGCAAGCCGTAACGACAACCGCACGAAACTCCAGACCCTTCGCGAGGTGCATTGTACTGATCGACACCTGGCCTGTGGTCGGCTCAACGTGTTCATCAAGCACTTTGAACGGAAGCCCTGATTTGCCGGCCGCCTCTGTGGCTCGCTCCAGCTGCTCCGCAGATCGAACGAATATCCCGATCTCATGGGGCGTAAGTCCTTCGTCATTTCGATCGACCAACCATTCTCCGACCGCTTCTGATTCTCCCTCGCGAGTTTCGAACACTCGGATACCCGGGCTGGGTCCGTTGAATACGGATACCGTACCGCGGCGGTCTTCGACATTGCCGTCCACATCGGCGACCTGCGGGCCCAACAGCCGGTCCGCCTGCATTCGGATCTGGTGGGACGTCCGATAGTTGATCCGCAGTGTCTGTGATCGTCCGCGGACATCAACACCAAGCGACTTCCAGGAGAACGGTGTTTGAAAAATGCGTTGACCCAGGTCGCCGGCAAAGAACAGACCATTCGGCCGCTCGCCGCCCATAGCGGCAAGAAACCGTAGTGTCCTGAGTTAGAAATTGCTTGAATTAACATGATTCGTCCCCACTTGTCGTGTACGGTATCGGCACGACGAGGCAGCGATGAGAGGACGACCCAAGGCAGCACTGGTGTTGAGCGACGCTGAGCATGAGCAATTGCGGGCTTGGACGCTGCGGCGCAAGACCGCGCAGGCGCTGGCCTTGCGTGCGCACATCGTGCTCGGGTGCGCCAGCGGCGCGACCAACCGCGATGTCGCCGCGCGCCTGCGCACGACGCCGCAAACGGTGTCGAAATGGCGCCGGCGCTTTCTCGGACAACGCGTGGACGGGCTGCTCGACGCGCCCCGGCCCGGTGCGCCACGAACGATCGCCGATGCGCAGGTCGACGCGGTGATCGCCCGAACGCTGGAGTCGGTACCGCGCAATGCCACGCACTGGAGCACGCGCACTATGGCGCACGAGATGAAGATGTCGCAGACGGCGGTCTCGCGCATCTGGCGTGCGTTCGGTCTGCAACCGCATCGGCAGGAAACCTTCAAGCTCTCGACCGATCCGCTGTTCGTGGACAAGGTGCGCGACATCGTCGGGCTGTACCTGAACCCGCCTGTCAAGGCGATGGTGCTGTGCGTGGACGAGAAGAGCCAGATTCAGGCGCTCGACCGCACCCAGCCGATCCTGCCGATGGCCCCGGGCATTGCCGAGCGGCGCACCCACGATTACATGCGCCACGGCACCACGACGTTGTTTGCAGCGCTCGACCTCGCCACCGGCGAGGTGATCGGCGCGCTGCATCGGCGGCATCGCGCAGCCGAGTTCCTTTCGTTCCTGCGCACCATCGAAGCCAACGTGCCAGCCGACCTTGACGTGCACCTGGTGATGGACAACTACGGTACGCACAAGACGCCGGCCATCCGGGCGTGGTTCGTCCGCCATCCTCGATTCCACGTTCACTTCACCCCGACCTCGGCCTCGTGGCTGAACCAGGTCGAACGCTGGTTCGCCACGCTCACCGACAAGTACATCCGTCGCGGCACGCATCGTTCGACGCGCCAACTCGAACAGGCCATTCGCCGCTACCTCGACATGCATAACGCCGACCCCAAGCCGTTCGTGTGGACCAAGTCTGCCGATGACATCTTGCAAAGCATCGAACGCTTTTGTCTGCGAATTTCTAACTCAGGACAGTAGTTGCGCGACGCTGATATCTTGCGCCTCGTCAACCACCGTGAAGTCGAAGGGTGGATTACGTCGCGCGCGCAGTTTTTCTGCCAGCACGCTAAACATCTCCGCGCGAGTCACCTGTTCCTGCTCGTGCAACGTCCGTTTCACCTGGTCGAAAATTTTCCATAGAACAGTCCGCTCGCTCTCGGGAAGGCGGGTCTTTCGCCCCAGTCTTTTGACGTCCCGGTAGTCCTCCCATGTCTGCAACTGCCAAGCATCGACAACATCCTCCCACTCCCCCAGCAGGAATCGAGCGCTGAACTTGAAGCCATCAACCCCACTGCTCGCATCTGTCAGTAGCTGTTGGAGGCGCACTCTGGATGCGACTTGCGGACGACCTATGTGTGCTTCATACAGGCGCTCCCCGATCGCGTCGATCGCGTGGACCTCAAGGCGCTCTCCAAGTCGCGGCTCGTTGCTGATCAGTCGCCGCAACTTGGTACGCAGAGCGTTGGCAAGCGTATCGGAGAAAGTGGTCAGCAGGACGCGCGTTTCCGGATTGTTTCGCGCAAGGTAAGCAGCGCGATGGAGGGCGACGATGGTTTTACCGGTACCCGCCGAGCCGGCTACACGGGCAGGGCCGTTGTAGTCCTTCTCGACAATCTGGCGCTGGGCCGGGTGCAGAAAGATCGTCCACTTTTCCCAAGGGAACTCGAGCGCCCGACCCAACTCATCGGCGTCTGCCATGATCCGAAAGCGACGCTGGGCATCGGGATGTTCGAATGGGTCGATCGTACCCACCGCAACCGCTGGCTTTTGGGGTCGCCCACCGGTGGCAAGCTCCAGGAGTGCTTCTGCCGCCTCGCTCGGAAGGTGATCGGTAAGCTCGAGCAGCCTGTCTTCATCGGCACTGCGAACGTCGTCGAGCCACTCAATCGGAACACCAAACTCGAGAAGCTCTTCCATTGGAACGTCGGCGAATAGAGCGGGTTTGTCCGGCACGGGTCGATCCGCGACCACGTAAGCCGGGACGGTGATCTCTTGAACCGTCTCGCGAATCTCGACGAGCTGCGCCGCCCCAGTTTTGGGGTGCGTTTCAAGCTTCCGACGCTCGGCCCATTGGTATGCCTTATCGTGATGATCTACATAACACAGCAATAAGCTGTCAGTGGTTCGATGGACAATCAGACGGATATCTCGACTAACGCGGACCGACCAGAAGTTCGGGTCCCGTGCAGCGCTCAGCTTGTGAAACTGCATGCCCGGGCTCGCCGGATTTAACTGCAGATCGAACGCTGTCGTCTTGACGGCCTTCTGTTCGTCGCCAGTCAACCTCGCGAGGCTGTCGGTGAAGGTATCTGCGATGCGGAACTGCATTAGACCTGTACCGCCACAGGCGCCGCTATCTGGTTGGCGACGGCAGAATAGAGTTCCACGTCCACTTCGGGCGCTCGAATCGAAACCAGCAGTGCGTATCGAACAGGCCGGTCGTAGCGTTCCAGCCGCGGCCGGGTCTTCCACCAGCCAAGCGCTGGATAGACCCCAATCACGCCTCGACTGGCGAGATCCGCGGCGCTTCCCCGCCAGATGTCAGAGTGCAGGGATCCCTTGTGTCGGTTCTGCTTGCCAACAACCCAGCCCGGATCATCGCCACCGCTCCGCGTCCGCTCCTCCTCATCGCGCGCGGCCGCATTAATTCGCGCTCTGAAGTCGGCCTCTGATTCTGCGGGTCGCTTCGCGTCGAACCTCAAGCCGTGTGATTCGTAGCGGTATCGTGCGGAGAAACCGCGCTCAGATGGATTGGGTTCGATGAAGTAGGACAGCGTCACCCGCATCGCGACCGGCGTCGCTCCAAGCGCCTCCAGTTCTTCCAGAGGCCAGGGCAGCCGATGCAGCTTCATGTCCCGCAAGGTCGGTTCCTTGCGGCCGTCACGCCTGAACGGATGCAGTAGTTCCTCGCAGACCATGGTGAGCGAGTTCTCCACGCTCCACATAGCTCGATCCAGATCGGGAACCCCGAATCCACAGTGGCGCACGAGGTTGGCGATTTCCGTCTTTGTCGGCTGGCCGTTCCCCGGCAGAAACGCCTGACGCATCGCGTCCGACCACTCTGCGGAATGGACGATCAACGCGCGAATGGTCTCGGGCCAGAGCTCGGGGTACTCTCCCATCAACTGGGCTGCCATCCGCCCAGCCAGCGCCGACGCCGCGCTGGTCGCGTTCGTGGTGGTGAACAAGCGCTCTTCTGTTTTCGAGTTCGCGGTGAGGAGGCTCAGACTCGGCATCCATACCGCGCCTAGGGCATCCTTGGCGGCATTCCCGCCTTCCAGGACGACATCGGGTTTAAGCGGCCAATTGGTCTGCCAGGTCGCCGAAGTCGTGCTGAACGGGCTGAGGCCGCCGGCCGGCGCGATGGGTTGATAGCCCCCCGCATCGGGTTCGGTGATATGCACAAGTTCAGTGGCCGCGCCCACGGTCAGCGCGTTCCAGCTTTGCCCGGGGTCATGAATGCCGTCAGTCGTGTTGCTCGCGGGATATTCTGCCCAGGCATTGGGGTCTTGCACGTTCCCGGCAGAGACGACAAATAGCCGTGGCGTCTCACCCTGTCCTTCCGAGTCCGCCGCGAGCCGATCGATCGCCGCTGACCAGGCAGACGGTCGGCCGCGATCGCGGTTGTCACGCGCGGTCACGGCCATGCTAAACAGGCGACGGCGTTGCGGCGCGGTTATCTCCGGACGCGCGACCGCCTCGGTCGTGAGATAGCCATGATGCCTTGCATCGCCACCGTTCGCGCCGCCTGCGGGCAGCAGCTTGACCGACTCGAGTCGATGCGCGACGTCTAGTGGCTCTTGCGAGGCAAGTGCTTCAGTCAGGTTGCCGACCAGGGCGAGTCCGGCCATTTCCGTCCCGTGGCCATCGCCATCATTCGTTCCCCAGCCTGGCTCCACGGTATGCAAATCCGGGGCGGCCAGGCCCGCAGCAATGAGCGGGTGCCCATGATTGACGCCCGTATCGAACAGACACACGTGGGGCACATTAGCGTCCTCGCCGGGCACAGTCAGGCGGGCGCGCAGGTCGTCGAGCCATGCAGGTTGCTCCTCGGGCGGCAGCGCATCGAAGAACTCTGCGGTTTCTTTCGCACGCCGCAACTCAGCAATGCTGTTCAACGTTAGAACGGATTGCTTCATCTGGGCCGCCGACCCATACGCGAGCAACACGGTGCGTTCCGGAAACTGAAGCTCGCCGGGCGCAAGCTGGAACCCAAGCCCCTCTGCCATCTGTTTGAATCGGTCCGTGGTTCCGACCCGATCACCTCGCACGGGCAACCAGACCTCCCACCAGAGGGTCTCCTCGTCCGAAGCAGGCAGCACTGCGGGATCATCGGTCCAGAGTGCGTTAAGCGTGGCCGCCCGAATCTCGGAGATCGCGTTCAGCAGCTTGCGATTCTTGGGGCCGGTCTTCGTGTCCTTTGACTCATCGAGATACGCATGAATCAGGTTTTCGAAGGTTTCTAGCTTCCCGTCGGGGACGAACACCGTTGCAAGCGTGCGCTGTTCGTCATGGCGAACATTCAACAACTCGATCCCGGACCGTTCACGGGCCAGCGATTCGAAGGCGAGCTCGATATCCGGAAAACTCTCAAACTCCACCTGCAGACCGAAACCCTCTTCAATCCCGGCCGCCTCTTGCGCCTCCCGTGCGTTCACCACTTGAGGCCGCAGCGCTTCCAGTTGGCGCATCAGCGCGCCGCCGTGCTGGCTCCGATTGCGGTCGGGTATCGAGGCCCCACCGCCCCCTTGCTGTGGGGAACGAAAGCGTTCGGTCTCGGCCGTCCCCTCGAGGATGAAGTGACGTTTGCGTTGGTCGTCCTGCTCTGCCATTTGACGCCTGTTGCCCCGGGATTGTTATTGTTTCGCCTTGAGTCGGCTGGAGATCCGCTGCCTTTCCTCCAGCGTCCGGCGAATATCTTCCTCCGAGACTTCCTCTCGTCCCTCGATGAGCGCCTCCTTCAGGGTCTCATCCGACGCCCGCGCCACTTCGGCATAGCTCAACCCCACCGCACAACTGGCCAGTCGCTTCCATGACACACCTTTAGCGGTCGTTCGTCCGAGGCGAGACTTCAGTACTGATGCGATATGCGCTTCGTCTGGCAGCTCGTAATGCAGAACATCATCGAAGCGACGGAACAATGCGTGGTCCAGGATCTCCGGGTGGTTGGTAGCGGCAACGATCAGGCTGTGGGATTCATCCTGCTCAATCATCTGCAGGAAACTGTTCAGGATGCGCCTGATCTCACCAACGTCGTTGGCAAGCCCTCGCTGTGAGCCGATGGCATCGAACTCGTCGAAGAAATAGACACCACGCGTGCGGCCGGTGGCTTCGAAGACCTGGCGCAGTTTGCTCGCGGTCTCGCCCATGAACTTGGTAATCAGCCCGTCGAGCCGCACCTGAAACAGCGGCAGACCAAGCTCGCCGGCCAGGACCGATGCTGTCATCGTCTTGCCAGTACCTGGCGGTCCCATCAGCAGCAGTTTTCGCCTTGGGCTGAGCCCATGAGCGAGAATCTGCGCCGCCTGTCGCTGCTCCCTGATGATCCGTTCGAGTTGGCTCGAGAGGGTATCGTCGAGCACCATCTCCCCGCGCCGCGCTTTCGGGTACGTAACCGTAAGCAACCCTGCCAACTCGCCTCGGGGACGACTGATCGGGATTGCCTTCTCCCCGCCTTGTGGTGGCAGACCGCGGCGCGCCTTTGCCTCGTCGACCAACGCGCGCAACTCCTCCGCAAGCTTGCCGTGGCCGAGCTTCGCTTCGTGGGCCGCAACTTGCATCGCGATGGAAAAGAATCGCTCGTCGTCCCCCTCCAGGTGCGATTTGAGCAGCGCTTTCAACTGATCGGCGCTAGCCATCTTTGCATCCTCTTTCTTTATCGCGCGTCATACTCGAAACACCTTCATCACCTCGTCGCCCAGGTGATTGATGACCTTGACGGCGATGCGACCTGACTTCGGCTTCGAGAACGGGCGCGACGTATCGCTGTGCAACGTCGCCCAAGCATCTTCGTTAATCTCGGCCTTCAATGTGGTCTTGAGCGCCTTGTAGGGATCGTTGGCGCCGAGAAAGTAGGCATGTCGGACGAAGAAACTCTCTTCATTGTAGTCAGTGTCGATGAACCAGCAGGCGATGCCCTCGGGACCATCGGAGCGGACTTCGCCGGTTTGCGGGTGAAACACATCCACGCCGTTGACCTTGACCTGCACATGGTCGTCTTCGGCTTGCAGTATGTCGATGTCCGGTTCGCCGAAGATCACGAACAGATTGCCTTTGCCGGTGTTCTTGAGGTCGTCGGCCATGTGCAGGTCGGCGTTCATGCGCGCCTTGAGCACAGGGATTCGACCCAGTTTGTCGAATTCCGAAGAATGCGCGTCGTAATTGAAGGCACAGGCGACCAGCACATCGAAGTCAGCATCGCCAGCTTCACGGGCAGCTGCGACCAGGTCTGGCCGTGAAACCGTACCGAATTCGGGGCCGATAAAGATGGCGGCACGCTTCTCCGGCCCGGCAGTAACTTCATCGTCTACGACACCGCCCTCTATGTAGCGGCCTTCCGCGCAGATCAGATCGCCCGGCCAGGGCGTCAGTGACCTGAAGGTGATCTTGTCTTCCTTATGGGCCTGCTGAACGCCCGCGGTCTTGAGGTTCTCCAGGACCATGCGGACGAAGTCCATCTCGTCGCTGTAGCCGGTATGCCGGTCAGCGACGCTATCGATCAGCTCGTCATTCTCGTCGACTCCGAGTACGCGATGCGGAGACAGGCTCTCGACGGTGAACGGGCCCGCGACTCGAACAACGCTCTTGTCCTCGTAGGGCTTGTCGTATAGGTACTCGAACTCGGTCTTGGCGGCGATCGAAGCATCGATCTCCTTCTGACGGGCTATTCGCCGCGCCGACCATTTGTTGTGGATTTGCTTTGCTTCAACAGGCCATTCTTCCCCAACGTCCGACGGCACCTCCCAATCCTGCCAATCTTTCTTTAGAGTCGCATTGAACTTCTTAAGCAATGAACTGAGAACTTCCTCATGTTTCTCCCAGATGACACCGATTTCAGCATTCTTACTAAATGACTCAAGCGTGATACGGGGAACACGCATATTCACAAAACCTTGCCTTACATCTCCCCTCGTTGACTTGGACGATGGGCCTGCACTGTTAATCGCGGCTATCTTCTTCTGACCCTCGGGACTATCAAGCAATAGATAGTAGGGATATCGTGTCCCCATAATTCGCGCACGAGAAAGCGCCAGTGATACGCGCGAAGTATCGATCGTGATCCATCTTCGTCCCCATTGTTCCGCTACGTACGCCGTCGTCCCTGCTCCGCAGGTCGGATCGAGCACAAGGTCTCCTGGATCAGTAGCCATTAAGAGGCAGCGTTGAACAATAGGTGCGCCAGTTTGTACAACATAAACCTTGGGATCATTGCGGCTTTGAACACTACCGCTAATGTCATGCCACGTATCGTCAATAAGTCTAACTGGGAAGTCTTCGGCTAAGCGTCGGTAGTAGATCATTCTAAGCGACGATGCAATACGATCCGCCATGGACAGGTTGGTCATGCCTGGCTTAGTCGTCTTCCATTGCCGCCCTCGAGACGGCTGATACTCTTTTCCTCGAAATTCGAATGAATAAATGCACGATGGCGTATTGCTGAAGGGACCCGTCAAATCACTCAACCGAAATAGTCTTCCGTCCGAATCTCTTGAGTAGTGGGAGTCGGTAGCAGCTTCTTCGAGCTTATCTCGATAAAGCTGCCGATACTTCACTTGCTCTCTCTTCTTCGCATACCACAGCAAGAAATCTTGAGTCCCTGGCAGGAAAGTATTGCTGAGCCCGGAAGTTTTGCGAATGCTAATCTGTGCACAAAAGTTTGTGTCTCCAAACACCTCATCCAATAGAGTTCGGACTCGATGGACGTTCTCGTCCCCAATCTGCACGAAGATGGAACCGGAGTCAGACAACAGGTCGCGCGCAACGGTCAAGCGATCACGAAGGTACGTAAGGTACGAGTGGACGCCGTCTCGCCAAGTATCCCGAAACGCCTTCACTTGCTCCGGCTCTCGCGTGATGTGGTCGACGTTGCCGTCCTTCACGTCGCGGCTGGTCGTCGACCACTGGAAGTTCGAGTTGAACTTGATACCGTAGGGTGGATCCAGGTAGATGCACTGCACCTGGCCACGAAGTCCTTCGCGCTCAGCCAGTGACGCCATCACCTGCAAGCTGTCGCCCAGGATCATGCGGTTGGTCCAATTGGCGTCGTGCTGATAGAACTCTGTCTTGGCGCTGTCATCCGGCAGACCGTTGAAGTCCGCGAACAGATCAACCTGGTCCTCGGTAGATTTATCGTCGGCTCGCGTGCGCTTTAACAGGTCGTCGATCAGGACCTTGGGGTGCACCTTTTCCTGAATGTATAGAGGCGGAGCGTGCACAACCAAATCCGACCAGTCCTGCTCATCCTTACCGCGCCAGACGAGTTGCGGATCCAGATCGCGGTTGCGGCGTTCGTAGGCGACGCGCACCGGCGACTGCTCTTCCTTCTGCATGACCGACTGGTATTCAGCCGTCGGTATGTTCTTTCGCGTTGCCTCCTCATGGGTCAACGCTTCGACGGACTTGCCGCGCGGTTTGTTCGTTCTTCTGGCCATGTCGATTCCCTTAAACCACCGGTTCGCGTGCTGCGGCATCAATCATCCTGTCGATCATTTCGTTGAAATGCGCCGCCACCTTGGCCTCGAAGTCGGACTGCATTTCGTAGACGTCGGTGAATTCCGCAAAGGCCCAGCGCCCGTAATTCCCATGATTGTTCACACCCGGAACCCAATACGTCTCCATGGTGGCCTTTTTTTCCTTCGCATCTTCACGCCGGTAGCCCTTGATCTCGACAATGAGGTGAAGAGGATCGTCCACGCCGTGACCATCGCCGACGAGCACGATGAAGTCAGGGATGTAGGTTCGCGTTTCCGACCCGTAGCGGTACGGCACTTCGAGCCCGAGGTTGTGATTCTTCACATAGGCCAGCACACGCGGATGCGCCTCGGCAACGCGGCAGTACTCAGCTTCCCAGTCGCTGTCGAGAATCACCCAGTTGACATGACATTTACGGGCGTCGGTTTCGTAACGGCTGGTCTTGGATGTATTGAAGTTGACGTGCGCCGTCGCGCCCACGGGGTTGTAGGGATCGAGCACCGCCTTGACCGGACGCTCGCCAACCAACGCGCGCGTGATACCCGCGGTGATGCGCTCGCAAGCCATGTCCGCCAGCTCCTGATACATGAGTTGGGCCGGATAAGTGCCGCCACGGCAAGTCAGGCAGGTATCCAACCACTGCTTGGTGATGCGCTTAAGCTGGCCGAACAGATGCAGCTTCGGTTCCTCACCCAGATCGCGCCATTTGGTGTAAAGCAACCGCTGCGTAACGTGGAACAGCAGCGTTGAGTGCCGCATGTCCTGCAGATGCTCCAAGCTCAGGTCCACGTCCTCGCCGATGATGCCCGCATTCTTGGTGATGGACGGCCCGACCAGATCTGGCGTGAGATCCAGTACGGAGTCGTCGTTGAACTCGGCGGTCAGTCGTTCCTCCGGCAGCTCCACACGGTAGCCCGCCACTCGCGGGAATCGGATCTCGAGTGCGTCCCGCTCCGGCCGCATCGCCTTGACCTGGATGGTCTCGCGCGGCGGTTGCGGCGGCGCCACTACCGGCTTGGCCGTGAAATCGAAGGGGATGCCGAGCACGTCGGCATACTCGACATTGAACAGGTTCTCTTCGTTCAAATCGTAGGATTGCCGGCGCAGGGCGCGGCCGATGACCTGTTCACATAGCAACTGAGTACCGAAGGCCCGTACGCCCAGTACGTGAGTGACTGTATTGGCGTCCCAGCCTTCCGTAAGCATGGAGACTGATACTACGCAGCGGATCGAATCACCCAGCAAGCCGTACTTGCCAACCGTGTTCATTACCTCGCGCAGCAAGAGCGTGTCATCAATCGTCTTTCCGGCACGCAGGTCATCTGCGAGCTTTCCGCCACGCTCATATATAGCTTGCCTGAACCGGTCGATCTCGTCGGATGCCATGTCACGGAAGTTCTTGTCCAACGCGTCACCGGATTCGAGCTGCTCGCTATCGATCAGCAGCGTGCGCGGTCTCGGTATCTGGTTGCCGTGTTCGTCGAAGTTCCGGAACAGGGGCAAGCGACCATTCTCGAGCGTGGTTGTGCCGTCATCGTTTTCGCGATGAAAGCCCGAGATAAAGTCGTACACCAGCTTCGACGTGGACGTGTTGTTGCAGACGATGATGAAGCAGGGCGGCACTCGGATGCCGGCGGCTTCCCAGAGATCGAAGGTCTTCTTGTAGTGGCCATACAGCGCTTCGAGCGCCGTCTGTAGTCGCACGGGAAGCGCGAGCGGATCCAGCGACTTTGATTTTCCCCTTCCCTTCTTCGGCATGTCTTTCGCGATGTGCTTCCAGAGTTCCCTGAACATCGGCATTTCATCGCCGGGGAGGTTCTGAGCCACCGGCACTCGCGGCAGCTTGACGATGCCGCATTCGATGGCATCCATCAGCGAGAAGTCACTCATCGTCCAGGGGAACAGCGTGCCCTCGGCGTAGCCCGAACCGCTCAGGAAGAACGGTGTGGCCGAGAGGTCCATCACGCGCGACACACCAAGCTTGCGATTGACCGCCTCGAGGCCGGAGATCCAGAGCCGGGCAGCTTCCTTGTTCTTCTCGGCCTCCTTCTTATCGTCGCCCTTCAGATCGCCTTCGAGCTCTTCGCCGGGCTTCTCACGGTAGCAGTGGTGCGCCTCGTCGTTGATGACCAGGATGTTCTTCATACCCATCAGGCCTGGCATGACCCGCTGCAGCATCTGCCCTTCGGTTTCGACCGTGTTCAGGGCGTCGCCGCGGCCCTGGAGCAGAGAACGCCCTCCCTTTGAAAGATCGATCCGCTCGCGGAGTTTGAAGGCGTGGTAATTGGTGATTACGATTTTCGCGCGCTCGAGATCCGCGAGCATGTCTCCCGGGACCAACTCCCGACTCTGGTAATAGCTGTCAGGATCATTCGGCTGCAATACGCGGAGCCGATCGCGGATGGTCAGACCCGGGGCGACGATCAGGAAGCCACGAGTGAACCGTTTGCTTTGCGGATGGCGGACGGCATTGACGGTCTGCCAAGCAATCAGCATCGCCATGACGGTAGTCTTGCCGGCGCCCGTCGCGAGCTTCAGCGCGAGGCGCATCAGCTCTGGGTTCGCATCATTGTTGGCGTTCGCAAGATGCTCCAGGAACCGCTTGCCGGCATTACCGGCTTGAGGTGCGACCTCGATTAGCCAGATGGCGGTCTCGACCGCCTCGACCTGGCAGAAGAACGGACGGATGCCGCTGAACTTGTGGTGACGCCAGTGCTGGAGCAAGCGAGCTGTCTCCGGGGTCACCTGCCACTGGCTCGGATTGGGCAGTTTCCGCCACCGGTCGACCTCTTGGCGGACACCGTTGATGATGGCGGTGTGGTCGTACTGCTGCGCCTCTGTCGACAGGCCCTTGCCCTCGTCGAACAGCAACGAGGCCTGCTCCGCCGATCCTTTTCGTTTTCTCGGCTTCGGGATCGGCGTGATGAATTCAGCCCGCCGACGCGTTTCGAGGATCTTCTGGGTTGGTTGACCAGTGTCGTCGAGTTCCCAATGACGTACGGGATAGTCATAGGGGGAGTTGAGGATCGGTTTCTCGAAGAATGCGTTATCCACGATGTCGTACCGTACGCGCCCAGTTACCGGGATAACGACTTCCGGGCAATCCGCGGGTCATCCTTTCACGTGCGGCATCAACCATTGCTTCCTCCACGCTGCGCATCACCGTCATTTCGAACCCATTGATCGACTTCTTCTTTACGGAACTTCCACAACCGGCCGACTTTATGCGCCGGCATATGTTTGCGGTCGATCCATTTGTACACGGTGTCGCGCTTGACTCCGAGGTAGCCAGCGATCTCGTCGACGGAGAGCCATCGGTCTTCAACCATTTCAAGCGCCCCGGATAGTGGGCCGGTGGACCGCCAAATTAGTCCCCGGCCACGGGCGATTCAGCTCGATTACCATTAAGGCTGTCCAATAGATTCAAGTAGAGCCGGTCTCATACTAGTAGAATTGGCCATTTGGGGCCAGAGATTCGTGTCTCAAGCACCTCAGACGCCACATTGAACTCTCGACAATTCAACACCTTGGGCAGCAGTTGCCTCGCGCGGCAAGATGTGGCGTCATCACGGGTAAGACCCAGGCGGGGCCGGAGCGCCGGTAATGAGCCAAGAATGACAGACGCAATCAAACACACTGTTGGCATCGCGGCCGCTGCCGTTCGAGTCGGCATCAACCTCGTGCGCGACACCGTGGCTTTCTTGGCTGCGGCACCCGATCCCACGCCGGAGGAAGATGCGCTGAACAGCGCCATTCGAGGTGGGGAGCTCAACCATCGCACAGGCCGAGTTCGATGATGGCACCGATCCGGCGGGCTGGTACGAGCGCGACTAGCTCACTTGCGCGCGCCCTTCGCGGCGATCG
>JAHDXY010000488.1 GCA_023384005.1 Burkholderiaceae bacterium | reverse complement strand
GTTTTCGGTCGGCACGATCCTCACAGGGGGGTCAAATTTCAGTCGGCGCCAACACTAGAAGGCTTCGATCGTCTTGGTGAGGGGGATGTGGCCCTGCCAATCCCAGCAGGCAGAGGTCCAGTCGGTCGATGCGAGGACAGCAGGCTCGGCTCGCGGCTCCTTCTTCCGTTTGCCGGGCTCAAGTTGGCGCACACGGCGCCGAAATGCCCGTGAGCAGCCGGTCCCCGGCCCTCCTCACTCGCTATGCACGGCACGCATTCCTCACCTGCTCGAGCCCCCGGCGCCAAACGCGATCTTGGCTCCTGGGCTTGGCGCTTCGACGTGATGCCCCTGCCGGTGCTAGCGTCCACGGTCGCCGAGCTGGAAGCTTTGAGGGAGGTCGAAGACGGCGTCGACGCCCACCTGCTCAGCGAGGCGATTGCTGACGATCCGCTGATGTCGCTGAAGGTGATGGTCCATGTGGCTCAGCTGCGTGCGGGCCGCGGATCTGGCGAGCCGGAGACTTTGACGGGGGCTCTGGTGATGCTCGGCATCCCGCCGTTCTTCCGGGCGTTCCAGATGCAGGTGAGCGTCGAGGAAAGGCTCGGGGGGCGGCCTGATGCACTAGCCGGCTTCCGGCGAGTGCTCGAGCGGTCACACCGCGCGGCGCGTTTCGCGATGAGCTTTGCCGTTCATCGGATGGACCATGATGCGGCTGTCATCCACCAGGCCGCGCTGCTGCACGACTTTGCGGAGCTGCTCCTCTGGCTGGAAGCGCCGGAGATGGCGCTCGAGATCGCGGCCCGCCAAGCGCGAGACGCTTCGCTGCGTTCGTCCGACGTGCAGAAGGAAGTGCTTGGGGTCGAACTGAATGAGCTGCAGCACGCGCTGATGCTGCGTTGGCGTCTGCCGGCGCTGCTGGTCAGCATCACCGACGATCATGCCCGGCGCGAGACTCCGCAGATTGCCAACGTGCGCTTGGCGATCCGGGTTGCGCGACACAGCGCTGGTGGCTGGGATAACGCGGCCCTGCCCGACGACTACAAGGACATCGCCGCGCTGCTCCAGTTGGCACCGCAGCATGTGCAGCGGCTTCTGGTGGAGATCGACAGCGCATAGGCCGCAGTCAATCTCCGATCCCGCAGACGCGCAGCCGCAGTCTTTGGCTCCGGAATGGCAAAAGGCCCGGTCATGAGACCGGGCCTTTGCGCTTTTATTAGCCTGACGATGTCCTACTTTCACACGGGAATCCGCACTATCATCGGCGCAGAGGCGTTTCACGGTCCTGTTCGGGATGGGAAGGAGTGGGACCACCTCGCTATGGTCGTCAGGATTGACTGTTCGCTACACCGGCGAGGGTGCAGCCAATTCGTAGAGTCGGTTCAGCGTGATTGCGCGACCATCTTGGTCACAACGCTCTGACAGTTTTCGATCGGCGCGTTCCACGCGCTCGTCAGAGTTATAGGGTCAAGCCGCACGAGCAATTAGTACCGGTCAGCTCAACGCATTACTGCGCTTCCACACCCGGCCTATCAACGTCCTGGTCTCGAACGACTCTTTAGGGGGCTCGAGGCCCCGGCAAGACTAATCTTGAGACGAGTTTCCCGCTTAGATGCTTTCAGCGGTTATCTCTTCCGCACTTAGCTACTCGGCAGTGCCACTGGCGTGACAACCGATACACCAGAGGTGCGTCCACTCCGGTCCTCTCGTACTAGGAGCAGGCTCTCTCAATCTTGCAGCGCCCACGGAAGATAGGGACCAAACTGTCTCACGACGTTTTAAACCCAGC
>JAHDXY010000100.1 GCA_023384005.1 Burkholderiaceae bacterium | reverse complement strand
GCCAGCCGACAGCGCTGGCTCGACGCGCTCGGCTCGCTCGCGGGCGCCGATGGACGGTTCGCCGTGACCTTCGAAATCGTGTACGGTCATGCGTGGTGCCCGTCGGCGAAGCGCTTGCCGCGCGGATATTCGCCGATATCGTTCGTCGCGCGACCGAAACCGGACCAAGGTACCCGCACGGGGTGATTTGGCCGGGGTGGCGGCGCTCCGTATAATCGCGCCCTGCGAATTGCCTTGACCCAGGACAAGGCTCGCGGCGCTTGGGGCCGCGTCCGGCCGGGGCGCGAAGCGGCTGGGAACAACCAGACATTGGACTTGGGGTTGGGAAACACATGATCAGCAAGAACATCGGGCTCGCCGGCGTCGCCGCGGTCCTACTCGCCTGGAGCGGCGTCGCGGCGGCTGTCGGCGACATGGTCGGCGGCCCGAAGGTCAACCAGATCAACCTGGGCGAAGCGGTGACCTCGATCGCGCGCGGTCAGCACTTCATCCACGACTTCCTGATGTGGGTGAGCGTGGTCATCTTCGCCGGCGTGTTCTCGGTGATGTTCTACTCGGTGTGGGCGCATCGCAAGTCGCGCGGACACAAGGCGGCGAACTTCCACGAGAGCACCACCGTCGAGGTCGTCTGGACCATCGTCCCGTTCGTGATCGTGATCGGGCTGGGCGTGGTCGCCACCGGCGAAGTCGTGGCGCAAAAGGACACCTCGAACTCGGATCTCACGATCAAGGCGACCGGGCAGCAGTGGAAGTGGGGCTACGAATACCTGAAGGGCGAGGGCGAGGGAATCGCCTTCCTGTCGACGCTCGCGACCCCGCGCGACCAGATCGACGACAAGGCTTTCCCGGGCGCCAAAGAGCGCCGCCTGAAGAACGACAACTACCTGATGGAAGTCGACAACGCGCTGGTCGTTCCGGTGGACAAGAAGATCCGCATCGTCACCACCGCGAGCGACGTGATCCATGCCTGGATGGTTCCGGCGTTCGGCGTCAAGGTCGACGCGATTCCCGGCTTCGTTCGCGACCTCTGGTTCAGGGCCGAGAAGGTAGGCGTCTACCGCGGGCAGTGCGCGGAACTGTGCGGCAAGGACCACGCGTTCATGCCGATCGTCGTCGAGGTCAAGTCGCAACCCGACTACACGGCCTGGGTGCAGGACAAGAAGAAGGAAATGCTCGCCAGGCAGGACGACCCCTCCAAGGAGTGGGCGCTGGACGATCTGCGCGCGCGCGGCGAGAAAGTCTACGCGGCCAACTGCGTCGCGTGCCACCAGCCCAGCGGAAAGGGCGTCCCGGGGGCATTCCCCGCGCTAGAGGGATCGAAGGTGGTGCTGGGCACGCATGCCGGCGCGATCGACCTCGTCCTCAAGGGCAAGGCCGGGACGGCGATGGTGTCGTTCAAGCAGCTGAGCGACGTCGAACTCGCGGCGGTGCTCACCTACGCGCGCAACGCCTGGGGCAACGCGGCCAAGGACAACGTCATCCAGCCGCGCGAAGTGACGGCGGCGCGCTGATCGCGCGCGCCGCGGGCGCCCGGCGCCGCGGGGCGCAACGGCAAACCAGGCAGGGTCAGGGAATCGAAGGGGTTTTGCAATGAGCGCAGTACTCGATCAGCACGGTGACCACGGTCACGACCACGCGCACGCTCGTCCGAGCGGATGGCGGCGATGGGTCTACGCGACCAACCACAAGGACATCGGCACGATGTACCTGGTGTTCGCGCTCGCGATGTTCTTCGTCGGCGGGATCAACGCGCTGCTGCTGCGTTCGGAGCTGTTCCAGCCCGGGCTGCAACTGGTGCGACCAGAGTTCTTCAACCAGCTCACGACGATGCACGGGCTGATCATGGTGTTCGGCGCGATCATGCCGGCCTGGGTCGGATTCGCGAACTGGCAGATCCCGCTGATGATCGGCGCGCCAGACATGGCCTTCGCGCGGATGAACAACCTCAGTTTCTGGCTGTTGCCGCCCGCGGCGCTGCTGCTGGTGGCGTCGTATTTCGTGCCGGGCGGCGCGGCCGCGGGCGGGTGGACCGTCTACGTGCCGCTCGCCACGCAGATGGGCCCCGGGATGGACCTCGGCATCTTCGCGCTGCACATTCTGGGCGCGAGTTCGATCATGGGGTCGATCAACATCGTCGTCACGGTCCTGAACATGCGCGCGCCGGGCATGACCCTGATGAAGATGCCGCTGTTCGTCTGGACCTGGCTGATCACCGCCTACCTGCTCATCGCCGTCATCCCGGTGCTCGCGGGCGCGATCACGATGATCCTCACCGACCGCCACTTCGGCACCGCGTTCTTCAACGCGGCGGCCGGCGGCGACCCGGTGATGTACCAGCACATCTTCTGGTTCTTCGGTCACCCGGAGGTCTACATCCTGATCCTGCCCGCGTTCGGAATCGTGAGCGCGATCATCCCGACCTTTGCGCGCAAGCCGCTGTTCGGCTACAGCTCGATGGTCTACGCCACCGCGTCGATCGCGATCCTCTCGTTCATCGTCTGGGCGCACCACATGTACACGACCGGCATGCCGGTGACCGGGCAGCTGTTCTTCATGTACGCGACGATGCTGATCGCCGTTCCCACCGGCGTGAAGGTGTTCAACTGGATCGCGACGATGTGGCGCGGCTCGATGACCTTCGAGACGCCGATGCTGTTCTCGGTCGGGTTCATCTTCGTTTTCACGGTGGGTGGGCTCACCGGCGTGATCCTGGCGATGGCGCCGCTCGACATCCAGCTGCACGACACCTACTACGTGGTCGCGCACTTCCACTACACGATGGTCGCCGGATCGCTGTTCGCGCTGTTCGCGGGCACCTACTACTGGATTCCGAAGTGGACCGGGAACATGTACGACGAGAAGCTGGGCGTGTGGCACTTCTGGCTGACGATGATCGGGTTCAACGTCACGTTCTTCCCGCAGCACTTCCTCGGCCTGGCCGGGATGCCGCGGCGCTACGCGGACTACGCGAACCAGTTCGCCGACTTCAACATGCTCTCGACGATCGGCGCGTTCATGTTCGGCTTCTCGCAACTGGTGTTCGTCTACATCGTCATCAAGTGCGTGAGGGGCGGACCGAAGGCCGGCGACCAGGTCTGGGAGGGCGCCCAGGGGCTGGAGTGGACGGTGCCCAGTCCGGCGCCGTTCCACACCTTCGAGACGCCACCGACGGTGAAATGATGAACAGCGCGGGCGCGCAGGCGCCGATGCAGCGCGCGGCGGCGCGGCACGCCGGGTTGAGGCGGGCGAACCTGCGCACGGCGCTGATCGCCGCTGCGATCGCGGCGCTGTTCTTCGCCGCGATCATCGTCAAGTACTGGCTGCTGGGCTGACCGGGCGCGCCGTGAACAGGGCTGACGACACCCCCCGGGCAACGGCGCGGCGCAGCGACGCGCGGATGTTCGCCAAGCTCGTGCTGCTCGCGGCGCTGATGTTCGGGTTCGGGTTCGCGCTGGTGCCGATCTACAAGGCGATCTGCGAGGTGACCGGCATCGGGCTGCTCACGCGAAAGGACGAACGCGCCGAGCAGTTCGCGCGCAACACCCAGGTCGACAGCACCCGCAAGGTCGTCGTCGAGTTCGACGCCAACAGCCGCGGCCCCTGGCAGTTCAGGCCCGAGCGTGCTTCGATCGAGGTCCATCCGGGCGAACTCGTCACGGTGGTCTACGAACTGGTCAACAACGAGCCCAGGGCGATGGCGGGACAGGCGATTCCGAGCTACGCGCCGGTGAACTCGGCGGCGTACTTCCACAAGGTGGAGTGTTTCTGCTTCAAGCAGCAGGACCTCGCGGCCAACGAGGCGCGCAAGTTCCCGGTGGTGTTCGTCGTCGATCCGAAGCTACCGGCGGACATCAACACGATCACGTTGTCCTACACCTTTTTCGAGGTGGGGGGCAAGACCGCGTCGGCCGCCGGAATCGGCGCGCGATGAACGACCTGAAGCAAGCCGCTGAACGCGAGCCGGGGGTGCTGGCCACGGTCAAGGCGGTGGGCGCCTCGTTCTTCGGGGTGCGGGGCGGCAAAGCGCACGCGAGCGACGTCACCAGGCTCAATCCGGTGGTCGTGATCGCGGTGGGAGTGGCGCTCGCGGCGGTGTTCGTCGTCGTGCTGGTCGTGGTGGCGAGCGTCGCCGCGGGCTGAGCCGAGGGCGGAAACAGACAAGGCATTCGAGCAAGAGAGGATTCAGACCATGGCCGGATCGAGCAGCAGTTCAGCGCCGTACTACTACGTTCCCAGTCCCTCGCACTGGCCGATCGTCGGGTCGATCGCGCTCGCCTTCTTCGGCTTCGGCATGGGGCTGTGGGTCAACGACCACCCCTACGGGCCGTGGCTGCTGGCGGTGTTCCTGGCGATCCTCGCGTTCATGATGGTCGGCTGGTTCGGGCAGGTCGCGGCCGAGTCCGAGGCGGGCAAGTTCAACGAACGCGTCGACATGTCGTTTCGCTGGAGCATGAGCTGGTTCATCTTCTCGGAGGTGATGTTCTTCGCGGCCTTCTTCGGCGCGCTCTACTACGCGCGCGGCATCACGACCCCTTGGCTGGGCGACCTCGACCACAGGGCTTTTCTGTGGCCCGAGTTCGCGGCGTCGTGGCCCAACGCGGGTCCGGCCGGCGTGGTCGAGGCCTTCGAGACGATAGGCCCGTGGCCGATCCCGACGATCAACACCGCGCTGCTGCTCACTTCGGGGGTGACGCTGACGATCGCGCACCACGCGCTCAAGGACGCGCGCCGCGGTCCGCTCGCGTTGTGGATGCTGGCCACGATCGCGCTCGGCGCGCTGTTCCTCGCGCTGCAGGCCTACGAGTACGTGCACGCTTACCGCGACCTGAACCTGCGGCTCGATTCCGGCATCTTCGGTTCGACCTTCTTCATGCTCACCGGTTTCCACGGTTTTCACGTGACCGTGGGCACGATCATGCTGTGCACGATCCTGGTGCGCATCCTCAGGGGGCACTTCACGCCCGAGCGCCACTTCGCCTTCGAGGCGGTCGCCTGGTACTGGCACTTCGTCGACGTCGTCTGGCTGGGCCTTTACGTGGTCGTGTACTGGCTCTGAAGCGCGTTCGCGCCGCGACGCGCCGCGTTCAGCCCGCGGCGCGCACCGGCACCCCGGTGCTCTGGATCCACCCCATCCAGTACGCGAACAGGATCAGCAGGAACAGCGCGATCGAGAAGCCGACCCGGTATCCGAGCGCGCGAGCGACGTTTCGCGTGCGGCCGCGGTCGCGGATCAGGAACACCATCGCCGATGCGAGGCTCGCGATGATCAGCAAGAAGGCCAGGGCGATGATCCACTTCATCTGCGGGTTCCGCGGCGATGGCGAGCCCCGATTCTAGCGATTCGCGCGACGCGCGGCCGCGCCTCGCGTGGCTGCCCGCGCTCGCCGCGCTCGTGGTGGTCGCAGCCGCGAGCGCGCTGGGCGCCTGGCAGCTCTCGCGCGCCGACGAGAAGCGCGCCGTGCAGGCGCAGCGCGATGCGGCGCGCACCGCCCCGGCGATCGCGCTCGACGCGCAGTCGCGCGACGCCGCGGCGCTCGACGGCCTTCGCGTGCGCGTGCGCGGGCGCTACTGGGCCGAGCACACGGTGTACATCGACAACCGCACCTTGCGCGGCGTCGCCGGATTTCACGTCGTCACGCCGATCAGGATCGAGGGCGCGCAGCATTCGGTGCTGGTGCTCAGGGGCTGGATCGCCGGCGACCCGCGCGAACGCGCGCGGCTTCCGCAAGTCCGCACCCCGGCCGGAATCGTCGACGTGGAGGGCGTCGCGCAGGCGGCGATCGAGCAGACCCTCGAACTCGCGGGCGACACCGGCACCGGGGACGGGCGACTCTGGCAGAACCTGGACTTCGAGCGTTTCGAGCGCTGGTCGGGCCTCGCGCTGGTGCGGCTGCTGATTCGCGAGTCGGATGCCGCCGCGCCCGGGCACGCCGGCGACGGCCTGGCGCGCGAATGGCCGATCGGCGGACCCGACGCCAGCCGCCACGTCGGCTACGCGCTGCAGTGGTTCGCCCTTGCGCTGCTCGTGGCGGCTGCCTGGATCTACTTCGCGCTCAGGCGTAGCGATGAACCCCGCCCGAGAACCTGATCCCCGCCGCGGCAAGCGGATCCTGCTCGCGCTCGCCGCGTTGTTCGTCGCGCCGGTGATCGCTTCGTACCTGGCCTATTACTACCTGACGCCACAGGGCCGAACCAACTACGGAACACTGGTCGAACCGCAGCGTCCGGTCGCACGGCTCGCGCTGGTCGACGCCGCGGGCGGCGCGACCGCGCTGTCGACCCTTGCCGGGCGCTGGCTGATCGTAGCGGTCGACGACGGGCGATGCGCCCAGGACTGCGCCGGGCGACTCGCGCTGATGCGCCAGCTCAGGCTCTCCACCGGCAAGGATCGCGAGCGCATCGAGCGCGTGCTTCTCGTGACCGGACCGCAGTTTCCGGCGTCCCGGACGCTCGAAGACTTTGCCGGCACGATCGTGCTGCGGGCGCAGGCGGGCGAACTCGCTGCGCTGTTCCCGCTCGAGGACGAAGCGACGCTCGCCGATCACCTCTATCTGGTCGATCCGCTGGGCAACCTGATGATGCGCTATCCGAAATCCCCGGACGGCTCGCGGATCCGCAAGGACCTCGAGCGCCTGCTGCGGGCTTCGCGCATCGGCTGAGACCCTGCAACGGCGCCGGGGGGCCGGCGCGCGGTCGTACGCGCCCGGCACCCGGGCGCGCGAGACCGGGCTGTCGCATCGTCGGTCGCAGGGGCAAGCACTGCGGTGCTACACTTTCCCGCCCACCTCGCGCCGTCCTGGATCCAGCCAACCGGCGTCCGAGCCGACCTGTCTTCGCCGCCTCGTTGAACTCGACGCCGCAGCCCCACCTTCGATCAAGCGATGCACGTCCACACCACCCGAAGCACCGACTGGCGCCACACTGCGTTGCAGTACCTGGCGCTGACCAAGCCGCGGATCGTGCTGCTCGCGGCGTTCTGTGCGCTGATCGGGATGCTGCTCGCGAGCGACGACAAGGTGCCGTGGACGATCCTGGTGTCGGCCACCGCGGGAATCTCGCTGCTCGCCGCCGCCGGCTTCGCATTCAACTGCCTGATCGAGCGCAGCGTCGACGCGAAGATGGCCCGGACCCGGGCCAGGCCCCTCGTGCGCGGCGAGATCGGGGCGGCGAGCACGGTCGCATTCGCCGGCGTGCTCGCCGGACTCGGCGCCTGGCTGCTCTACGCCTTCGTCAACGCGCTCACGATGTGGCTCACGCTGGCCACCTTCGTCGGCTATGCGGTGGTCTACACGGTCATCCTAAAGCCGGCCACGCCGCAGAACATAGTGATCGGCGGCGCATCGGGCGCGATGCCGCCGCTGCTGGGCTGGACCGCGGTCGCCAACGAAGTGGGCGCACCGGCGCTGGCGCTGTTCCTGATCATCTTCGTGTGGACGCCGCCGCATTTCTGGTCGCTCGCGCTGTACCGGGTCGAGGACTATCGCCGTTCCGGGTTGCCGATGCTGCCGGTCACGCACGGTTCGGAGTTCACCCGGCGCAGCATCCTGCTCTACACGCTGCTGCTGGTGGCGACCACGCTCCTTCCGTTCGTGATCGGGATGAGCGGGTGGTTCTACCTCGCGGCGGCGCTGGTGCTGGGCGCGATCTTCGTCGCGTTCGCCTGGAGGCTCTGGCGCGCGTACTCGGACGCGCTCTCGCGGCGCACCTTCGGCTATTCGATCTTCTATCTGGCGGCGCTGTTCGGGGCGATGCTGGTCGATCATTACCTCTGAGGCCCGAGCGATGCGCCTGCTGGTTGTTCTGTTCACCTCGGTGCTCGCGCTGGCGATCGCCGGCTGCGGTGCGCGCCAGCCGGCGTTTCGCAACGTCGACATCACCGGCGCGGACTTCGGGCGCGGATTCGAACTGACCGGTCACGACGGCAAGCCGCGCACCCTGGCGGACTTCCGCGGCAAGGCGGTCACCGTGTTCTTCGGCTTCACCCAGTGCCCGGACGTGTGCCCGACCACGCTCACCGAGATGGCGCAAGTGATGAAGCTGCTCGGCGAGAAGGCCGACAAGGTCCAGGTCCTGTTCGTGACGGTGGACCCGGAGCGCGACACGCAGCAGTTGCTGGCGAGCTACGTGCCGGCCTTCGATCCGCGCTTTCTGGGCCTTTACGGCGACGCCGAGGCGACCGCACGCGTGGCCAAGGAGTTCAAGATTTTCTTCCAGAAGGTGCCGGGTACGACACCGGGAAGCTACACGGTAGATCACTCCGCAGGCAGCTTCGCCTTCGATCCCCAGGGGCGGATCCGGCTGTTCATCAAGCACGGCCAGGGGGCCGAGGGGCTCGCCCAGGACCTTCGCCGCCTGATCGACGGCGGCTGAACGGCGGGCGAGGAAACGCCGAGAGCAGGCTCGCCGCGACGATCATCGCGCCGCCGGCGAGGGTGCGCGCGCCGAGCGCCTCGTTGCCCAGCAGCGCCGCCGAAACGGCGGCGACGACGACTTCGCTGAGCATCACTACGGCGGTGACGCTGCTCGGCAGTCGCGCCGCACCGTACTGCAGCGCGAGGTTCGACGCCAGGAACAGCGCCGCCGTGACGGTCGCGATCGCCGCGGTCGTGGCGTCGAGCACCGGCCAGGAGGCGCTCGTCGCGCTCGCGACCGCGAGCAGCTCGGCCGGCGCACGGGCGGCTTCGCCCGCCGACGCGCCCGTCGCGCTGCCCCAGGACAGCACCACGGCGAGCGCTCCGGGCACCACCACCCCGCCGGCGAACATCGCGAGCGCACGCGCCTGCGGCGGATCGGCGGCCTGACGGCGAAGCAGCACGTTGGTCAGTGCGAAGGCCGCGCCTCCGGCGACCCCGAGCCAGTCGGCGAGCGACGAGGGCAGACCCGGCATGCCGTCGGCCTGCCAGAGCACGACAAAGGCACCCGCCAGGGCGAGCGCGATGCGCGCAGCCGCGCCCGCTCCGGTGCGCTCGCCGAGCAGGGCACGCGCGAACAGCGCCGCCCACACCGGCATCAGGTAAAAGAGCAGGACGACGCGCACGACCTCTCCCACCGTCACTCCCCAGTTGAAGCAGGCGTTGGTCAGTCCGGAGGCGAGGGCGAGCAGGACGAGCCAGCGCGACGCGAACACCTGCGCCAGCGCCCCCGGGTACCGCGCGAGCACCATCGCGCCCGACAAGGCGTAGATCCAGGTCGTCGTCCACAGGCTGTGCACGCCGAGCCCGTCGAGCGCGCGAAACGGAATCCACGAAAGGCCCCAGACGGTGGCATTGAGCAGCAGTGCGCCGATCGGCGCCAGGTGCGGATGCGGCGGGCTCTGCGGGGGCGCGCTGGCGGGCATGGGCCCAGAGCATAGTCGAAGTGCCGGCTCGTGCTAGGCTGGCCCGGTCCCGAGGAACCCGCCGCGAGAACCGCGATGTCGTCCGCTACCCTCAACCCGTCCAGCGACTCGCTGATCCTGTTCGCACACGGCGCGCGCGACGCCGCCTGGCGCGAACCGGTCGACGCGCTCGCGTCGCGAATGCGCGCCTCGGGCGCGGCCGGCAGGGTCGCGGTGGCCTTTCTGGAACGGATGACGCCGACGCTGGCCGAAGCGGTCGCCGAAGCGGTCGCGGCCGGCGCGCGCCGGGTCGTGGTCGCGCCGCTGTTCTGGGCGCCGGGTGGGCATCTGCGCGACGACGTGCCGGCGCTGCTCGCGGGGCAGCGCGCCGAGCATCCCGGGGTCGCGTTCGAACTCTGGCCGGCGATCGGGCAGTGCGACGCGGTGCTCGACGCGATCTGCGCGGACTACCTGCGCCGCTGGGGCCAGGAAAAAAAGAAGGCCGCCTCGGGAAGTTCCGCGGGCGGCCAGGGAGGGAGGAGGAATACGTAGCCTTAGGCGTACTGCTCGAGCGAAGCTTTCATCTTTTCCAGCGCCTTCGCTTCGATCTGGCGGATGCGCTCGGCCGACACGCCGAACTCGCCGGCGAGTTCGTGCAGCGTGAGCGTGCCGCCGTCGTCTTCGTCGCGCAGCCATCGGGTCTCGACGATTCGCCGGCTGCGCGGGTCGAGCGCCTCCAGCGCCAGCGCGATGCCCTCGCCCTGGAGCCGGTCGAACTGGCGCTGTTCGATGATTGTCGTGGGATCGGCGTCGGCCGCGCTCAGGTACGAGATCGGTGCGTAGCCGCCCTCGGAGTCGTCGGAATCGGGCTCGAGCGCGACGTCGCGCCCGCCGAACCGGGTCTCCATCTCGATCACGTCTTTTTCGCGCACGTTGAGGTGCTCGGCGATCGTCTCGACTTCGTCGGGTGTGAGCGTGTGCGCGTCGGGCGTCATCGAACGCAGGTTGAAGAACAGCTTGCGCTGCGCCTTGGTGGTGGCGACCTTGACCATCCGCCAGTTCTTCAGGACGAACTCGTGGATCTCGGCCTTGATCCAGTGCAGCGCGAACGACACCAGCCGCACGCCGCGGTCGGGGTCGAAGCGCTTGACCGCCTTCATCAGGCCGATGTTTCCTTCCTGGATCAGGTCGGCGTGGGGCAGTCCGTAGCCGAGGTACTTGCGCGAGATCGAGACCACCAGCCGCAGGTGCGACATGACCAGCTCGCGCGCGGCCGAGAGGTCGCCGTCATCGTGAAAGCTGCGCGCGAGCGCCTGCTCGCGCTCGAGCGTGAGCATCGGCAGGCGGTTGACCGCCGAAATGTATGCGTCGAGGTTGCCGATCGGCGGAAGCGCCATGACGGCGCCGCCCGCGCCGGCCGGTACCAGTGCAGTCGATCGAGCGTCGGACATCTGTTTGGTCTCCTGTTCGTCCTGAAACGCAGGACATTCGTCAAGTTCCAAGATAGCACTCATGTGTCGAGAGTGCCAATGAATCCCGACAATCGGTGCGATCGCTTTTTCCTATTCCGCAGTGTCTTACTCGGATAATTATAACACATTGTTTTTCAAGGAGAATTGCGTATTCATCGGAGCCAATTCCAGGGCGGCGTAGACTGGCGAGCGCACCTGGAGGAGGCCCATGTTCGAGCTCTACACCTACTTTCGCAGTTCCGCCGCGTTTCGCGTGCGGATCGCGCTCAACCTCAAGCATCTGTCCTGGGAGCCAAGGGTGGTCTGGCTGCCCGATGGCGAGCAGGCGGCCCAGCCCTATCGCAGTCTCAACCCGCAGGGGCTGGTTCCGACCCTGGTCGAGGGAGAACTGCGCCTGACCCAGTCGCTGGCGATCATCGAATACCTCGACGAGCTGCACCCGACCCCCGCACTGCTGCCTGCCACGCCCGCGGCGCGCGCGAGGGTGCGTTCGATCGCGCTGGCCGTCGCCTGCGACATCCACCCGTTGAACAACCTCCGCGTGCTCAGGTACCTGAAAGGCACTCTCGGGCAGGACCAACCCGCGATCGACGCCTGGTACCGGCACTGGTGCGAACAGGGGCTCGCCGGGATCGAACTGCAGCTCGGCGACGGCGCGGCGGGCGAGTATTGCCACGGCGACCGCCCGACGCTTGCCGACGTGTGCCTGGTGCCGCAGGTGTTCAACGCACAGCGCTTCGCGCTCGACATGGGCCCTTATCCGCAGCTGATGCGCAGGTTCGAGCGCTGCATGAAACTCGAGGCCTTCTCCGCGGCCCAGCCCTCGGCGCAGCCCGAGGCGAGCCGGGCCTGACCCGCGGCGGGGCCCGAAGGGGCCCCGCCCGTCGCTCGCGGCTGGCCGCTCGCTCGGCGGCGGTTGCGCCGCCGGTGACTTCGCCCGGAGTCTTGCCGCTCGTCCAGTACAGGGCCGGGGCGAGTCCGATCGCGACAACGATGGCGCTGTCAGAAGCGGTGAAGGCGGTCGCTCGTCGAACGACGATGGCGCTGATGCTGGCGTTCGCCTTCTCGGGGGCGGCGCTCGCGCTCGAAACGGTCGAGCTCGCCGGTTGTTCGCCGGTTGAACTCGGAGCGCGCACGCTCGACGTCGCGCGCGTTTCCGCGCCCGACGCGGCGACCGGCGCTGACGCCGACACCGGAGCCAGCCTCGAACAGCTGTTGCGCACGACGGCGCGTGCGGCCGAAGGCGCGCGGATGAACTTCGGTCGCGCCGACCGGGTACTGCTGCGCTTCTCGATTCTCGCGGGAGACTGCCAGGCGCGGCCCTACCTCGAACTCGGGAACCTGTTCCTGAACAGGGCACGGCTCTTTCGGCTCGCCCCCGATGGCGGGTGGGTGCTCGAGAGCCGGTACCCGGTAGAAGCGGAGGGAATCCCCGAGCGCCTGCGCCGGGCGTTGCTGCCGCTCAGCCCCGAGCGGGGCATGCCAACCAGTTTCATCGTCGAAGTGGTCGGGCGTCCGTCGACGATCGTGCTCGCGCCGCGGATCGTGACCGCTTCGACCGCGCTGGTCGGAGATACCCGGCGCGCGACGCTCTCGGGCCTGCTCTCCGGCGCGATCCTCTCGATCGCCGCGTACTGCATGCTGCTCGGCGCGTGGTCGCGGTTCAGCGGACTGGTCTCGTTCTCGATCGCGGCGATGGGGATGGGCGCCTTCTACGCGCAGATGGCGGGGCTGCTCGACCCGGTCCTGCTGAGGCTGTTTCCCGGTTCCGAGGCGACGATCGCCGGATCGGAACGCGTCACCGCGGCGCTGGTGCTGACCGCGGCGCTGTTTCACTGGATCTTCATCCGGCGCCTGCTCGGCGGCCCGAGCGCGGGCACGCTGGGCGACCGCTCGATGCCGCCGCTGCTCGGGTTCTGGGCACTCTCGATGATCGCGGTACCGTTCGTCGCGCACCCGATGCTGCCGCGGATCTCGGTCGCGGTCGCGGTCGTCGCGCTGCTGATGGTCGTGCGCGAGGTGATGAGGGCGGCGTGGTCGGGCCATCCGCTCGCCGCCGTGATCCTCGCCGCTTTCGGGTCTCTCGCGCTACCCGTGCTCGGTTTCATCGCGCTGGTCGAGGGGCTCGCGCCGGGCTGGGCCGGGCTGGTGACCCTGCTCGGCGTTGGCACGCTCACCGAGTCGATCCTTCTCGCGATCGCTTTCGGCGCCCAGGTGCGGAGCCTGCATGGAAGACACCGGCGCCTGGCCGAACGCACGCACGAGCTGTCGCTGCTCTCGCAGCTCGACGCGCTCACCGGGCTCGGGAACCGTCGCGCCTACGACGGAACGGTCCCCGAGGAACTCGAGCGCTGTCAGCGCCGCGGGCGGCTCGCCTCGCTGCTGGTGATCGACATCGATCACTTCAAGCAGGTCAACGACACCTACGGGCACGAGTTCGGCGACTCGGTGATCCGGGTGCTCGGCGTCACGATCGCGAACTGCGTTCGTGCGACCGATCGCGCCTACCGATACGGCGGCGAGGAGTTCGTCGTGCTTCTGCCGGGACTCGGGGCCGAAGTCGGGCGCGAGGTCGGCGAGAGGATCATGCGCGAGTTCACCAACCTCACCCCTACCGCACCGGACGGCACGCGCCCGTTCTTCTCGGTGAGCATCGGGCTCGCGCAGATGCGACCCGGCGACGACGCGCGCGCGCGGTTCGCGCGCGCCGACTCGGCGATGTACCGCGCCAAGCAAAATGGTCGCTGCCGGCTCGAGAACGGCGACGACTCGATCGCCGACGCGCTGGGCGCGGCGCGCCCTCAGCCGACCAGCGCCGCGGCGAACTCCTCGGCGCTGAAAGCCTGAAGGTCGTCGATCCCCTCGCCG
>JAHDXY010000099.1 GCA_023384005.1 Burkholderiaceae bacterium | reverse complement strand
AGTAGCGCTCGGGATTGCTCGTGAAATGATCAGCAATCGTTGGTTCGATGAGGCGTTCGTGCGCGACTGGACCAATGGCCCGCTACTCGTGCGCACCGATACGATGCGCTTCCTCCGTGCAGGCGATCTCGCTGTTTCGCCGAGCGGGGCCCAGAGCGACGATCTCGTCGCTTGGGATGCGCAAACCGGGGAGCTGATCGCCTACTCCACCGTACACCGCAACTACGCTAGAGTCGCCAAACCTGCTCTCGAGAAGTCGGGGGAATTGTTATCACGCGAGGGCAGACCTTTACTCTGCCGAACGGTTTTCGACGCCTACCGCGCACTCTGCGAACCTTATACGCTCGAACGCGTGGAGGAGCTTGCGTGGGTCCCGAAGTTGCAGACAAGGGAGGCTGCACGCCTGCTATTCGAGTCGGGCCCGGTCTGCTACTACTCCTGGTCGGGGATCAGCCAGCACACGAATGCGACCCAGACTGACCGTGCAATAGCCATCCTGATGGCGCTGACTGGAAGCTTCGACGTCCCGGGCGGGAATGTCGAATTTGGACGCCCGCCGGCCAATCAGGTAACGGGCGGGGAGCTCTTGTCGGCGGAACAGCGGGCCAAGTGCATTGGCTTGACGCGCTCGCCGTTGGGTCCGGGCAAGTATGGTTGGATCAGTTCCGGCGAGATGTATGACGCGATCCTTCAGGCAGACCCGTATCTGATCCGCGGTTTGGTCGGGTTCGGGCGAAACTTCGTTGTCAACCATGCAGACACCGAACGCGGGGTGAAAGCGCTGTCAAAGCTCGAGTTCTTCGCGCACGCCGACGTAGTGATGACGCCCACTGCGTCCTTTGCGGACATCTTCCTGCCGATCAATACGCCTTGGGAGCGGGACGCGCTGCGCATCGGGTTCGAAGGCAGTCAGGCCGCCGAAAATCTGGTTCAGCTTCGCCAGGCAGCCGTTCCCGCGCTGGGAGAATCGCGTTCTGACGCGTTTGTTGTTTTCGAGCTGGCAAAGCGGCTAGGGCTCGGCGATCTCTTCTGGAACGGCGACGTGGACGCGGGCCTGGAGCACATGCTTGCTCCGCTTGGTTTCGACCTGGCCGAACTGCGCGCAAATCCTCAGGGCATCAGATACAACGGCACGACCCGCTACCGGCGCTACCTCACCGAGGGCTTCAAGACTCCGACCGGCAAGCTCGAAATATTCTCCGAAGCGTTTCGCGACGCAGGCGCCGAGCCGCTGCCCAGCTTCGTCGAGCCCGCAATGTCTCCCTACAGGGCCGGTAACGAAGAGTATCCGCTCATTCTCACCTCGGCGAAGATCGTGCATTTCTGTCACGGTCAACACCGGCACGTACCCTCACTACGTCGACGCGCTCGGGATCCGGAGGTGACGATGCATCCGGACAGCGCAGCCGAGCGCGGGATCGCCGACGGAGATTGGGTCGAGCTTCGCTCTCCCCATGGGCAGATCCGGATGCGAGCGCGGCTGGACTCGAATTTGGACCAGAGGGTGGTCTGGGCACAGTATGGCTGGTGGCAGGACAACAAGATGCTGGGATTGCCGGGATTCGATGCTTTCTCTGCGGCCGGAGCGAATTACAACCGGCTCATTTCCGATGAAGAGGTCGACCCGGTGAGCGGAGCCACGGGGCTGCGGTCGAATCTTTGTGAGGTGCGGCCGATAAGCACCAAGCTCGCGTGGCCGGGATGGCGCGAGTTCAGAATCGCCGTGACGAAGGTCGAGGCCGCGGGAGTCCTTTCGCTTCGACTCGAACCGGTCGACGGTCTTGCGCTGCCGGATTTCCGGGGTGGGCAACACGTGCCCGTTCAGATCCCGGGGCCCGCCGGGGAACCCATGGTCCGCTGCTACTCGCTTTCCTCTTCGGCAGCAGAGGGGAGCTACCGCATTGCCGTAAAACTCATTCGGCATCGATCGGGTCGGTACGGACGGGTATCCGGCATTCTGCACAATGCGAAAGTCGGATCTCGGCTGAAGTTGCGCGCGCCGAGGGGGGATTTTCATGCGCCATCTGAACCACCCGCGGAGAGGGCGCCGATAACCCTCGTGGCGGGAGGTATCGGAATTACGCCAATCCTCGGCATCCTCAACGAGCTACGCGACGTGAAATGGTCGGGGCCGATCCGGCTCTTCTACGGCGTGCGCTCGGGACGGGACCACGCTTTCAGCGGCGAGATCGACGCATTGCGCGAACACCTGCCCCGCTTTGCGGTCACGACGTTCTTCAGCAGACCGAGCACCGAAGACAGATCGAACCCGGTATTCGACGTCGAAGGGCGCATTGCTGCGTGTCACCTGCTTTCGGATGAGGGAGCGCTGGCGTCGTACTATCTCTGCGGACCTTGTGCGATGGTCTCCGACCTCGCCGACGCCCTCAGCCATGCGGGCGTGCCGAAAGCCCGTCTCCGGCGGGAAGCCTTCGCTCCGCCAGCCCGTGGCGCCTCAGCCGGACATCAGGGTCCGCAGCCGGTCCGGCTGTCACGTTCCGGCGTCACGCTGAATTGGGCGCCCGAGACGGGAACATTGCTCGATCTGCTGGACAAATCCGGAATATCGCCTGCGAGCGGCTGCCGTACAGGGCAGTGCGAAACCTGCGCTCTGTTATTGATCGATGGCGTGGTTTCGCACCCGGAAGGAACCGTGCCGGTTGAGGCAGGTCGCTGTCTTCCCTGCGTCGGCGTGCCGGTTTCGCCGATCGTGCTCGACATCTGACACGATCGGTCTGCGAGCGCGTAGTCGGCACGGACCTCGGAAAGGCCTGCAAAACCCGGCCCGGACACACCGAATCGATGCGATGATTCGAACACCGATCTGAACTGCATGAAGCGATGAAGCAAAGCGATCTTGGCGTGAATCTGTCGACCAGGCGAACGGGCAAACGCGAGTTCCTCGACGAGATGCAACATGTGGTGCCGTGGGCCGAACTGATCGCGCCGATCGAGCGGCTGAAGGTGCACCTACGCGCGAAGGCCGAGCGTCCGTTCCCGGGTTGTCAAGCGTCAGCTCAGGTTCACGAAGGCTCGCTACCGCAGCCAGGCAAAGAACACTGCGCTGACATCGACGCGAAATTCAACAGTCTGCTAGCTCTTCACGTATCACCGGAGCAGTGTCGAGCGCCCGAATTGCCTGCCGCTTGAGTATGTCCATGAATAACAATGCAGCCTTCGGCAATTGCCGACCAACCCGCGAGACGATGTGCACTTGCGAATTTCTCATGTCCGGGTCGACAAACGGAACCGAAATGAGCTTTCCGGACTCGAGTGAATGAAGCACGCAGGACTCCGGCAGGATAGTGACCCCGATCTCGGCCATAACGCAGTCGATCAAGATCTGGATGGCCGATGCCGTTATGACGGTGTTTAGAAGCAGCGCCTCGCTTCGCTCTCGCCGATTCAGGATTTGACGCAGGCGAAAGCCGGGCTCGGGCAGCAGGAGCCGCTGGTCGGCAACCTCACGAATGGAAACGCTTTTCCGATGGGCAAGCGGATGCGATGGAAAAACGATCAGGCAGAGCGGTTGATCGATTGCAGCCCTGGTGTTGATGCGAGGATCATCGGGCGACTCCAGGATTATCCCGAAATGGGCGCGATCGTTTCGCACCAGCTCGATCACGTCGCGAGTCGGTACGGATTGCACGGCAATCGTGATGGCCGGCCATTTGATCGAGAATTCCCGTAGTGTGCGAACAAGCGGTATCCGGAGCAAGTCCTGCCCGGCTGCGATGGTCAGATGGCCTTGCTTGAGCCCCCGTATATCGTTGACTGCGGCAATCAGTTCCTCGCGTTGCGACAATCTGGATTGATAGTATTCGAGCACAAGCCGGCCGGCTGCCGTGAGCTGGACCGTATGACGCCCTTTCTCGGTAAGCACGGTTCCGAGCTGCTTTTCGAGACTTGCGATCTGCCGGCTCATCGAGGATGCCGCAACGTTCAAGTACTCGCTCGCAGCTCGCAAGGTGCCGAGACGATGAGCTTCGAACAGATAGCGAAGGCGGTCGTCGGAGAAATCCTTGGTCGCTGTCATGTGTCGCGGCATCCGTAACGAGCCGACAGATCGACTCTGACTCGGTCAGGCAAGTCTATCAGCGATCTTGCGGCGTGGACGTCGCGCCGCGGGAGCATGCCCGCCAGGCAAGGCTGTCGGCCGAAGTTTATTGCGCTTTCCGGTACAAAGAAACCAAGCGGTGCGATTGTTGTTCGGCAACTGAGGAATTAGTCTGCTTACTGATGTGAAGGTGCCGAAACGGCTTGCGTGGCGGGATCTGCAATCGAGGGCGGGATTTGAGATGGCGTCAGCGCGAAGCACACAACGGAACGTCGATCTGCAATCTGCACACCTACTGTCGGCGGGCGTCCGGATCAAGTCTGCAGCTCTAGGGCTGCTCGCGTCTTGGCACCAACTTGTAGTTCCAGCCGTGTTCGCCGGAATCGTGCTCATATTCTATGCGCTCGATCCGAAGGTTCTTTCGCCGGCCAATGTCACGAACATCCTCAATCAGGCCTCGATCCTGATGGTGGTCGCCGTGGCCGCTAGCCTGGTGATCTTCACCGGCGGGTTCGATCTATCGGCGGGCGCGGTGGTCGCGTTTACTGGCGTCATCGCGGGTCTCGTGGTGGAGCATACGGGCAGCGTGCCGCTAGGGCTCGCCGCCGGGATCCTTTCCGGAACAACCGTCGGTGCCGTGAACGGTTTCGTGGTCGGATACTTCGGCGTTTCTCCGTTGATCGTGACCTTGGGCGCGTTGAACATTTGTCGCGGCCTGGCGCTGATCGTAGCGGGCGGAAGCGCGATCTATTCGTTTCCGGGTTGGTATACCGATTTCGGAACGTCGCAGATCGCCGGTCTGCCTTCACTGTTCGTGGTTGCCCTGATCGTGTTTGTCCTTGTCGCGGCCTTGCTGCGCTTCACCACATTCGGCGTTGCGGTCTATGCGGTCGGCGGGAATTCGCGCGCGGCCCGCCTCTCGGGCATCAACGATCGCGCCGTGCGCATGATGACGTTCACGCTGGCCGGCGGCATCACCTCGATCGCTGGGTTGATGTTGGCCGCTCGTACCGGCGGCGGAGAACCGACTGCGGGCTATCTCTACGAGCTGGAGGCCATCGCCGCAGTCGTGCTCGGCGGGGCCGCGTTGAATGGCGGGGAGGGCCGCCTGTGGCGCTCGATGCTTGGCATTCTTTTGCTTGCGACGCTCGGAAACGGGCTGAACATCGTTGGCGTGCATCCTCACTGGAAGGGCGTCGCGATCGGCGCGACTCTCATCCTCGCAGCGTCAGTTGACTTTCTAAAGCGCCGTACGGAACGATGAGCGGTGCACCAAAGGAGATGGAAATGAAATACCAGAACAGATTACTCGCTATCGCGGTTGTTGCCTTGAGCTCCATGCTGACGATGCCGGATGCGTATGCGCAGGACAAAAAGTTCAAGGTCGGAATCGCCTTGCCGGAAGCACAGAACTCGTTCCACGTCATGCTGGGCAAGTCGGCGGTAGCGACGCTCAAGGAGCGCGGCATCGAGGCAACGCTGCTTGCGGCGAATGCCGACGTGAACGAGCAGGTCACTAACCTCAACGACCTGGTCGCCGCGAAGGTCGATGCGATCCTGTTGACGCCGGTCGACGGAGAAGGCCCGGCACCTGCCGTCGCCCGCGCGCACAGGGCGGGGATTCCCGTGTTCCTGGTAGCCCGGCCTCTGCACGAGCGTTTCGGAAAGATCTCGACGGCTTTCATCGGGCTTAACTTCGACGAAGTCGGCAAGCTCAAGGGGGAATGGCTCGTCGCCAATTCCAAACCCGGCGAAGTCGCCATGTTGCTCGGGCCGCCTGGCGGCCTGGTCATGGTCGAACAGGCGAAATCGTTCCGTACCGCAATCGAGGCCGGGAAATACAAGGTCGTCTTCGCGCAGAATTCGACGCAGACGCGCGAGAACGGACTAAAGCTTGCTGAGGACGCGATCGTCGCCCATCCGAACCTGGTCGCCATCTACGCATCGAACGACGATCTCGCCCTGGGGGCATCCCAGGCAGTCAAAGCGGCCGGCAAAATGGGCCGCATTGCCGTGCTTGGGCTGAACGGTTCGCCGCCGGCGCTCGCTGCTGTGCACAAGGGCGAAATGGCCGCGACGGTATTGTTTGACCCCGTTGCATGGGGGAAGAAAGGCGCTGAAACCATCGCCGACTTTCTGCAGAAAGGCAAACAGCCCGAGGCCTTCATGACGTTTCCGTACCGCATGGTCGGACAGGCCGACGCTTATGATCTGATTCCGGCGTCGCTGCGGGAACGGCTCGGCGTCACCAAGTAACCGGTTGTTCGTGACATGCGCCCGGACTCGCCTTTGATCGAACCGTTTCTCACGGGTCGCAATCTAGGGCGTCGATACGGACCGATAGCGGCGCTTACCGATGTGTCGATTGAGTTCTTCCCCGGCGAGGTTCACGCGCTCGTCGGGGAGAACGGTGCCGGCAAGTCGACTCTCATGCGACTTCTCGCGGGAGAGGAGCGCCCGGATTCAGGCGCGATTCTCATCAAGGGCAAAGCCGTCAGCCTGGACACGCCGGTTGAGGCGCGCGCGCACGGAATCGCCATCGTGCACCAGAACGTGCAGCTCGTAGGGCCGCTGACCGTCGCGGAGAATATGTGCCTCGGGGCGCCACCGGTCCGATGGGCGCTCGGTCCCCTGCGCTTTGTCGATCGACGGCGCATGCGAAGGGAAGCGAGGCGCCGCTTGGCCGACTTTCGGCTCGACCAGAAGGTCGATTGCTTGGTCAAGAATCTGACGGTTGCCGAAAGACAACTGGTCGAAATCGCCCGTGCGATGGATGACAATGCGCGACTTCTGATTCTTGATGAGCCGACTGCCCCTCTTGGAGCCGCCGAGGTAAGGGAGCTTTTCCGGCATGTCGCGGTGATGCGCGCGAATGGGGCGGCGATCATCCTGATCGCGCACAACATCGAAGAGGTCATGGAGGTCGCGGATCGGATCTCCGTCCTGCGCAATGGGCGGCTGATCGCCAGCAGGTCGAGAACGGAAACCAGCTACAACGATGTTGTCCGGTTGATCGTCGGTCGGGAAATCTCGCGCGGCTATCCGAGGGCAGAGGTTTCGCCCGGCGAGGTGATGCTTCGCAGCACGCGGCTCATCAAGGAGGCCGGAACTACCGAAAGACCGCTTGAAATCAGGCGCTCGCAGATCGTCGGCATCCCGACCTACGTCGGCGCGGCGGTCGAGGAATTGCTCGACGGGCTGATGGGGCAGGGCGATGCGCGCGGAGCCGACCTTTGGCTGCAGGGAAGGGATATCAGCCGCGCGACCCTACACAAGCGCGTGGCGTTGGGAATTTGCTTGGTGCCTGGCGATGCGATGGACGAGGGACTGATCCCTGGCTTCTCGATCGAGGACAACATCCTGCTGCCAAACGGTTCCCGCTTCAGCCGGGCAGGCATCCTGCGGCGCGATGCGCTGCGGCAGGTCGCGCGATCCCTGATCGATGAACTGGATATTCGGCCCGGCGACCCGGCGACAGCCGTGCGACACCTTTCTGGCGGGAACCGGCAGAAAGTCGTCATTGCGAAGTGGCTGGCGAGCGGTGCCGGGGTGTACCTGATGAACGATCCGACGAAGGCAGTCGACGTCGGCGCAAAATCGGAGATCTATCGACTGATTGTGAATTTGGTAGCGACCGGTCGCGCGGTTCTCTTGGTCTCGTCGGACCTTGACGAGTTGGTGGGATTGGCCGATCAGGTGCTTGTGCTGCGCGGTACACAGCTGATCCGGGAGTTTAGGACCCGTCCTATCGCCAAGGACGCGCTGATCGACGCCGTGGTCGGCAGCCGTAGCTAGAAGTGAATGCGGTGGCCTGCGAACGCGGTTTCATCCGCAAGCGCAGCGCGTGATCACCCGCCGAATCGCTCGGCCCCTTATCGTGGCGAAAGCCGAGGTCGCTGTCCTCTGCGCAACGACGTATCTGATGCCATGGACGATCTCGGGTGCTCCTGTACTGGAGCCGGGAACGCGATTGGTATGCCTGCCGAGGTCGAACGCGAGCTTGCGCCCCTTGATCGCCGCGTAAAGCAGCGCCGCGGAAACGGCAGTTGACGCCGCGGTCGGCTCTGCCGTAGCCTGTGGTCCGACCACTAGCAGACCATAGGTCTGATATGAACGGCAAAGGATCTCCAGCCGTCTCTCTCACCGCCTCGCCGAAGAAGCGGGTCTTCGAGGAGATTGCGCAATTCCTTCAGGGCGCAATCGTGTCGGGACGCCTGAAACCCGGTGACCGGTTGAAGCCGGAGCGCGATTTGGCCGCTCAATTGAATGTCAGCCGCGGCAGCCTTCGGGAGGCACTAAAGGCGCTCGAAATCATTGGTGTCGTTGAAATACGGCACGGACTGGGTGTCTACGTTTGCCTGCCAGACGCAAGTGCGCTTTCAAAGGTCTTCGGGACGCTGCTTTCGATGCAGCCCGGGCGATCGGAAGACGTCCTGGACGCGCGTATCGCGATCGAATGCCATGCCGTGCGCCTGGCGTGCCGGTTCTCCACGCCGAGCGACATCCTGCGTATGCGGATCGCTCTGGACAACATGAGGCAAGACGCGGCGGAGAAATCGAGCGACCGAGGTGCCCGGGATGATCATGAGTTCCACGCCGCGATCGTCGACAGCACCAGGAACACGGCGATGATCTTTTTGTACAGTTCGATCGCGATGTTGCTGACGCAAAGTCACCACCAAAGGTGGCAATCCCTGTTCGCGATCAGCGATTCCATTGATCAATTGAACGAAGGCCATGCTGCCATTCTTCAGGCAATCGAAGCCCGCGACGAGGCGGCCGCAGTCGATTCGATGACCACGCATTTCAAAGTCATTGACGCCCTGCTC
This sequence comes from Burkholderiaceae bacterium, assembly GCA_023384005.1. Classification (GTDB taxonomy): domain Bacteria; phylum Pseudomonadota; class Gammaproteobacteria; order Burkholderiales; family Burkholderiaceae_E; genus Quisquiliibacterium. The sequence goes on along the minus strand of JAHDXY010000099.1, from coordinate 4,796 downwards.
AAGCAGGGTCCCGTCGAGGCAGCCGCCGCACCGGCGTCGAAAACGGCGGCTTCGACCAGGAAGTATCCAGGAAAACGATTGCGCTCGTAGCCCGCTCGTAGTCCTTCACGCGATCCATTCATCAACAACTATCTGGCAGAGGGAACACATGCTTCTGAAAGACAGGATTTGCATTGTTACAGGGGCCGCCTCGGAACGGGGGATCGGGCAGCAAACCGCACGATTTTTTGCCGAGCATGGCGCGCGCGTTGCGATCTTCGACCTTGATCAGGCGTCAACGCAGCGCGCGGCAGTTGCGCTTCCGGGAGACGCTCACAGAGGTTATGCGTGCGACATCACCGATGCCGACGCGTGCAACGAGGCTGTTGCAGCTGTCGTCAGGGAGTGTGGGCATCTGGACGTACTGGTCAACAACGCCGGAATCGCGCAAACACACAAGGTGATGGAGATCAAGCCTGCCGACTACGACTTGATGATGGACGTGACCTTGCGTGGGACGCTCTACATGTGCCAGGCCGTCATACCCCAGATGCGGGAAAGAAGAGCAGGATCGATCGTCAACATCGGCTCGGTCGCCGCTCAGCGCGGCGGTGGCATTTTCGGCGGTACGCACTACACGGCTGCCAAGGGCGGCGTGATCGCGCTCACCAAAGCGCTGGCGCGCGAATTGGCGCCGGACCAGATCCGGGTCAACGTCGTGTGCCCCTCGCTGGTTCCGACCGACATCCATGGCGGCGCGATCACCGCCGAACGACGCCTTCAACTCATCAGCGGCATACCGCTCGGACGACTCGGAACGACGCAGGACGTGGCTGGCGCTTGCCTGTTCCTGGCCTCGGATCTGGCCGCATATGTTACCGGCATCGAGTTGGACGTGAACGGCGGCAGCCACATTCATTAGCGGCTGTCTGCAAGGTCGGGTGGGCGAGCGTCGGGAACCCCCGGATATCGCACCCGGGCCTGTCGAAACATGGGGAGAGGGAAACTTGAAAGTTCAATCAGCGCGTTTGGATGGAATAGGAAAACTGGTTTTCGCAGACCGGGAACTGCAACTGGGCGATACAGACATCCTGGTGAAAACCCATCAGGCGTCGATCTGCCTTGCAGACGTACAGATGTACAGGAAGGGATATTACGCAGAAGGGTCCCCGCTCGCGCTTCCCCTGTACCCCGGCCACGAAGGCGGCGGAACGGTCGAGAAAGTGGGATCCCGCGTACACGAATTCAAGCCAGGAGATAGAGTCATCCTGATGCACGACGTGAGGGCTGGCGGTCTTGGTCCCGGTGGAATGGCGACTTACTTCAAGGCCAAGGCCATGGACCTGGTTCCGGTTCCGGAGGGAATGGACATGGATCTGGCCTGTCTGGCAGAAACAATATCGCCCTTTGTCTTCGTGGTGCACAAATGCGGTGTGAAGCTGGGCGATACGGTGGTGGTCACCGGCGGCAACTTCATAGGACAGATCGTTGCGCAAGGGGTCAAGAAGAGCGGCGCATACCGAGTGATCGTGGTCGATACGAACGATTTCAGACTGGACCTCGCGAAGTCCCTGGGCGCAGATGTTGTAATCAATTCCGGGAAACAGGACGTCTTCAGGGAAGTGATGGTGTTGACCGGTGGGAAGGGCCCCGATGTCGTCTGCCAGACTGCTTCATATGTCGATACGACCGTCGAGGAATACATGAACCTGGCGACCAGGCTCGTGAAACCGATGGGTATCCTCGCCTTTCAGGGGGATTTCCTGCACCCCATCTCGATTCACCTGCATCGCTGGCACCACGAAGCGCTCGACATCAGGTCGATCGCATTCAGGCACTACACCTGGAGAGAGGTCCAGGTATGGACGGAGGACACGCTCAAACCGATCATGTACGGTTTGATAAAGATCAAACCCCTTGTCACCGCCACCTACAAGCTCGACGACGTCGCGAAGGCCTATGAAGAAGCCATAGGCAATCCAAACGCACTGAAGGTGGTTCTGAAACCCTGAGCCGGAAACCCGGTCGTGCACCGGGAATCCGAAGTGGGAAGAACAGGAAGCCGGAAGAAGCGTCCGGCTTCGTACATGTCTGGCGCCTCCGGCACGAATCGAACGTGCGACCCTCCCCTTAGGAGGGGGATGCTCTATCCACTGAGCTACGGAGGCGTTCGGGCGAATTCTACCGGGCGAAGGACGAGGGCGGGCGCCCCACCGTGTCCCAGCCGGGCCGCGCGACATGAGCCTGCCCCCCGAGAGGGGCAGGCGAAGAGCCGGAACGACGCTTCGTCCCGAGTCGGCGGCGACTACTCCACCTTCGCGAAGCGCGACTCCGGGCGGTCGTCCGAGCGGTGGATCGTGGAGACGTTCTTCTTCATCGCCCACGGACGCATCTGGTGATGGATCGGCACGTAGTGCGCCTCGTCGGCCGTCATCTTGAGCGCGTCCTTGAGGATCTGGTCACGCTTGGCCTGGTCGGTTTCGGTCTTTGAGGCGTCGATCAGCGCGTCTAGCTTCGGGTTGCTCATCCGCCCGATGTTGAAGTTGCCGTCCGCGCCGGTGGTCTTCGTGCGCACGAGCGACTGCAGCGAGTAGAGCGCGTCGTAGGTCGCCACGCCCCATCCGAGAAGATAGGCGCTGGTGTCGAACTTCAGCAGTTTCGGAATGTAGGTGGCGAAGGGCATCGCGTTCAACTTGACCTTCAGCCCGGCGCGCGCCCACATGCTCACCATCGCCTGGCAGATCTCCTCGTCGTTGACGTAGCGGTTGTTCGGGCAATCGAGCGTGAACTCGAAACCGTTCGGGTAGCCGGCGTCGGCGAGCAGCTTCTTCGCCGCCTCGGGGTTCGCGGCCGAGACCTTGTCGAGCTCGTTCGTGTGGCCGTTGACGCCCGGCGCGACCATGATCGCGGCCGGAATCGACAGCCCGCGCATGATCGTGCGCTGCAGCACCTGGCGGTCGATCGCCACGTTCAACGCCTGGCGAACGCGCACGTCCTTGAACGGGTTCTTGCCCTTGACGTTCGAGTACGCGAGCTCGTCCGAATGCTGGTCCATCCCGATGAAGATCGTGCGCACTTCGGGGCCGTCGAGGATCTTCAGGTTCGGGTTCTGGCGCAGCCGCGCGACGTCCTGCGTCGGCAGGTCGGTCACCATGTCGACGTCGCCCGAGAGCAGCGCGGCGATTCGCGTCGCGTCGGCCTTGATCGGCGTGTAGACCACGTCCTTCACGTTGCCGTCGAGCTTGTCCCACCAGCCGGGATTGGCGGTAAAGACGATGCGCTGATCGGGCGCCCATTCCTTGAGGATGTACGGACCCGTGCCGCTGGCGTGACGCGAGGCGTACGTATCCTCGCGTGCCTTGTAGTCCTGGACCTTCTCGGACTTGTTCTTCACCGCCCATGCCTTGCTCATGATGCGGAAGTCGATGATGTTGCGCAGCAGGATCGGTTGCGGCGCGTCGAGCACGAACTCGACCGTCAGGTCGTCGACCTTCTTGATCTCCTTGATCCCGGTGACGTAGATCTGCATCGTGCCCTGGGGTTGCTTGATGCGCTCGAACGAGAACAGCACGTCGTCGGCGGTGAACGGCGAGCCGTCCTGGAACTTGACGTCCTTGCGCAGGTTGAAACGCCACAGCGTCGGGTTCACCTGCTGCCAGCTGGTGGCGAGCGCGGGCTGGATCTCGCGGTTCTTGCCGTAGCGCGTGAGGCCTTCGTAAACGTGCATCACCATCGTGTTGGTGGTCGCGTGGTTCTGCGAATGTGGATCGAACGTCAGGATGTCGTTCTGTGCCGCCCACTTCAGTGTCTGCGCCTGCGCGGTGGCGCAAGCCAGACCGACCGCCAGCGTCGCCAGCAGTCGAAACAGGGTCTTCATCGTTGTCTCCTCCGAGGTTCCGCCCGGAATGCCCGGGTCGGCAGAGCGCTATTTATAGCACTCGGGAGGCGGGACGCGCACTAGGGGTTTCCTGAGCCGGCGTGCTCAGCCGGGCGCCTCGCGCGGGGCGCGCCGGCGATACTCGACGATCGAGTAGGCGAGTCCGGCGCCCGAGACATGAGGCTCGCGCCGGGTTTCTTCCCACACCAGCGGGTCGGGCGCATCGAGGCAGGTGTCGCCGTCGACCTCGGCGTCGATCTCGGTGAGCACGATGCGCGCGGCCAGCGGCATCGCCTCGCGGTAGATCTGCGCGCCGCCGACGACCATCGCCTCGTCGGTCGCAAAGGCGGTCGCGCCGCGTGGGGGCGTGGCCGCGAGCGCGATCGCCTCGCCAATCGACCCGGCGCGCTCGCAGCCGGGGTGCGCCTGCCCGGCAGCGGCTTGCCGATCGATTCGAAGGTGCGCCGACCCATCAGGATCGCCCGGCCCAGCGTCGTGCGCCGGAAGTGTGCGAGGTCCTCCGGCAGGTGCCAGGGCAGCCCGTTGGCCTTGCCGATCACGCCGTTGCGTGCTCGCGCGACGACGATCGTGACCAGGGGGTTCGACGCGACGGGCAAGGTGCCGGAAGTCAGACGGCGACCGGCGCCGGGATGTGCGGATGCGCCTGGTAGTTCTCGAGCCGGAAGTCCTCGTACTCGTACCCGTCGATCGACTCCGGGCGGCGCGACAGGCTCAGCCGGGGGAGGGCGAAGGGTTCGCGCGCGAGCTGCAGCTTCGCCTGCTCGAGGTGGTTCAGGTAGAGATGGACGTCGCCGCCCGTCCAGACGAACTCTCCCGGCTCGAGGTCGCACTGGTGCGCGAGCATCGTGAGCAGCAGCGCGTAGCTGGCGATGTTGAACGGCTCGCCGAGACATACGACGCACGTGCGCTGCTACAGCTG
>JAHDXY010000098.1 GCA_023384005.1 Burkholderiaceae bacterium | reverse complement strand
GCCAACCCAGGCTCCCGAGCCCGATCCCCACCGAGCCTGCGAGCATCAGCGCGACGCCGATAGGCACGCCTGCGAGCATCAGCACCGCAAACGCAACGAAGATCAGCGCGCCGATCATCGCGTGCGCCAGGCGTCGATCAGCCGTTGCATCGCCCGCGCCGCGACCGCGAGCGAAAGCACCGGCAGCCAGACCGTGTACCACCACTGAGCCACGCCGATTCCGGGAGAGGTCACGTCGTAGCGAAAGTCGTCATAGGCGAGCCGCGTGCCCAATCCGGCCAGACAGAGGAAAGCGAGCACGGTCGCCGCGCTTGACAAGAGCGCGAGCGCACGACGGCGCCGCGCGCTACCGCTGGCGCAAAACAGTTCGATGCGGATGTGGCGGTCGCGCGCGACCGCGGCGCCGGTAGCCACCATCGTGACGACCACCATCAGCGAGATCGAGATCTCCTCGGTCCAGGCGAAGGACTGATCGGTGAAATATCGCGCGATCACGATGGCGAAGGTGATCGCCGCGAGCAGCGCCATCACGATCGCACCGAGCCAGTCCTCGGGCAACCGGGGCGCGGGCCCCGGCACCGGCGCGGGGCTGTCGCGCGCGGGATCTTCGTTCGGATCGCTCATCGATCTGGGCAGGCTCCAATGCAAAGGCCGGGCGAACCCGGCCTTGCGAGTTTGCGCGTGAAGACCGGGCTGCCGCGCCTCAGGCCTTCTTGCGTGCGGCCACCGCGGCCTGTGCGCGCTTGACCATGTCGGGACCGATCTGCTTGGCCCACTTGTCGAACACCGGCTTGACCGCCTGCCTGAACGCGTCCTTCTCGGCGTCGGACAGCTCGGTGACCTTGACGCCCAGCGACTCGACCTCCTTGACCAGCGACATGTCGCCGCCCGAGAGCCCCTTGCGTGCGATCGCGATCTCTTCCTTTCCCGCCTCGATTGCTGCCTGGCGCACGAGTTCGCGGTCGGCCGGTGTCCACGAATTCCAGATCTCGCGGTTGACGACGAAGATCAGCGGATCGGCGACGTAGCCCCAGCGCGTCACGAATTTCTGTGCCAGCGTGTGCAGCTTGGCCGCAGTGAACACGTGCAGCGGATTCTCCTGCCCCTCGACCGCGCCGGTCGACAGCGCCGGCTGGGCGTCGGCCCAACTCATCTGCGTGGGATTCGCACCCAGCGCGCTGAAGGTGTCGTTGAAGATCGGCGAGCCGACCACGCGGAACTTCAGCCCTTTCATGTCGGCCGGCGTGCGGATCTCGCGCTTGGAATTGCTGACCTCGCGAAAGCCGTTCTCGCCCCACGCGAGCGGAACCACTCCCGCCTTGTCGACGATCTGGAAGATCTGTTTTCCGATCTCGCCCTGGGTGATCGCGTCGAGCCCCGCATGATCCTGCGACAGGAACGGCAGCGAGAACAGGTTCAGCTCCTTCACCTGCGGCGACCAGTTGATCGTGGAGCCCACCGCCATGTCGATCACTCCCTGGCGGATCGCGCTGAACTCGCGCGTCTGGTCGCCGTTGATCAGCGACACGCCCGGGTACATCTTGATGTTGATCCGGCCCTGCGTGCGCTCCTTGACAAGCTTTATCCACAGGTCGGCTCCCTTGCCCCACGGGAACGCGGTGCCGACCACGGTCGAGAGGCGGTACTCCGCCTTGTACTCGGCGGCCGATGCCTTGCGCGTCACGATGAAGGGCGCGGCTGCCGCGAACGACGCGGCGGAGCCGGCCTTGAGAAGCGAACGTCGATCCATTTGAGACTCTCCCTCTTGCGACCTTCGCTTCGCACAACGCGAGCGTGAGGCCGGTATCAGACTCGAAACGATACTATCCCCCGGGCTTCTCCGCCACGCGCGTAAGGTTTCCCTTGCGCGCGCATCGCTCAGGCGAGCATCGCGCGTGCCTTGGCCACGATCGCCTCGGGTCCGAGCCGCGCCTGCGACTCCAGCCCCGGCGAATAGCCTACGGGCACGCGCAGTCCTCCAAGGCGCGCAACGCGGGCTTTCCCATGCTCGGCAAGAGTGGCGACGATCTCGGCGCCGAACCCCGCCACCTGCACCGCTTCGTGCACGACCAGGACGCGCCCTGTCTTCGCGGCCGACGCGAACACCGCGTCGCGATCCCAGGGCCAGAGCGTTCGCAGGTCGATCACTTCGGCATCGACCCCCAGCGCGGCCAGCCGCCCGGCAGCTTCGAGCGACCAGTGCAAGGCCTTGCTCCATGTCACGATCGTGAGGTCAGCCCCGGCGCGCGCGACGCGCGCGCAGCCCAGTCGCACGCTCTCGCCGGCGTGCACCTCGCCTTCCAGTGCCCACAGCTCCTTGTGCTCCAGGTAGGCCACCGGATCGCCGCAATCGATCGCCGCGCGCAGCAGGCCGTGGTTGTCCTGCGGCGTCGCCGGCGCGACCACGACCAGACCGGGCACGTGCGCGAACCAGCTCTCCAGCGACTGCGAGTGCTGCGCGGCCGACGAGCTCCAGATGCCGATCGGCATCCTGATCACTGCGGGGACCCGGCCCTGCCCGCTGAACATGAACCGGTTCTTCGCCGCCTGGTTGACGATCTCGTCCATCGCGCACAGTGCGAAGTCGACGACGCGCATCTCCACGACCGGCTTGAGCCCGGTAAGCGCCATCCCCACGGCAGCGCCGACGATCGTCGCCTCCGAGATCGGCGTGTCGATCACGCGCTCGCCGCCGAACTCCTCGAGCAGCCCGCGGTACTGGCCGAAGATCCCGCCGCGTCCGAGATCCTCTCCAAGGGCCACGACGCGTTCGTCGGCGCGCATCGCGTCGGCCAGGCCGGCGGCTGCGGCGGCCGCGTAACTGATCAGAGCCATTGCCCGGCTCCGGTGTCCTGTATCTCTTCGAGCGCGGCGCGCGCTTCGGGCCAGGGCGCGGCGTACGCGCTCGCGACGGCCGCGTCGATCTCTGCCACCGCGTCGCGCGCCACCGCATCGAGCTCCGCCGCTCCCACGCCGCGCGCCGCCAGCCTGGCCCGCGCAACGAGCAGCGGGTCGCCGGTCATCGCCGCCGCGAGTTCAGCCGGGTCGCGATACGCGGCCGGGTCGACCGAAACGTGCCCGCTGAACCTGTAGGTCTTCGCGTGAAGCAGCCGCGGCCCTGCGCCGGCGCGCAGCGCGTCGACCAGTTCGCCCGCCGCCGCGTGCACCGCCTCGACGTCGTTGCCGTCGACCTCGACGGCCTCGACCCCGTGCCCGCGCGCGCGCCCCGCCGCGCCCGCGCCCGCCGACATCGCGTCGGTTCGCGTCGTCGCCGACCACTGGTTGTCCTCGCACACGAACAGGATCGGCAGCCTGAACGCCGCCGCCCAGTTCAGGCCTTCGGAAAAGGGCCCGCGGTTGATCGCGCCGTCGCCGAAGAAGCTCACCGCGATCGCGTCCTTTCGCTGGATGCGGATCGAATGCGCGGCTCCCACGGCGATCGGAATGCCCGCGGCGACGACACCGTTCGCGCCGAGCATTCCCACCGAGAAGTCGGCGATGTGCATCGAGCCGCCCCGACCGCCGCAGTACCCGGTGGCCTTGCCGAACAGTTCCTGCATCATCCTTTGCACGCTCGCACCCTTGGCAAGCGTGTGGCCGTGGCCGCGATGCGTGGACGTGAGGTAGTCGGCCGGTCCGAGGTGCGCGCACACGCCGGCTGCCACGCCTTCCTGACCGGTGGACAGGTGCAGCGGCCCGCGAACCGGAACCTTCTCCGCCGCCTGCTGCCCGAACGCGGCGACCCCGCCGCGACTCGCCTCCTGGGCTGCGTCCTCGAATGCGCGGATTCGCCACATGGTCCGGTAGAGCGCGAGCAGGACCGGGACCGAAACTTGGTTGTCCATCGTCGTCGTCGATCAGGCTTCGTTCGAAGCCGGCGATCGTAGCAGAGCGTGCCGATGCCGGCCGCGGCGGCGCAGAACCGCGCGTGCCTACTTCTTGCCCTGCGCGCGCTTGCCCGCTTGCGGGCTCTTGCGCTCGCCCGCCTTGGGCACGTCTCCGATCACCGTCTTGAGCGGACACACCGAGAATACCGGGCACTTCCTGCAGCCCGCGACGACCGCGATCGGGCAAAGCGTCATGATCGTTTCTCCTCCAACATGCGAACAGCATACGCGGGCTTGGGAGACGCGGGCTTGGGAGACGCGGGGCGGGCGGGTTTTCACGACTCCGGCCGGGCCGACCGGCCCCGAGGCGTCGCGAAGCGCACAATGTCCTCATGAAACCGCCCAAGAGATTGCAACCCCTGATCGAGGAAGGCCTGATCGACTCGGTCGAGCGGCAGCTGATGAGTGGCAAGGAAGCCAACGTCTACGTCGTTCGCCGCGATGGCGAAGCGCTTTGCGCAAAGGTCTACAAGGAGGCCACGAAGCGAAGCTTCCGCCAGGCCGTCGACTACACCGAGAATCGAAGGATCAGGAACACGCGCACGGCGCGTGCGATGGCCAAAGGCACCCAGTTCGGCCGACAGGCGCAGGAGAAGAACTGGCAAAGCGCCGAGGTCGACGCCCTGTACCGGCTCGCAGGCGCGGGCGTGCGAGTGCCGCGACCACGAAACTTCTGCGACGGCGTGCTGCTGATGGACCTGGTGGTCGATCACGACGGGCGGGCTGCGCCCAGGCTCACCGATGTCGCGTTCGAAGCGCACGAGGCGCGTGCCCACCATGCGTTGCTTCTCGCACAGGTCGTGCGCATGCTCGGCGTGGGCGTCGTGCATGGCGACCTCTCCGAGTTCAACATCCTGCTCGGCTGTGACGGCCCGGTGATCATCGATCTTCCGCAGGCGGTGGACGCGGCCGGCAACAATCACGCCCAGCGGATGCTGCTGCGCGACGTGGAGAACCTGCGCGAGTTCTTCGCGCGCTTCGCTCCGGAACTGGAAACGACCAGCTTCGGACCCGAGATCTGGGATCTCTACCGCCGCGGTGCGCTGAACCAGGAAACCGAGCTGAGCGGCTTCTTCGATCCCGAACTCGCGGCAGTAGACCTCGGCGGCGTGATTCGCGAGATCGACGACGCGCTGGCCGATCAGGCGGCGCGGTTGCTACGCAGCACTCAGGCGCAATAGCGCGCGCGCGGACTCCCGCAACAACTCGGTCGCGCGCCCGGCGTTCATCGGGCGCGCGAAGTGGTAGCCCTGCATGTTCTCGCAGCCGAACCCGGCCAGCACGGCGGCCTGCTCCTCGGTTTCGATTCCCTCGGCCGTCACGCTGAGCTTCATGCTGTGCGCCATCGCGATGATCGCCCGACTGATCGCGACGCTCTCGGCGTCGTCCGGCAGGCCGCTCACGAAGCTTCGGTCGATCTTCAGCGCGCCGACCGGAAACCGTTTCAGGTAACTCATCGACGAGTAGCCGGTGCCGAAGTCGTCGATCGCCAGTCGAACCCCCGCGGCCTCGAGTTCGTGCATACGCAGGATCGCCGCGTCGGCATCGTCCATCAGCGCGCTTTCGGTGACTTCGAGCTCGAGCAGCTGCGGTGCGAGCCCCGACTCGCGCAAGATGGCGAGGATCGTCGCGACGAGCCCGACATCGCGAAACTGCACCGACGACAGATTGACTGCGAGGCGAACCGGGCGCGCGGCGTCGGATTGCCAACGCACCGCCTGCGCACAGGCGGTGCGCAGCACCCACTCCCCGATCGGAATGATCAGGCCGGACTCTTCGGCAACTGGAATGAACTCGGCCGGAGAGATCAATCCGTGCTGGGGATCGTTCCATCGCAGCAGCGCTTCCATGCCGACCACGGCGCGGTCGACCGTGCCGATCAGGGGCTGGTAGCTCCCGCCGACTCCGCCGCGCTCGTGCGCCTGTCGCCGGCGTTTTTCCCGCGACACCCGCTGCACGACCCGGGTCGTGAGCGACGCGCTGTAGAGTTGGCAGTTGTCGCGCCCGCGCTCCTTGGCGTGATACATCGCCGTGTCGGCGTGCTTGACCAGCGCCATCGCCCCGTCGCCATCGTCCGGAAATATCGACACGCCGATGCTGGACGACACCACGATCTCGTGCGAATCGACGCTGAACGGACGCTTGATCTCTTCGCGCACGCGCTGCGCGACCGCGATCGCGTCTTCCGGTCGCGCGATGTCGGTCAGCAGGATCGTGAACTCGTCGCCTCCAAGCCGTGCGAGTTTGGTCTGCTCGAGGTCGCGCGGCACCAGGTCGCGCGCCACCAGGTCGCGCGGCCGTAGAACCTGCTTGAGCCGGGCGGCAACGGTCTGCAGAAGATGGTCTCCGACCGCGTGCCCCAGCGTGTCGTTGACGCGCTTGAATCCGTCCAGGTCCATGAACAGCACCGCCAGCATCTGCGAGGCCTGGGTTGCTCGCGCGACTTCGCGTTCGAGGGTTTCCAGAAATGCCTGCCGGTTGGGCATTCCGGTCAGGCTGTCGCAATACGCCAGGCGATGAATTCTTTCCTCGGACTCCTTTCGCTCGCTGATGTCCCTGAGAAACAGGTAGGTCTCGCCGATCGCCTTCGGGACGCAGCGCGCCTCGAAATGAGCCCAGCGCCCCTCGAGCAGCCAGGCGAATTCGACCGATTTCCTTTCGCCGGCGGTGGCCGGTGTGACCGAGTTCGCGAAAATCAGCGGCGCCACTACTTCGGGCAACAGGTCAGCGAGGTTCGAGCCCGCGCAGTTCGCGAGGTGCGGTAACCGGGCTCCGCCCTGTCCGCCACGATACGCAGTGACCACCCCGTGCGCGTCGAACTGAAGGATCGCGTCCGGTATCGCGCTCAGCATCGCCCTGCTGCGGTCCTCCGCGGCAAGCAGACGCTGCATCGCCGCGTGCGAACGCAGCACGTAGCGCAGCCGGTGCACCAGACTGGGCATGTTCACCGGCTTGGAAACGAAGTCGGTCGCGCCGCATTCGTAAGCGGTATTGACCGAAACCGTGTCGTCCATTCCCGTCGCGATGACCACGGGCACATTGCGCCTGCCCGCGTCGGGGTGTTTGCGGACATGCGAACAGACCTCGTAGCCGCTGGCACGCGGCATCTCCACGTCGAGAACCAGCAGCTCCGGGTCGGTGCGGTCGAACAGCTCGATGGCTTCGATCCCGTCGCTGGCGACGAGGACTTGAAAACCGGCGCCGCGCAGCGTGGCGGCAATCAGCAGGCGTGTCGTGGCGTCGTCATCTGCGACCAGAACGGTCGGCGCGGAAGTCTCAGCGGTTGCCACTGGCCACCTCCAACCCGCACGCATTGCCGATCAGGCGTTCGACCTTGCGGTACTCCGCGTGCGCCCTGCTCACGAGTTCTTCCGCGCCCTGGGTCGCGCCCGCCCGGCCGATCAGTTCGATCTCCTTGCAAAGCTGCACCAGCCTGTCCGCGCCGAGATTCGCGCTGCTCGACTTCAGCGCGTGCGCCGACGATCGCAGCGCCTCGGCGTCACGTGCCGCTACCGCCGCGTCCAGACTTCGCAGCCGCGCCGGCGAATCGCTGAAGTAGGCATCGACGACGCATCGAAGCAGGTCGGTCGAATCCGGTCCCGAAAGGGCCCTGATCTCGCTGATCGCGCGCACGTCCAGCGATCGTGTATCGACTTCGCCCTCGAGCGTGTCGGTGGCGCCACGCGCTTGCGGTGCCCGCCGTGCTGGTGCGCCGGCGGCGGGCGCCCATCTGGAGAGCACGCGCGACATGTCCGATCGCCTGAAGGGCTTGCTGACGAAGTCGTCCATGCCGGCCTCGAAGCACAGATCCACGTCCTGCGTCATCGCGCTCGCGGTCAGTGCCACGATCGGGCAACGCCGCGCGGCACCCGCTCCGGCAGCACGCTCGCGAGCGCGGATCGCGATCGTCGCCTCGATTCCGTCCATCTCGGGCATGTGCACGTCCATCAGGATGAGGCCGTAGTCGCGCGCTGCCACCGCGCCGAGCGCCTGCCTGCCATCGAACGCAAGGTCGACGGTGCAGCCCAGTGCTTGCAGGGTTGCAAGTGCGACCTGCTGGTTGACCGAGTTGTCTTCGACGACCAGCACATGCACGTGCGACCAGTCGTCGGATTCGACGCAGGACTCGCCCGGTTCCTTCGGACTCTTCGGGGACGCTGGCCCGCTCGTCCTCTCCAGCGCTGCGAGCAGATGCGCGCGGCGCGCCGGCTTGGTCAGGACATGTTCGACGCCGAGCTCTTTCGCCGCCGCCAAGCTGGCGCTGGCGCCGGCCGTGGACAGAAGGACGAGGCGTGTGCCCGCGATCGCCGGCTCCGAGCGAATCATTCGCGTCAACTCCAGCCCGTCCGTCTCGGGCATCATCGCGTCGACGATCGCCACGTCATAGCGATCATTCGCCGCGGCTGCCGCACGCAGTGCGTCGATCGCCTGCGCGGCGCTCGCGGCCACCGAGCTCTTCACGGCCCAGGCGTGAAGACAGGTGCAGATCGAGTCGCGGCTCGACGCGTTGTCGTCCACGACCAGCACGCGAAGTCCCGAAACGGCGGCGTCGCCCTTCGGCGCGACCACGTCGACCTTCGCGCTGAACCGGAACACCGACCCCTGGCCCGGCTGGCTCGCAACCTCGATCTCGCCTGACATCAGCTCGACCAGCCGCTTCGAGATCGCGAGCCCGAGCCCGCTGCCGCCGAAGCGGCGCGTCGTCGAGTTGTCGGCCTGCACGAAGGCGTCGAAGATCCGACGTTGCGCCGCCGGGTCCAGGCCCACGCCGGTGTCGCTGACCTCGACTTGCAGCATTGCCCCTGTCGCGCCGGCGCACGCGAGCCGCGCGCCGAGAATCACCTCGCCGTGCGCGGTGAACTTCACGGCGTTGCCCACCAGGTTGACGAGCACCTGTCGCAGCCGGCCCGGGTCGCCGCGCACGACTCGAGGCAAGTCGGGATCGAGGCGCACGATCAGTTCGAGACCCCTGGCATGCGCCGAGGCGGCCATCAGCGCCGCGACATCCTCGAGCGTCTCGACCAGGTCGAATTCCACGACCTCCAGCTCGAGCTTGTTCGCCTCGATCTTCGAGAAATCGAGCACGTCGTTGATGATCGCAAGCAGCGATTCCGCCGACTTGCGGATCGTGTCGACGACCTGAGCCTGCGGGCTCGCGAGCTCTGTTCGGCCCAGAACTTCAGTCATGCCCAGGATTCCGTTCATCGGAGTGCGAATCTCGTGGCTCATGTTCGCGAGAAACCGGGATTTCGCGTGGTTCGCGCTTTGCGCCTCGCGAATCGCCACCTCGCGCTCGGCGGCGAGCTGGACGTTCTCGATCGAGAATTGCAGTTGCCGGGCATTGGTGCGAAACACCCGCCAGGCACCACTCAAGGCGATGATCCCGTACACCGTCAGCGCGAGCGCCGACATCCTGTACTGGGTAGACGCGCCCCAGGTCGAGGTCACGATCGTTGGCAGCAGCAGCGGCAAGGCAAGCGCTGCATAGGCAGGAAAGTACGGATACATCGACGGTATCGCGATCGCGACGATCGCGGTCGAGACCGTGCCGACCACGATCACGATCTCGGTGTTGCTGTAGTGCATCAGGCCCGAGCCGAGCACCCCCCACACCGCCCCGCTCAGGAACGCACCAGCGACGAACAGGTTGGCCCAGAGCCTGGTCTGCTCCGCATCGGGTTCGGCACGCCTGTAGCCGAGCACGAGCGCGTAGCGCAAGCCGGTGACCAGGAGCATCGTGACGAGCCAGGTCAGGTTGGCGTCGGCCTGAACGTAGGGCACGGCCGCAATGCTGAAGATCATCGCCGCCACCGCGGACGCCGCCAGCGAGAACGGCGAGAACGAGTAGATCATCGCCACCTGGGCGGCGAACACCTGGGTACGCATCTGCGTCTCGTGCCCGGGAGGCGACAGCTCGGTGGCCGCAATGCCGATCCCCCCCGGTGCGCGCACACCATCTCCCTGGATCCGAATACCCATGTCGACTCGCATGTCTTTTGACTATCGGCACCCGGCACTCGGGTTTGAGAGAGGAAAACGCCCGAACAACCCCTGTTGATCTGCCGATGGTCGGCGCTGCGAACCGGACTTGCCTCAGCCCGCGACGAGACTGTCCAGGCGATCCTGGCGCGCGCCGCCGGCGCCGCCGTCATTCCTTTCGCCGGCTCCTGAACCACCTGCGGAACTCCCGGACGAATCGTTCGTAGAGCTGCGACGGTTCGCGGTTCGCAGGGTGATAGAGGTAGATGTCGAAGCTCACCGCCGGGACGAATCTTCGGATCGCCACCTTGGCAGGATCGGCGAGCGACGCGGCCGCATCGTCGATCACGCTCGCCCCGACCCCGTTGGCCACGAGCGCGAGAGCGAGCGTCGACTGCGGCGTGGTCAACCGGATGTCGCGTTCGACCGCGTCGGGCTCGAACGCCGCCTCGATTCGGGAGCGCGAACGGTCGACGTCGGCCAGCGATATGAAGGCTTCGTCGCGCAGGTCGCGTGCGTGGATCACGTCGCGCTGGGCGAGTCGATGGTTCACCGGCAGCGCGCACACCGCGGACAGTTTCCCGAGCGGCTCGACGTGGACTCCGGGGCGCGGGGCCAGCACCGCGGCGATTCCAAGATCGGCCTGTCCGTCGGCAGTCCAGTCGATCACCCGCAGCGAGGGCTGCGAGTGCAGCGCGATCGTCGAGCGC
Source organism: Burkholderiaceae bacterium (assembly GCA_023384005.1). GTDB lineage: Bacteria > Pseudomonadota > Gammaproteobacteria > Burkholderiales > Burkholderiaceae_E > Quisquiliibacterium. The sequence continues at coordinate 3,115 of JAHDXY010000098.1, read as the reverse complement.
GGCGCGGCGGCGACGAACTGCGCGATGAAGCCGGGCATGACCGCCTGCGCGAAGCTCGGGAACGCCGCGATCGTCAGCCTGCCGCTGCGCATGTCGCGCACGTCCTCGGCGGCTTCCTTGAGTTCCATCACCCCGCGCCAGGCCCGGTTCATCGACCCCGCGAGCGCATGCGCTTCGGCAGTTGGCGCGAGCCTGCCGCCTTGTTGCGCGAACAGCACCAGGTCGAGTTCGGCCTGCAGTTGGGCGATCAGCTTGGTCATCGCCGGCTGCGAGATGCGCAAGGCGCGCGCCGCGGCCGATACGGTGCCGCATTCCATCATCGCCCTGAACGCCTCGATGTAGCGAATCTTCATTTCGGTCTCCGTCCCGGAACTATAACCAAAAGTTATTCTTGACCACGACTTGGCCCGGCACGCTGGCGCTCGGACCGAAGTGTTCCGATACTCGCCCTGCAAACAGCTCGACTACACCAGAAAAGGGGAGATGAGATGAAACGTCGCGAATTCGTGCAAGGTGCCGCGGCACTCGCCGCCTCCGCCGCAGGCGGAATCGCAACCGCGCAATCCGGGCCCGCACCGGTCGACAAGCGCTCGATCATCACCAGCACCGCGCAGTTCGACCCGGCCCGCCCCGAGATCGCGCGGCTTGTGTCGCAGGCGTGCAAGGCAATCGGCTGGGAGCTCGAGGCCAACCCGATCGACTACAACCAGGGCATCCAGAAAGTCCTGATGCAGCACGACTACGAGGTGTTCCTCGTCGCGCTGGCCGGATCGTCGATCCGCATCGACCCGAACTTCTTCATCCACGGCGTGCACCACTCAGAGCAGCACAAGAAGGGCGGGTTCAACTGGATGGGCTACAGGAGCGGCAAGCTCGACGCGCTCGCCTCCGCCCAGGCCGGCATGATGAACATCGACGAGCGCAAGCGCCCGGTGTTCGAAGCCCAGGAGCTGATCTTCGCCGACCAGCCCGGGACGGTCCTGGCCTACCCGCAGATCACGATGGCGCACCGCTCGGACAAGCTCAAGGGGCTGGTTCCGATGCTTGGCGAAGGCATCGGCAGTTTCTGGTCCGACATCGGCATGGAAGTCGCCGGCGACGGTGTCTCGCGCACCGGCATGAACGTCGACATCAAGCACCTCAACCCGCTTGCCGCCAACGACGTGCTCGAGTTCAAGGAGCTGTCCAAGATCTACGACACGCTGTTTCGCATCGCGCCCGACGGCAAGCCGGTGCCGTGGGCCGCATCGGGCATGAAAGTGGTCGACAACGTCACGCTCGAGATCACGCTGCGCTCCGGGATGCGCTGGCACGACGGCAAGCCGGTCACCGCCGACGACGTCAAGTTCAGCTTCGAGTACCAGACCAAGTGGAAAGCGCCGTTCTTCCTGTCCTCGCTCAAGGCCGTCACTTCGGTCGAGGCGGCCGGCGCAAACGCGGTGCGGATCAAGCTCGACAAGCCGAACGCGCCGTTCATGTCCAACGTGCTCGCGGCAATGTACATCATCCCGAAGCACATCTGGCAGGACATTCCCGAGAAGGTCAACATCGACGACCCGCTCAAGTTCCAGAACGACCAGCCGGTGGGCAGCGGTCCGTTCAGGTTCGATCACTGGCGCCGCGGATCGGAGATCAAGTTAAGCGCCAATCGCGAGCATTTCAATCCGCCCAAGTGCGCCGGGATCATCCGCGTCGTGTACGGGAGCCACGACGCGATCGCCGCGGCGATCGAACGCGGCGAATGCGACCGCGCCGGCTACATTCTCTCGCCCGCGCTGGTCGATCGGCTCAAGAAGGTCAAGGATGTCGTCGCGAGGGGCTATCCCAGCCACGGCGTGTACCACCTGTCGTACAACAACACGATCAAGCCCTTCAACGACCCGGAGTTCCGGCGCGCGCTCAACCTGATCATGCCGCGCAAGCTGATCAGCGAACTGGTGCTGCTCGGGTACGCAGACCCCGGCGGGTCGATCATCTCGCCTGCCAACGCCTTCTGGCACAACCCCGCGGTCAAGGCGCCGAACGAGGACGTCAAGAGCGCGCGCGACATTCTCGCCAAGGCGGGCTACAGCTGGAACGCGCAGGGCAAACTGCTCTACCCGCGCGCGTAGGCGCGACCCGATCGCCCGGGCATGCCGTCCCGGGCGATCTCCTGAGGAAGGCGAGGACATCCGACGATGACCAGCTACGTGCTGCGGCGCCTGGGTTCGGCCCTGCTCACGCTGTTCGGCGTGGCGGTGATCCTGTTCGTGCTGTTTCGCCTGATGCCCGGCGATCCGGCCGCGCAGGTCATCAGCCCGGCGCTCGACGAAGCCGCGCAGGCCCGCCTGAAGCAGGCTTTCGGACTCGACCTGCCGCTATGGCAGCAGTTCGCCGTATACCTGAAGAACCTGGTCACCTTCGAGTGGGGGCGCTCGTTCTCGACCGGCCAGCCGGTGTCGAACCTGCTCGGGCACTGGCTGGTCAACACGCTGCTGCTGATGACCACCGGGCTGATCGTGGCGATCGTGCTGGGAATCGTGCTGGGAATCTTCATGTCGGCGCGCCGTGGCGGCGCGCTCGATTTCGGCGCAACGGTGATCGGATTGCTGTTCCAGGCGGCGCCCCCGTTCGTCGTCGGAATCCTGCTGCTGATCACGTTCAGCTACCAGCTCGACCTGTTTCCCTCCGCGGGCATGTTCACTCCGGGAACCGATCCCGGAAACCTTTGGGCGCTGATCGGCTCGGCCGACTTCCTGCACCACCTCGCGCTGCCAACCTTCACCGTCGCCGCGATCTACGTCGCCACCCCGATGCTGGTCATGCGCGACTCGATGCTCGAAGTGCTCGGCTCGGACTATGTCGAGTTCGCCAAGTCCAAGGGGCTGAGCCCGACGCGCGTGCTGTTCGGGCACGCCGCGCGCAACGCGCTGCTGGCGGTGGTGACCGTCTCGTCGCTGATCATCGGATTCGCGATCGGCGGGCAGGTCGTGGTCGAGACGGTGTTCTCCTGGCCAGGCATGGGCAAGGCGATGGTCGACGCGGCGCTGCAGCACGATTACCCGGTGGCGCAGGCGGCGTTCTTCCTGATGGCGGCGATCGTGATCGCATTGAACTTCATCACCGATCTCTCGTA
>JAHDXY010000487.1 GCA_023384005.1 Burkholderiaceae bacterium | reverse complement strand
TTCCCATTTCCGCTGTTGTACGCGAAGAAAACGTTGAACATGTGTTTGTGGGGTTGGATCAAAACACGTTCGTCCTGCGGCCGGTCATCCTGGGGCCCGAGTACGGTTCCAATCGCGTGCTGCTCGATGGTGTGCGCGAGGGCGAGACCATCGTCATTGATGGCGCCTTCCACCTCAATAGTGAACGCCGGCGTCGCGCCGTCAGGGGAAGCGAAGGAGATTAGGCGGTGATCAGCGCAATCGTCAACGGATCCCTGCAACAACGCATTATCGTCGTCGTCATCGCGCTCATTGCGCTCGCCTTTGGCTTGGATGCCGCGCGCCGGCTGTCGGTGGATGCCTTCCCCGATGTCACCAACGTGCAGGTTCAGGTTGCCACGGAGGTTCCCGGCCGTTCGCCCGATGAAGTGGAGCGTATCGTCACCGTGCCCGTCGAAATCGGCATGACCGGCATTCCCGGTCTTACCGAGATGCGGTCGCAGAACGAGCCCGGCCTCTCCATCGTCACGCTCGTGTTCACGGACGAGACGCCGGTCTACTTTGCCCGCCAGCTGGTAGCCGAACGCATGGGCGATGCTCGTTCGCGCTTGCCGGAAGGACTGAACCCGGTGCTCGGACCCGTGTCTTCGGCGCTCTCGGAGGTCTACCAGTACACGCTGGAACATCCATCAGACGGTGAACGTGAACTGACCAGGGCGGAACTCGTTGAGCGCCGCACGGTGCAGGACTGGGTCGCGCGCCCCTTGCTGCGTTCCATTCCCGGCGTGGCCGAAATCAAGTCCACCGGCGGCTTCGTGAAGCAGTACCAGGTGCTTGTGGATCCCATCCGGATGCGCTACTACGGCGTCACGATTCAGGACGTCTACCAGGCGCTTGCCCGCAACAACGCCAATTCGAGCGGTGGCATACTGCCTCGTGGTCCGGAGATTTTTCTCGTCCGCGGCATCGGCCTGATCCGGACACTCGACGATATCCGCTCGGTTGTGTTGAAGGAGGTTGGGTCAACACCGGTCTACATCCGCGATGTAGCCGAAGTTACGATTGGCGAGGATGTCCGTTATGGAGCGATGATTAAGGGCGGCTACACCGAGGCTGTCGGCGGCGTGGTGGCCATGATCGCCGGCGACAACGCCAAGCAGGTGGTGACGCGCATCAAGCAACGCGTGGAGGAGATCAACGCCAAGGGAATGCTGCCAGGTGGACTGCGCATCGTTCCGTTTTATGACCGATCGCTGCTGGTGGACGCCGCGCTGCAAACCGTCTCCAAGGTTCTGCTGGAAGGCATCGTCCTTGTGATTGTCGTCCTTTTTCTGTATTTGGGCGATCTGCGCTCCAGTGTGATCGTGATTGCCACGCTCATCCTTACTCCGGCGCTCACCTTCGTCGTCATGAATCACTACGGCATGTCGGCCAACCTCATGTCGCTGGGCGGACTGGCCATCGCCATCGGACTAATGGTTGACGGTTCAGTCGTGGTTGTGGAAAACGTCTTCGCACGGCTCAGCCATAACCCGGCGGCTGACCGCATCAAGATCACGCTGGAAGCCGTGCTCGAAGTCGCGACTCCGGTTGTGTTTGGCATCTGCGTCATCATTCTCGTCTTTCTTCCGCTGATGACGCTGGAAGGGATGGAGGGCAAGATGTTTGCGCCGCTTGCCTATACCATCGCCATCGCGCTCGGCATCTCGCTCATCCTGTCGCTTACGCTTTCACCCGTGCTGTCGTCGTACCTGCTCAAGCCCGGCAACGAGCAAGACACCTGGTTTGTGCGGGTCCTCAAGCGCCC
>JAHDXY010000486.1 GCA_023384005.1 Burkholderiaceae bacterium | reverse complement strand
GCGCATTCGCCCGGCAGCGTCGCCAGCCGCTTCGCCGCGTCCCCAGAACAGGTCGATGCGGATCGGGCCGGCGATCGCCCCGCCGGTGTCCTGCGCGATCACCACGCGTCGCAGCGGGCGCCGGTCGGCCGGATGCTCGGTGTGCAGGAACAGCAGCGACCCGGGCGCGATCCGCGTCGGGTCGATCGCGACCGAGCGCATCGGCGTGAGCGCGACGCCGAGCGAACCGGGTGGCCCCGATACCGCGTCGGCGCCCGGCAGTTCGCGAAAGAAGATGTAGCGCGGGTTGGCCTGCATCACCTCGCGCGCCTTGTCCGGGTTCTCGCGCAGCCAGCGCTTGATCCCGGCCGTGTCTGCCTGCGAGGTGTCGAGCGCGCCGCGATCGATCAGCACCCGGCCGATCGCGCGGTACGGGCGCCCGTTGTTTGCGGCGTAGCCGACGCGCATCGTGCTCCCGTCGCCCAGGCGCACGCGCCCGGAGCCCTGCACGTGCAGGAAGAAGGCCTCGACCGGGTCGTCGATCCAGACCAGTTCGCGGCCCGCGAGCAGGTCCGAGTCCTCGATCGCGGCGCGCGTGGGCCGCTCGCGCAGCAGGTCCTCGCTCGGGCGCCTGTGCAGCGCCACCTGTTGCGGCGAGCTTCGGAGCCTGCTGCCGTCGATCACCGGTTCGTAGTAGCCGGTGACCAGTCCGGTCGGTTCGCCGCGCGCGCCGGAAAGCGCGCGCGCCTCGAAGCGCGTGGCGATCCACTGTTTGGTGCGCCCCGCGGCCGCTCGCCACTCGACGCACAACCGCGGCCAGGGCGGGGGGGGCCGCGCGAGCCGGCATTGCCCGCCGATCGCGGCGTCCAGTCCCGCGAGGTCGTCGTCGTGCCAGCCGGCGAGCGCGTCGGGACGCAGCGACTCGCTGCCGGCTCGCGCCTGCTGGCCCGCCCCCCAGAGCGCGAGCGCGAGCAGCACGGCGATAGAATGCGCGACTCTGGAGCGAATGCGAATGTGGGTCATCATCCTCGAAGCGCTCGGGGTTCTCGCGCTGGTGATGCTGTTCGTCTGGTGGACGATGCGCGACCGCAAGTGAGCGCGCGAGGCTCAGTGCAGCGTGTGCGGCACTGTCAGCGCGAACTCGGGGATTTCGGCCTCGAAACGCTCGCCGTCCTCGGCGACACAAAAGTACGTGCCGCGCATCGTGCCGGCGGGCGTCTCGAGCTGGCTGCCGCTGGTGTACTCGAAGCTCTGCCCCGGCGCGAGCAGCGGCTGGTGACCGACCACGCCCAGGCCCTTCACCTCCATCACCTTGCCGTTGGCGTCGGTGATGATCCAGTGGCGGCTGATCAGCTGCGAGGGCACTTTGCCTTCGTTAGTCACGCGGATCGTGTACGCGAACGCGTACATCCCGTTGTCGGGTTCCGATTGCTTGGGCAGGTATTCGGTCTGCACGGCTACCCTGAGGGCGTAGTTGCTCTTGCTCACCGGGGCCTCTCGATCCGTTGGCGATAGAATCCCCGATTCTATTCAATTAACCCGCTCGACCGTGACGAATCCCCCTTTGCGACCGTGTCGCATCGCTCCGAGCATCCTGTCGGCGGATTTCGCGCGTCTTGGCGAGGAGGTGCGCGCGGTGCAGGCCGCGGGCGCGGAATTGATCCACTTCGACGTGATGGACAATCACTACGTGCCCAATCTGACGATCGGACCGCTGGTGTGCGAAGCGATCCGCCCGCACGTCACGATCCCGATCGACGTGCACCTGATGGTCAAGCCGGTCGACCGCATCATTCCCGACTTCGCC
>JAHDXY010000485.1 GCA_023384005.1 Burkholderiaceae bacterium | reverse complement strand
GTTCCAGGAAACCACGCGGGTGCTCACCGAGGCGGCGATCATGGGCAAGCGCGACGACCTGCGCGGGCTCAAGGAGAACGTGATCGTCGGCCGCCTGATCCCGGCGGGCACCGGGCTCGCCTACCACCGGGCAAGAAAGGCCAGGGAGCAGACCGAGGCGCAGGAGCAGGCCGCCCTCGCCGCGGCCGAAGCCGAGGCCTTGTTCACTTCGCCGCCGCCCGCGGAAGAGGTTCAGACCACGCCGGACGACGGTTCGACCGAGCAGGCGCGGCAAGCCGACGCCTGATCGAACCCCGATTCGTGGGCGCGGGGGCGACTCCGTGCCCGCGAGTTGCACTGCAACACACCGAGATTGCGCGGTGCGCAAGAGCGGAATATACTAACGGGCTTTCCGGAATTCGGACCGGCGCAATCGTTCGCCGGGCAGCTTCGAGCCGCAGAGCGCTGGTCGCATGGCAGTGAGGTGCGCGAGGCGCCGGGCGGCTGGGGTGCTGCAGTCAAAACAGGGAAACATTCGAATGCCTACGATCAATCAGCTCGTTCGTGGCGGGCGCGAAACCGCGATCACGAAGAGCAAGAGCCCGGCGCTGAACAACAGCCCTCAGCGCCGCGGCGTGTGCACCCGCGTCTACACGACGACCCCGAAGAAACCGAACTCGGCGCTGCGCAAGGTCGCGAAAGTGCGCCTCACGAACGGCTTCGAGGTCATCAGCTACATCGGTGGCGAGGGCCACAACCTGCAGGAGCACTCGGTGGTGCTGATCCGCGGCGGGCGCGTCAAGGATCTGCCCGGCGTGCGCTATCACATCGTGCGCGGTTCGCTCGATCTGCAGGGTGTCAAGGATCGCAAGCAGGCGCGTTCGAAGTACGGCGCCAAGCGTCCGAAGAAAGCCTGATTCCGGGCTGAAGAATCTCGCGGGCGCGAGCCGCCCCGGGCAATCCCGGGCGCTCGCGTTCCTGTTTGCGGCGCAGGGCCCGGGAACACCGGGCCCGAGCGCCGAGTAAGTGGTCGCTTTCGCGGACTCCCGCAGCAGCGGGGGCGTAGTAAGGCGACCAGCCGGCCGGAAATCGTTCCGGTGCGGCAACTGAAGAGTGGAAGGTGAAGCCATGCCCCGTCGTCGCGAAGTTCCCAAGCGCGAAATCCTGCCCGATCCGCTGTACGGCAGTGTCGATGTCTCCAAGTTCGTCAACGTGCTGATGCTCGACGGCAAGAAGGCAGTCGCCGAGCGCATGCTCTACGGCGCGTTCGAGCAGATCCGTACCAAGTCGGGCAAGGACCCGGTCGAAGTGTTCGGGATGGCACTGCAGAACTGTCGCCCGATGGTCGAGGTCAAGAGCCGCCGTGTCGGGGGGGCGAACTACCAGGTGCCGGTCGAGGTTCGCCCGGTGCGCCGGATGGCGCTCGCGATGCGCTGGATGCGCGAGGCCGCGAAGAAGCGCGGCGAGAAGTCGATGGGCCAGCGCCTCGCCAACGAGATCATGGAAGCGTCGGAGAACCGCGGTGGCGCGGTCAAGAAGCGCGACGAGGTGCATCGGATGGCCGAGGCGAACAAGGCCTTCGCGCACTTCCGCTTCTGATCCCCGTTTCCTGGCCGGTGACCAGCCGGCGTGACACGAGTCCACGAGGCTCGTCCCTGAAGTACTGGAGCAGCAAATCATGGCTCGCAAGACCCCGATCGAGCGCTATCGAAACATCGGCATCTCCGCCCACATCGACGCGGGCAAGACGACGACCACCGAGCGCATCCTCTTTTACACCGGCGTGAACCACAAGATCGGTGAAGTG
>JAHDXY010000484.1 GCA_023384005.1 Burkholderiaceae bacterium | reverse complement strand
GAGCGGCGCGAACACGCCCATGACGGCGCAGCGCACGTCCTCGATCTGCTCGCCCTCGGGAAACAGGCAGTGATAGCAGGGTGAATCGGCGCCGCGCGGATCGAACACCGCCACCTGGCCGTCGAAGCGTATCGCGGCGCCGGAGACCAGCGGCACGCCGTGGCTCACGCAGGCGCGGTTGACCGCGTGGCGTGTCGCGAAGTTGTCGCTGCAATCGAGCACGACCGTGCTGCGCGCCACCGCCCCGGCAAGCGCTTCGCCCGCGAGGCGTTCGCGCAGCGTGATCACTTCGACGGTGGAGTTCATCTCCGCGAGCGTGCGCTTGCCCGACTCGACCTTGGACATTCCGACCGTGGCCTCGCGATGCAGGATCTGCCGCTGCAGGTTGGTCATGTCGACCGTGTCGGCATCGGCGAGCAGGATTCGCCCGACGCCGGCCGCTGCCAGATAGATCGACGCCGGCGAACCCAGGCCGCCCGCGCCGACCACCAGCGCGGTCGAGGCGATTAGCCGAGCCTGCGCGGCTTCGCCGATTTCGTCGAGCAGGATGTGCCGGCTGTAGCGCAGCAGCTGGTCGTCGTTCATCGTCGTCGACGCGCGGCGCGCGCCCGGTGCCGCCTACTTGGACTTCGCGGGAACCTCGACCTGGCCGGCGTCGTCTTTCGCCTTGGCCACCAGCACCGGCTTGCCCTTGAGGTGGTTCATCGCCTGTTGCAGCTGGTAGTCCTCGGGCGAGCCGAACTCGAGCGGCTTGCGGTCGCGCTGGCGGTCGATCGCGTCCTGCGACAGCGGCTTGGGCACGTTGGGCTTGTCCTCGGAGTCCTTCGGATTGGACAAGTGGCGCGTGAGGTCGGCCTCGCGGACCCGGAACTGGTTGATGTCGCCCTCGGGCGTTTCCTCGACCACGAAGTCCGGCGTGATGCCCTTGGCCTGAATCGAGCGCCCGAGCGGCGTGTAGTAGCGCGCGGTCGTGAGCTTGATCGCCGTGTTGTTGGTCAGCGGCAGGATCGACTGCACCGAGCCTTTGCCGAAGGTCTGCGTGCCGATCACCACCGCGCGCTTGTGGTCCTGCAGCGCGCCGGCGACGATCTCGGAGGCCGACGCCGATCCGGCATTGACCAGCACGACCATCGGCACGTTCTTCACCTGGACCGGGAGCTTTTGCAGGATGTCCTCGCGGGTCCCGCGCAGGTAGTCTTCGGGGCTCGCGATGTAGCGCCGCTTCGCGTCCTCGGTCCGCCCGTCGGTGCTTGTGACCAGGATCTTGGGCGGAAGGAAGGCGGCCGAAACTCCGATCGCGCCGTGCAGCAAGCCGCCGGGGTCGTTGCGAAGGTCGAGCACCAGGCCCTTGAGCGCGCCCTGCTTGTAGAGGCCGTCGACATGCTTGACGAGGTTGGGCACCGTCTGTTCCTGGAACTGCGTGACGCGCAGGTAGCCGAAACCGGGTTCGAGCATCTTCGAGCGCACCGACTGCACGCGGATCACGTCGCGCACGATCGGCACGATCAGCGGTCGGCTCTCGCCCTTGCGCGAGATCGTGAGCGTGATCTGCGTCTTGGGCTTGCCGCGCATCAGCTTCACGGCTTCCGACAGCGGCATGCCCTTGGTGGGTTTCTCGTCGATCTTGACGATCAGGTCGCCGGCCTTGACTCCGGCGCGCGCCGCCGGGGTGTCCTCGATCGGCGAGACGACCTTGACGAAGCCGTCTTCGACGCCGACCTCTATTCCCAGGCCTCCGAACTCGCCCTGCGTGCCGACCTGCAGCTCCTTGAACGCCTCGGCGTCGAGG
>JAHDXY010000097.1 GCA_023384005.1 Burkholderiaceae bacterium | reverse complement strand
CGAGCGAGAGGTTGAGCAGCAGGTCGCCGCGCACCCCCGCGGTGCTCTGCGCGACGGCGGCGAAGCGCGCGCGCGACGTCAGCCTTCGCTCGACCAGCATGGCGATGCGCCGCCCCGGCCGCTCGGCCCAGCCGGCGAACTGGTAGTGCGCGATCGTGCCGCGGGCACGACTGAAGGCCACCATCGTCGAATCGTAGAACCCCGGAGCGTCGACCAGGCCGACCAGGAGCACCCGATCGAGCTGCACGGCGGGCCGGACGGCGCCCGGTGCGCCTTGCGCGGCGCCTGCCGTCGCGCGCGAAGCGCCAGATGTAGGTGCGGGGCGTCCTGCGTCGGCCAACGGCGACGCGCGCGCGCCTTCGCCCGGGTCCTCGAGCCGATACCAGACCGGCACCGCCGCATCGCCGCCTCCGATCGAGACGCAACCCGAGGTCGCCGCAAGCGCCGCGGCCGCCGCGCCGGAAGCGGCGAGCGCGAGCGCGCGGCGACGCGAAGCGCTCGCGCTCATCGCAATCGCTCCCCCGGCCCGAGCTTGCGCTCGCCGGGACCGAGCAGCGCCGAGCGCGGGTCTTCGAGCCGTTCGAGCGTTCGACTGAGCTGGTCGACGCCGCTGCGCAACTGTTGCGCGGTGGCGCGCAGCTCGAGCACGCCCACGTCGGTGGCGTCGCCGGCGCGGCGCGCAAGCGCGCTGGCGTCGCGTTCGAGCGTGCGCGTCGCGTTGGTGAGGTCGCCGAGCACCGCACCCACCTGCTGCAGCGTCGCGCGCGTCTCGCGCATCGCCGCTCCGGCGTCGACCAGGATCGGTTCGACGCGCTTGCCGATGTCGACGATCGCGCCGCCGACCTGGTCGGTGTTGCCCTGCACCGCGCGCGCCGCACCGGTGAGCGCGAGCGCCGTGTCCTGGAAACTGCGCGCGGTGTCGCGCAAGGCGACGACCGCGGAGTCGATCGTGTCGAGCCTGCGATTGACGCCCTGCGCGACATCGCGCACCCCGATCAGCGCTTCGCGAAACGCGAGCACGTTCTCCTCGTTGATCACTTCGTTCACGCGCCTGAGCGTGGCCTCGGCCGCGGCCACCACGCTGTTGGCGGTGCGCGCGATCTGCTGCAGGTCGGAGGTTCCCTCCGCGATCACCGGGTAGGCTTCGTTCTCCGGCGCGGTATCGAGCGGCGGGCCGAGGTCCTCCGGCGTGACCAGGTTGATGCGGGCGATTCCGGTCACGAGGTTGCGGTCGACCACCGCCTCGGTGTTCTCGCTCACCGGGGTGACGCGCCCGACGCGAACCGTGACCTTCACGCGATTGATGTTCTCGCGCTCGATCCTGTAGGCCTCGACGCGTCCGACCTTGATCCCGCGCATGTTGACGTCGCCGCCGACCTGCAGGCCTTCGAGCGATTGGCGCTCGAAGTAGATCGTGTAGAAACGGAATTCGGACGCCACCCCGGCGCCCTGCAGCCAGACCAGCGCGAACGCCGCGGCCGCGACCAGCGCGATCACCAGCGTGCCGACAAGCGTGTAACGTGTTTCAGGTTCCATCGCGATCCCCATTGCGCGGGCGCGCGCCCCGTGCGCCCGCGTTCCCGTCGACCAGCGTGCGCACCGAGAAGTACTCCCGGATCCAGTCGTCGTCCACGGCCATCACCTGGTCAATGGTACCGTCGGCGACCACTTTTCCGCCGCCCAGGACGATCACGCGTTCGGCGATCGTGAGCAGCGTGTCGAGATCGTGCGTGATCACGAGCACGGTGATGCCGAGATCGTGACACAGGAACTGCAGCAACCGATCGAAGGCGCGCGCGGTGATCGGATCCAGCCCCGAGGTCGGCTCGTCGAGGAACAGCACCTCGGGCTCGAGCGCGAGCGCGCGCGCGAGCGCCGCGCGCTTTTTCATCCCGCCCGAGAGTTCGCTCGGCATCTTGCGCCCTACCCCCGGGTCGAGCCCGGCGAGCGAAAGCCGCAGGTCCACCAGTGCGGCGAGCATGTCCCGCGGTATGTCGGTGTGCTCGACGATCGGCGTGGCGACGTTGGCCGCGACGTCCAGCGACGAGAACAGCGCACCCTCCTGGAACATCATTCCGAAGCGCCTGCGAACCCGCGCCAGCTCGGAAGCGCTCGCACCCCAGACGTCGGTTCCCAGAAGGCGCACGCGCCCGCCCTGCGGGCGGTGCAGGCCGATGATCTCGCGCAGCAGCACCGACTTGCCCGTTCCGCTTCCGCCGATCATCGCCACCAGTTCGCCGCGGCCGATCGAAAAACTCACTTCGTCGTGGATCGTGTGCGCGCCGAATCGAGTCACGACGCGGTCCACCTCGATCGCCGCGCCGCCGCTCGTGTCCCCGCCCGCGCCCACGGGTGCTCGCTCCTGCGGCGCCGCACGCGGGCTCACCACCCCAACTCCTGGAACAGGACCGCGAAGAAGGCGTCGAGCAGGATCACGACGACGATGCTCTGGACCACGGTGGAGGTGGTGTTGATGCCGATCGAACGCGTGTCGCGGCTCACCGTGAGCCCCATCGAACAGCCGATCACCGCGATCAGCAGCGCGAATACCGGGGACTTGGCCAATCCGATCAGGTAGTGGCTCGAATCGAGCGCGTCGTGCAGTCGTTCGACGAAAGTGCTCGGCGTGATGTCGAGCATCAGGTCGCAAACGAGCGCGGCGCCGGCCAGCCCGAAGACGTTGCCGACGAACACCAGCAAGGGCAGCGCGATCGACAGAGCGAGCACCCGCGGCACGATCAGCACCTGCTCGGGCGAAAGGCCCAGGGTACGGATCGCGTCGAGCTCCTCGGTGAGCTTCATCGTGCCGAGCTGCGCGGTGAACGCCGCGCCCGAACGCCCGGCGACGATCGTCGCGACAAGCAGCGGCGAGAACTCGCGGACCATCCCGAGCGAAACCCCGTCGACGACGAAAATGTTCGCGCCGTACTGCGCGGCCTGCAGCCCGAGCAGGTACGCGACCACCACGCCGATCAGGAACATCACCAGCGCCACGACCGGGATCGCGGTGATGCAGGTCTGCCCGAGTTGCGCGAAGAGTTCGCGCACGCGCAGCCTGCCCGGGCGCAGCGTCGCCGCCCACAGCGCGGCGAGCGCGACGCCCAGGAAGCCGACGTGCGCGACGACCAGCCGTTGCATCTCGATGACGAACTCGCCCACCGCGCCCACCACGCCGGGTCGCCGGCGCGCGGCGCGCGCGACCGACTGCCCCATTCGCTCGCGCACCACTTCGAAGATGCGGCGATGGCGCGGGTCGAGGCCGTCGACCGCGAGCGACGACGGCGCGACGCCGGCCGCCTCCAGGCGGCGCAACAGCAGCAAGGCGGCCGCGGTGTCGAGGCTCTCGAGCGATGCGCCCTCGACCGCGACCCGGTCGGACTTCGCGAGGCGCTCGAGTCCGCCCGCCGCGAGCGCAGCCGAGAGGCGCGCGAGCGCGTGCAGTCTCCAGTCGCCCCGGAGATGCAGCATGGCGGGCGACGCGTCGGCGTCTACCCGGCAACCTGATTCGTCGATCGTCAACTCGCGCCCGCAACCGGAAGGGTTCCGACGCATGGTAGCGAAAGCCGCTCTCAGCCGCCCCCGCCGGCGCGGCGCAACTGGTGGACCAGGCGCACCAGGTCCATCTGGCGGCTCGCGCCGGCCTTGCGTTTCGCGCTCTTGATGTGCGAGCGCACCGTCTCGAGCGCGCACTCGCGCGCCGCGGCGATCTGCTCGATGCGCTCGCCGTCGGCGAGCCTGCGCACCGTCTCGACTTCGGCACGCGTCCAGCGCATCCGCTCGTGCGCGACGCGCGCGAGCGTCGCGTCGTCGATCGCCCTGACCACGCGCCGCACGTTGAGCAGCAGCGCGGCCGCGCGCGTGAGCGGCGAGCAAGCCGTCGCGCGCATCGGCGCGAGCGTGAACTCGACGAGTTCCTCCGGCGACAGTTGCTCGAGGTGACGATGGACGATCGCGCCGTCGCGCTCGCCCGGCCGCGACGCGAGGACGCCGTGCAGCCACAGGCTCGCTTGCTGCGACCCGAACGAGACGCCGCGCGCACCCGCGACGACGACTCCGTCGTCCACCAGCGCTTCGCCGGCCTCGTTGCACTGGAGCACGCGCCCCTTGGCGGTGAGCAGGAACGACGCGCAGGCACCTTCGCCCTGCGACGCGATCCAGTACGCGGCCGCGGCGCCCAGCCGCTCGACCCGCAGCAGGTGCGCCGCGAGCGCGCCCAGCCCCTGATCGGTCTCTTGCTCGAAGGGAGCTGCTTGCGGCTCGCGATAGAGGTACAGCCCGTAGCCCGACGCCAGTGCCCCTTCGGGGCGCAGGTAGGCGGCACGCATCCAGCGCTGGCGGTTCGGGCGCAGGAAGTCGTTGTAGAACTCGGAGCGCAGCAGGCGGGCGTCGGACACCAGCGCCTCGCCGCGCAGCACCGACGACGCGCCGCGCGCCAGCGACGGATACGCCGCCCGCCACGGGCTGAGCGCTGCGTAGTAGCGTTCGTAGGCCTGCACCGCCGCGGGGTCGATCGCGTGTCCTGTCCAGAAGCCCTGGCAATTGACCGATGCGGTCGAGATCAGCTGCGCGGAGTGCGCGCCGTAGGTGGCGCACAAGTGCTCGAGCAGCTTCGATAGGGCTTGCGGCTCGAGCATGGAGTCGTAGATCAGGTCGATCAAGTGCCTCAGGGCACTCGTTTGCATGCCTGACGACACCTGTGGTTGTCTCCGCGCCTGTTTCTTCCGATCGCGTCGCCGTGCGACGCACTCGCCGGCCGCGCCGAATGCGCGGCGGCTCGAACCAAATCTAGCAATCGGCGTCAATCGGCCCAAGCGACTAGGCCGACAGTCCTAGTTGAACCGGGGTCCGGTCGCAGCGAATCGCCCTGTCAATGCGCACCGGAATCGATGTCTTCGTCGTTCAGGCGCAGCACGAGCCGCACCAGGTCCACCTGCCGTCCGATGCCGGTCTTGCGCTTTGCGCTCTTGATGTGCGAGCGCACGGTCTCTGGCGACGAGGCGCGCGCCGAAGCGATTTCCGCGACCGTCGCGCCGGCGGCCAGCCGTTGCAGGATGTCGATCTCCGACGCGGTCAGCCCGAAGCGCCCGCAGGCATGCCTCGCGAACGCGTCTCCCTCGCCGTTGCGCACCGCGCGGCGCACCCGAAGCATCATCGGGGCGACGCGCAGCACCGGGGTGGGTGCGTGGCCACGCAGCGCAGTGAGTTCGAACTCCAGGTCGCCGTGCCCGGGAAAGCGCACCGTGGTGCGATGGCGCGCGCGATCGCCCGCGAGTCGCTGCGGCGAGGTGAGCAGGCCGTGAAACCAGAGGTTGAGCGCCTGCGAACTGAAGGCGATCGTGCGAACGCCAGGGAGAACGACGCTGTCGACGATCAGTTCCTCCGCCGCACGGTTGCACTGGATCAGGCGCCCGCTCGTCCCGAGGAAGAACGCCGCGTCGCCGCGCGAGTCGCTGCCCGCGAGAAGCGCGGCCGTGCCGAGCCGCTCGACGCGCAGCAGGTGCCGACCGAGTTCGTCCAGCAGCCGCACGACATCGGGTTCGAAGAACTCCCGCCCGGGCGCGCGAAATACCGACAGGGCGTAGGTCGGCGCCCATGGCGCCTCCGGTCGAACCAGCACGCCACAGACGCGCTGCACCCGATTGGGCAGGAGGAAGTCGGTGAAGAACTCCGAGCGCAGGACGGTTTCCTCGGGCAAAAGATCCTCGCCGCGCACGACGATCGATGTTCCCGGCGCGAGTAGCGGAAACGCGGCGCGCCAGGGATCCAGCCGCTGGTAGTACTGCTCGTAGGCGTCGATCGCCGATCGATCGATGTCGTGCGCGATCCAGAAACCGGCCCGGTTGAGCGGCGGTACCGCCCAGAGGTTCGCGCAGTCGGCGCCAGTCGCCCGGGCCAGGCCGGCGAGCACCTGCGGCAACGCCGCCGGCTCGAGCATCGACTCGTAAACCAGATCGACCAGCCCTTCGGGGCGCTCCAGCCCCGCGCTTTCAAACGTAGTCACCGAACCTCCGGGGCAGCGCCCGCTCCGCTGGCACGGTGTGCCCCTTCCTGGCCTGGCACCGTACGATCAGCCGTTCCTGAAAACGATGAAGCGCCATGTGCGCGACCCTGTCATCCCCTAAATGGGTGAGACAAAATTCTTGCATGCCTGCGTTTGATCCAGGTCAAGGTCCGTGGCCGATCCTGGGCCAGTTTCGTGCGCGAGTTCCACGCGAAAGGCGCGCGCGGCGCGCTACCCGGAGCGATCACTGCCGTGCCAAGGAGGTCGCCGCGAAGGTCGACGCCTCCGCACCGCGCCGATGATGCCGATCGATCAGGCGTTGGAAAACGCAGTAGGGACAAACCCGAACCTGGGCTTGTAGTCGGAAAATAATTAATGTATACATAAACGAGTGCGCCAACGCATCCACCAGAGATGCTGGGCGCGCAGACCCCCGATGGCGGGGAACGCACGGCGTCGAGCCGCGGGCGCGGAGGCGGTTCAGGCCTTGGCATCGCTCGAGATTCGGCAGGCGCGCAAGAGCTTCGGCAGCGTCGAAGTGCTCCACGGAGTGTCGGTACCGATCGAGGACGGCGAGTTCGTCGTGCTGGTCGGTCCGTCGGGCTGCGGCAAGTCGACGCTGCTGCGCATGATCGCCGGGCTCGAGAACATCACCGCGGGCGAAATCCTGATCGGCGACACGGTCGTCAACGACGTGCACCCGAAGGAACGCGACATCGCGATGGTGTTCCAGAACTACGCGTTGTATCGGCACATGACGGTGGGGCAGAACATGGGCTTCTCGCTCAAGCTGCGCAAGACCGAAGCGAGCGTGATCGCCGAACGCGTGAACGTGGCCGCCGAGATCCTCGGGCTGGTCCCCTACCTGGAGCGCTTCCCGCGTCAGCTCTCCGGCGGACAACGACAGCGCGTCGCGATGGGCCGCGCGATCGTGCGCAAGCCGCAGGTGTTCCTGTTCGACGAGCCGCTGTCGAACCTCGACGCCAAGCTGCGCGTGCAGATGCGCACCGAGATCAAGGAGCTGCACCAGCGGCTCAGGACCACGACGGTCTACGTGACGCACGACCAGATCGAAGCGATGACGATGGCCGACAAGATCGTCGTAATGCACGACGGCATCGTCGAGCAGACGGGTACCCCGCTCGAGCTGTACGATCGCCCCGCGAACCGCTTCGTAGCGGGCTTCATCGGCTCGCCCGCGATGGATTTCCTCGACGGTATCGTGACCACCAACTCGGGCGCGAAGCTCCCGTTGGCCAACGGTCGCGGCACTGGCCTCTCGGGCGGACACAAGGTCGCCTACGGCATTCGCCCCGAACACCTCGACCTCACCAGCGACACCGACCTCGGTTTCGAAGCCGAAGTGATCGTGGTCGAACCCACCGGCTCGCAGACCCAGGTGTTCGCGCGCGTCGGCGGCCGACCTGAATCTGTTCGCCAAGGCCTGGGCGCAATGCTCGCAGTGGAAGCCCGAAAAAGGCGCCAAGCTGCGGCTGATGCGATGGAAGCGTTTCGTGCAGTTCGAAGACGACGCATTCCGCGCGATCGTCGACTCGTTCTCCAAGGCTACCGGCTGCGCGGTCGCCGTGCTCGAAGAAGGCTTCGACGACCCCCAGCCCAAGGCATCGGTGGCGGCCAACACCGGCGCGGGCCCGGACATGTTCTGGGCGCTGCACTCGACGCCGCACCTGTTCCCGGCCAAGACGCTCGACATCAGCGACGTGATGGGCTACCTGGGCAAGAAGTACGGCGGCTGGGTGCCGCTTGCCGAGACCTACGGCAAGGTGAAGGACAAGTGGATCTGCATGCCGGTCACGATCAGCGGCAACTACATCAACTACCGCAAGTTCTCGATCGAGAAAGCCGGCTTCAAGGAAGTGCCAGCGGACCTGGCGGCCTTCCTCGCGCTGATGGCCGCGCTGAAGAAGAACAACACGGCCGGCGGATTCGCGCTCGGGCACGCCTCGGGCGACGCCACCGCGTGGACGCACTGGCTGCTGTGGTCGCACGGCGGCAACCTGGTCGACAAGAACGACAAGGTCGCGATCAACTCGCCCGAGACCGCCGCTTCGCTCGAGTACTGCAAGAAGCTCTATGAAACCTTCGCACCGGGCACGGTGGCGTGGACTCGTTCAACAACCAAGTTCCCCAACGCGGTGAAGGCGTTCATGGCGTACTGGATGGAAGCCGACCAGTACAACAAGTGGCTCGACGGGTCGGTGGGCTACATGACGCACACGCTCAACGCCTACGACGCCAACCCGGTCTGGACGGCCGATCCCAGGCGCAAGGTGTTCAGGGACGCGGCGAAGCGCTCGACGGTGCGAGCCGCTGGCAGATCCTCACCAGGATCGTACTGCCGCTGTCGGTGCCGGGGCTGATCTCGGCGTTCATCTTCTGCTTCACGCTGTGCTGGAACGAATTCATCTACGCGCTCACATTCATTTCCACCACGCACAACAAGACCGTTCCGGTGGCGATCGTCACCGCGTTCACCGACGGCGACGTCTACCGCTGGGGGTCGATCATGGCCGGCGCGCTCTTTGGCTCGCTGCCGCTGGTGGTGCTCTACGCCTTCTTCGTCGAGCACTACGTCTCGGCGATGACCAGCGCGGTGAAGGAATAGCAGGCCGCGCTCGCGGCGGGCGGCGCCAAGGCCCGCCGCGACCCACCGCAAGCTGGCGCAACCCGCCGCAACCTGGCGCCGCCGGCCGCAGCGACTCGGTCGCCGACACCGCCGCCAGGTGCGACGTGCTGTTCACCTGCCTGCCGAACAACGACGTTTTGCGCGACGTCTACCTGGGCGAGGCCGGTATCGCTTCGGCGATTTGCGCCGGATCGATCACGATCGACTGCTCCACGGTCGGGCCCGACGCAACGCGCGACGTCTACGATGGGCTGCGCGCGAAGGGCGCGAGTCACCTCGGCGCGTCGATGCTCGGCTCGACCCGACAGGCCAGCGAGGACACGATCAGCTTTGTCGTCGGCGGCGACGCCGACGCCTTCGCGCGCGCCGAGCCGGTGCTCGCGCGCGTTGGGCAGTTGATCCGCCACTGCGGCGAGAGCGGCGCGGGCAACCGGATGGAGCTGGTGCACCAGACGCTGGTCGCGGGGCACGCGGTGGCGGTGGCCGAGGCGCTCGCGCTGTGCCTGCACACCGGCACCGACATCGAGGCCTTTTACGACATCGTCACCAAGGGCACGGGCTTCGCCTACTCGCGCTACTTCGAGAACCGCGTGCCGCGAATGCGCGAAGGCGAGTTCTCGCCGATGTTCATGCTCAAGTTCATGGCCAAGGACGCGCGGCTCGCTCGCGACATGGCGCCCGGCGCGGGCGCGCGGCTGCCGGTGCTCTCGGCCGTGATCGCCACGCTCGAGGAGGCCGAGCGCGCCGGCTGGGGCGACGACGATTTCTCGGCGGCGATGAAGGTGCTCGAGCAGCGTTTCGGCCGATCGGTGCGCAAAGCGGATTGACGCTCGACGCCGAACGCTACCAGGAAGGATCGACGGTGCTCGCGAGCAGCAGCTTGTGCTTTCTCCTGCCCGGTTCCTGCGTTCGCCGCAGGCGTTTCGATCCGAGCAGATTGCGCCGGATCTCGTAGAAATGGCGGTAACCCAGTGCCCTCAGGAAATCGATCTCGCCCGAAGCGGTTCCTGTAAACAGCTCGAAGGCGATGACCGGATGTGCCGAGGCGAGGATCTTCTCCATACCCTCTAGCGCCGCCAACTCATGGCCCTCGACGTCGATCTTCACGAAATCGACCAGCTCGTGAAGCGGCTGCTCGAGGTACTCGTCGAGCCGCCTGCATTCGAAGCGCAGCGCCGAGTCGCTGTTCGCGTCGGGAAGCCGGGCGACGATGCGCGCCGCGCCCTTGTTCGCGTCCACTTCGACGGCGTTCACCACGTGATCGCCGTTGGACGCCGCGATCGGGTGGCAGCGAATGTTCGGCTTGAACGATGCGTTGATCGCCAGCACCCTCGAGGTGACCGGGTGAGGCTCGAAGGCATGGACCTGCGAAAACCAGTCCGCAAAGCAAAGCGAATGGTTGCCGATGTTGGCGCCAACGTCGAGGCACACGCGTCGATTCGCCATGTGCGGAAAAACCCTGGTCTCGAGCAAGCCGAGTTCGTCGTCTTCGTAGCGACCGAAGAGCATCGACTTCGCGGTGATGTAGTCGAATATGAACCCGACATACTTCCGGTCGCGGTTCGGAGAACGTCGCAGACACCGCACGACAAGCGCCAGGACGATTCTCTTGAAGATGTCGGGTTTCATGACGTGATCGATATCTCGAGCCTGCGCGAGAGGATCCACGCGACAGCGCGCTATCGCTCCTCGGGTGGCTTCATGTTGCGGAATTGCCTGAGAAGGAGCAAGTCGTAGACGATCTTCAGCGCCCCGCAGATCAGAAACGGCCACGCGCGGTGCGAGGCGGCGAACAGCAATCCGGCCAGCGCCGGGCTCGCGGCGGCGGCGAGGCTGCGCGGAACCGAGGTGAAACTCGCAGCCGCCGCGCGCTCGCGCTCGGTCACGATGGCCATCACGTACGACGAGCGCGTGGGAACGTCCATCTGCGAGAGCGCGGCACGCACGAGCAGCAGCGCGAGCGCCACCGGCAGCGTTGGCGCCAGCGCCGCCAGCATCAGCGCGACGCTCGACGGAATGTGCGTGAACACCATCGTGTTCACGAGCCCGATGCGCCGCGACAACCAGGCCGCGACCGGAAACGAGAACGCCGAGAGTAGGCCGCTCCAGAAGAAGAACGCGCCGGCGGCCGAGAGCGACATATCGAAGCGTTCGAACAGCCATAGCGCCATCAGCGACTGGACCGCGAAGCCCCCGGCAAAGGCATCCAGGCTGAAGAGCGCGGCCAGCTTGAAGACCACGCGCCGCGAGGGCCCCAGCGTCGACGTCGGCCCCGCATCGGCGACGGGCACGCCTCGGGGAATCCGTGCGTACAGCAGTCCCCCGAAGAGCCCGAGCAAGGCGTAGAGCACGAACATCGCCTTGATCGCGGCGAGCGTTTCGATCGCCAGCGGTGCGAGCAGATCCGGAACCGCGGCCACGAGCGCGCCCACGGCGGCAGCAAGCGCGCCGACCAGGCTGTAGCGCGCGAACATCCGGGTGCGATCGGCGTCGCTCGCCGCCGAACTCAGCGCCGCGTGCTCGAGCGGAACGAATACGCTGACGCTTCCCGCCGAGGGATTGATCGTCCCGGCAAAGGCGACGACGAGCAGCACCGCGTAGTCGTTCACGAAAGCGAAGGCGACACCGGTGGCGACCATCAGGCTCGCCGCAGCCAGCAACAGGCGGCGATGCCCGTAGCGTCCGCCCAGAAACCCTACGCCGATGGTCAGAATCGCCGAACCGAACAGCGATACGGTGGCAACGACGCCGACCTCGATCGGCGTGAGCCCGAGCGCCAGCAGGTAGACCGGCAGCAGGATCGCGACGAATCCATCGCCCAAGTCGCGCAGCGCCCGCGCACCGAACAGGCAGGCGGTGGGCGAGGGCGCGTGCGGGGCGCGCTGAAGGTGGACTCGATCGACGGGCATCCGGGCGCTCCAACGCATTGTCACAAATCCCGACCCGCTTCACACGGTAGACTCATACAGGCGGGCGCCCTGCCCGCCCGCGCAGATCTGCCAATGTTCCGCTTCTTCGAAACTCTCGTTCCGCGCGCGCTGGCGCCGCCCAAAGGCACCGAAGGCCGCGGCCCGCCGCCCGACCTGCTCGGCTTTTACTGGCATTTAGTCCGCCAGACCCGGGGCCTTTACCTCGCGATGCTCGCCACCAGCCTCGCCGTGGCTTTGCTCGACACGCTGATGCAGGGCAAGACGGTAATCGCGATCGCGCACCGGCTCTCGACCATCGCACGAATGCACCGGCTGGTGTTGATCGACGCGGGCCGGATCGTCGAGCAGGGCACGCACGGCGAGCTGCTCGCGAGCGGCGGACTCTACGCGTCGCTGTGGCACCGTCAGTCGGGTGGTTTCCTGGCGATCGGCCCGGACAGCCGCGACGCGCAGACGATTCCAGCGATCGGTTGAACGACACGCGGCGCGCACCGTTGAAAGCATTCAAGCGATACCTTCCGGACCGCGAGCGCATCGCGCGCAATCGCTGGCTGCGCTGGCTCGGCCCCAGCCTGCTGCACCCGAGACTGTGGCACTTCAGCCGGCGCGGCGTCGCGGTGGGCGTCGCGGTAGGCGTGTTCTTCGGCCTGCTGGTGCCGATCGCGCAGATCCCGATGGCCGCGGGCGTGGCGATCGTTCTTCGTGCCAACGTTCCCACGGCGGTGAGCAGCACGCTGATCACCAACCCGTTCACCTTCGCGCCGATCTATCTACTTGCCTACCAGGTCGGCGCCACGATGCTCGGCGAAGAAGCCCCCGACGCGGCCAGCGTCGCGCAGTTCGCCGAGGAGCAGGCCGCGGGCGTGGAGCCAGACGAGGGGTTCTGGAATAGCTCGTGGAAGCGCATCACCGCCCTGGGCAGACCGCTGATCGTCGGGCTCGCGACGCTTGCGATCGGCGCAGGCGCGCTGACCTATGTGCTGATCATGCTGGTCTGGAGGATCAGGACAGTGATGGCGCGCAGGCGACGCCAGCGCCCGCGCGCGCCGCGCGACTGAACGCGGCCGGCGCGCCGCCATCGCCCGATCCTGGCTGCTCGCCGACCCTGCCTGCTCGCCGATCGCAGCGACGGCGACGCGAAACCGCTCGAACCGGCCCGGGCCTCAGCCGCGCAGCATCGGGTAGTGCGTCGAGCGCCCGAAGCGCGGGAACGCCTTCGTATCGGCCCGCAGTTCGGTCATCACCGACGAACGCAGCGCCGCGAGCAGATCGTCCATCGAGTCGAAGCGCACCTCGTTCCTGATCACGGTCGGGTCCTGCGGCAGGCCGCTCGCGACCGGGCCCGCCGGCAGGTAGCACAACACCTCGCGCACGCGTGGCAAGCGCGCGAGGATCGCCGGGTGGTGGGCGACGTAGTGCGCGGCGAAGGCCCCGGGGTCGTCGGTGGGTCCGTAGTAGTGAACGAGCAGTGCCAGCGGCACCTCGGTTGCGCTCGTCGCCGTCGCCGTCGGCTGCAGCTTCGGCTGCGGCAGCGCTTCGCTCACGACCCGAAACAGCCCGATCATCCAGCCCGATGGCGGACCCGCTTCGCGCAACGCCCGCCGCAGCCGGGGATCGCCGGCCAGCCGGCGCAGGGGCTCCGGCGCGGGCGCACGGAACTCGACGATCGTGAACGGCGGCGGGCCGTCGCCGAACAGCGCGAGGCGCGCGTGCCCGGGGTGCGGCGCGAAAACCTCGAACATCGCCACGCCACCCGGCAGGCCGATGCCGGCGAGCGCCGCGCGCAATCGTTGCGGCGACCCGGTCGCAGCCCAGTTCGGGTCGTCGCAGGTGAGCACCAGTGCGTGTTCGCTGTTCATTGTCCAAGGTCCTCTGCGCCTTCTGGGCGCGCGGCGCCGATGCCTGCGCGCAACCGCGTTGCCGCCCCGGTCGGCGCGTCGAGTCGCGACATCCTGACATGGCCGCAGCCGCGCAGCTTCTCGGGCAGCCGCGCGAACTCAAGCGCGGGTTCCCCGCCGATGTCGTCGCGCGCAATACGGCGACGATCCACGGGCCGAAGCTTATCTTGCCGCGCCCGCCGTCGCGGGTCGCGCGCCGCCCGCCCTGCCTTCGGCGCGCCGGACGGGCGGCGCACTTGAAATCGACGAATCAGCCTATACTTGGGCGTTGGTGCGGATCGTCGTCCGCGCCATAGTGCGGCAACACTGCGCACGCACCGAACACCGGGGCCGACCTGGTTTCGACGTGGGTAGCGAAGCGGCACAGGGCATGCCGAGG
>JAHDXY010000483.1 GCA_023384005.1 Burkholderiaceae bacterium | reverse complement strand
TCGACCGGCAAGCTCAGGTGCACCGGGCCCGGGCGCCCGGCCGTCGCGATCGACAGCGCGCGGGTGATCTCGCGACCCAGCGACTGCGCGCTCGTCGCGTGCCACGAGGCCTTCGTCAGCGGGCGCGCCACGTCGACCTGCGCCATCTCCTGGAAGGCGCCGCGCCCGAGCTGCGCCAGCGCAGCGTGACCCGAGAGCAGCACCAGCGGGGAATCGGCGGCAAGCGCCGTGTACAGCGCGCCGAGCGCGGCCATGTGCACCGCGGCGGCTTCGTGGCGCACGTGGACGATCTCGATCCGCGATCCGAACAACGCGTCGAACAACGCCATCACGTGGTTGCCCGAAAGAGCGAATACCTTGCGCACGCCGGCGTCGGCGAGCGCTGTCGCGACCAGGTCGGCGCCGCGCGGTTTCGGTCCGACGCCGGGCATCGGCTACACCGGGACGAGCAGCGCGAGCGCGAACGCGATGCCGGCCAGCATCGTTGCGCCGGCGGTGACGCCGATCCACGACTTGCGCAATCCGCGCCAGCTGCCGAACTCGATCGCAAGCAATCGCAGGCCGCCGCCGAGGTGCGCGCTGAGCAGGACCACCAGAGCCCACTCGGCGAACTTGAACAGCGGCGCGTCGGTGAAACGGATGAACTCGTCGAGCGCCTGCTCGCTTCGCAGCGACTGCGCCAGCGCGAAGAAGTGCAGCGGCAGAAAGAGCGCGAGCGCGATGCCGGAGACGCGATGAACCAGGTAGGCCCACCAGCCCGAATGCCCGCGCGCGCGCCACTCGATGTGCCGCGCGCTCATCGCACCAGGCCCCACACCGCCGCGCCGCCGACGAGCATCAGCGCGAGCGCGAGCAGCGCCATCGCCGCCCAGAGCGCGCGCCCGCGCACGCCGAACCACTCCTCGCAGACCCTTGCGACACCGATCGGCGCGTGCACGGCCGAGGCGATGACCAGTGTCGCGTAGAGAAGCGCCGCCCAGCCGTTGCCGCGCGTGCGCTCGAGAATCTCGGCGCCCGAGAGCCCGCCGCGAACCGCCCACAGCATGCCTGCGAGGTGAACCAGAAGGAGCACGGCGAGCACCATCGCGCTGGCGCGCTGCGCAAGCCACAGACGCGCCTGCCAGGCCGGGGTCATCGCCTGCACCGCTGGCGCCTCAGTCGAGCTCGCCGCGCATCGCGGCGAGTGCGACGATGCGCTTGAGGCCGGCGATGGCGGCGGTGGGCTCGATGCCCTTCGGGCATCGTTCGGTGCAGCTTCCCTGCGTGTGGCAGGCGTGGCAACCGGCGTCGCCGGCAACCGCCGCGAGGCGCTCGGCGCCCATGCGGTCGCGCTCGTCGTTGACGAGCGTCCAGGCGCGGTTGAGCGCCGCCGGCCCGGCGAACTCGTCGCGCCACGCGACCACGTCGCACGATGCGTAGCACACTGCGCAGCCGAGGCACTCGATGCCGGCGTCGACCAGCGCGCGCTTCGCATCTCCGGGGCGGATCCGCGCGAAGTCGTCGGCGCGGGTGCGATCGCCCTGGAACCGGCCCTTCGCGCGCGCCCAGCGATCGAAGAACCCGCGCATGTCGGTGACCAGGTCGCGCACGATCGGCAGATTGGCCAGCGGCGCGACTTCGAGCCGTCCGTCGCGGGCGACCTTGTCGACGTGGGTGCGGCAGGTCCAGCGCGCGACGCCGTTGACGGTCATCGCGCAGGAGCCGCACATCCCGACGCGGCACGCGAAACGGTAGGCGAGAGAGGGGTCGACTTCGCGCTGCAGGTGGGTGACGACGTCGAGCACCGTCTGGCTCGGCGCGCGCG
>JAHDXY010000096.1 GCA_023384005.1 Burkholderiaceae bacterium | reverse complement strand
CAGCGACGCGGCGATGCCGCGCCCTGCCAGCGCGGGCGGTACCGCGGTGTGGGTCATGCGCAACGTGTCGCCCGCGCGCAGATAGTCGGCGCGACACAACTCGCCGTCGACGATGGCTTCGAAGCGCCGCGCCGCGGCGTTGTGCACGACCCGCGGCGCTTGCTCGCCGGAACTCAGGCCGGCTCCGGCACGCTGGGCAATCCGGCCAGCGCCATCGCGAGTTCCTTCTCGTCGTAGTTCTGGTCGACCAGCTTGCCCTGCGTGTAGTCGATGTAGGCCTGCATGTCGAAGTGCCCGTGACCGCAGAGGTTGAACAGGATCGTCTCGGCCTTGCCCTCGCGCTTGCAGCGCAACGCCTCTTCGATCGCGCCCTTGACCGCGTGGTTGGCTTCGGGGGCGGGCAGGATGCCCTCTGCGCGTGCGAAGGTGACGCCTGCCTTGAAGCATTCGGTCTGGTGGTAGGCGACGGCCTCGAGCAATCCCAGTTCCTTCATGTGCGAGAGCAGCGGCGACATGCCGTGATAGCGCAGGCCCCCTGCGTGGAACCCGGGTGGCGTGAACGTCGACCCGAGCGTGTGCATCTTCGCCAGCGGCGTCATGTGGCCGGTATCGCCGAAGTCGTACGCATACTTGCCTCGCGTGAGCGAGGGGCAGGCAGCCGGTTCGACGGCGACGATCCGCGGCTTGGCGCCGCCGCGCAGGCCCGCACCGATGAACGGAAACGCGATTCCGGCGAAGTTCGAGCCTCCTCCGGTGCAACCGACGATCACGTCCGGATAGGCGTCGGCCATCGCCATCTGCTCGATCGCCTCGAGTCCGATCACGGTCTGGTGCAACAGGACATGGTTGAGCACCGAACCCAGCGCGTACTTGGTGTCGTCGTTGGTCGCGGCGATCTCGACCGCTTCGGAGATCGCGATCCCGAGGCTGCCAGGATGCTTGGGATCTTTCTCCAGCACCGAGCGGCCGAACTGCGTCGTGTCCGACGGCGAGGGCAGACAGCGCGCGCCGTAGGTCTCCATCAACGCGCGCCGATAGGGCTTCTGATCGTACGACACGCGCACCATGAAGACTTTCACCTCGAGCCCGAACAGCGCGCCCGCGAAGGCGAGCGACGAACCCCACTGCCCGGCACCGGTTTCGGTGCTCAGCTTGGTGATTCCCTCCTGCTTGTTGTAGAACGCCTGCGCCACCGCGGTGTTGGGCTTGTGGCTTCCGGCCGGGCTCACGCCTTCGTACTTGTAGAAGATCTTCGCCGGCGTGCCGAGCGCCTTCTCGAGGCGGCGCGCGCGAAACAGCGGCGACGGGCGCCATTGCCTGTAGACCTCGCGCACCGGTTCGGGGATCTCGACCTCGCGCTCGGTGCTGACCTCCTGCATGATCAGCGCCATCGGGAACAGCGGTGCGAGATCGTCTGGACCCACCGGCTGCAGGGTGCCCGGATGAAGCACGGGCGGCGCCGGCTTGGGAAGATCCGCCTGAATGTTGTACCAGCGCTTCGGGATCTGCGACTCCTCGAGCAAGTACTTGACCTTGTCACCCATTTTTCACTCCTCTCGATGGCCTTTCTGGCGGATTGACTATAGCAGCCCGCGAACTCGACATATTGACAGTTATCAAGGCGTGATCACCGGTTCGTGGTGCGCTGCAACATCGCGATCGCGTGCGCCTCGATTCCCTCGCCGCGCCCGACGAAACCCAGGCGCTCGGTCGTCTTCGCCTTCACGTTCACTCTCGATCGATCGAGGCCGAGCGTCGCCGCGACCGAGTCGGTGATCGCGACCAGATGCGGCGCAAGACGCGGCGCCTGCGCCACGACCGTGGCGTCGACGTTCGCGATCGACCAGCCTTTTCCCGCCACCAGCGTCACGGCGCTGCGCAGCAGGTCGCGGCTGTCAGCGCCGCGCCAGCGATCGTCGGTGTCGGGGAAGTGCCTGCCGATATCGCCCAGCCCTGCGGCACCGAGCAATGCGTCGGTGATCGCGTGCAGCAGGACGTCGGCGTCGGAGTGCCCGAGAAGCCCGAGCGCATGGGCGACCTGCACTCCGCCCACCATGAGCTTGCGCCCCGGAACGAGCGCGTGCGCGTCGTACCCCTGGCCGATACGCATCTCGCTCATCGTTGCGCCCTGACGCGCAGCAACACATCCATCATCGCGAGGTCCTCGGCGGTAGTGATCTTGAAATTCGCGCGCTCCCCGCGTACGACCCGAAGCTCGAGTCCATCGGCCTCTATCGCCCCAGCCTCGTCGGTGACCGCGGGGTGTCGCGAGAGCGCGTCGCGCAACAGGCGATAGCGAAACATCTGCGGAGTCTGCGCCAGCCACAGCCCCTCGCGCGGCAGCGTCGCGCCCACTTCGCCGGTCGCGCTCGCGCGCTTGAGCGTGTCGTCCAGTGCGAGAGCGAGCAGCCCTCCGGTCGGGTGCGCACCCAACTCGTCGCGCAGGCGTTCGAGCGAGCCGCGATCGAGCCCCGGGCGCGCGGCGTCGTGCACCAGCACGAAATCGTCCTCCGACGCGGTGTCCAGGCAATCCAGCGCCGCGAGCACGGTGTCGCGACGCGTCGCCCCTCCCACTGCCGCGACCCGCAAACGCGGGTCGCCGCGCATCGCGACCTCGAGCACGGCGTGCGCGCGAAGGTCGCGCTCGGCGACGACTACGACGACGCGATCGATCCACCGAGCCGACAGCAGCGTCCTCACCGACCACTCGAGCGCGGAACTCCCCGCGAGCGCGAGATACTGCTTGGGCGTGGCGTGCCCGACGCGCGAGCCGACGCCTGCGGCCGGGACGATCGCGAAGTACTTCTGCGGGCGGGAGGGGGTCTGGCCGGTGCTCATCGGCTAAAATTCTAGCCTTTGCCGGGCGGGCGCAGCACTTCTGCGCGAACACGCCCCGATTCCCACACTGGCCCGCCCCAGCTTGAATTCCACCGCCCCGCATCCAGCCCCCCAGGGCGCGCTGGATGCAATCGTCGAACGTGCGCTCGGGTCGCGCCGTCCGGGCGCGGCGTTCGCGCTGCCGGCGGTCGCCGGCTCCGCCGACGCGCTTCTCGTCGCCCGGCTCGCACGCGCGATGCGCGACGACGCGGCGACCGCGACCGGCGCGACGCTCGCCGTCGTGTGCGCCGCCGCGATCGACGCGCAGCGCCTGTTCGACGAACTGCCCTACTTCGATCCCGCACTGTCGGTGCGCCTGCTCGCAGACTGGGAAACCCTGCCCTACGACCATTTCTCACCGCACCAGGACCTGATCTCGGAGCGGCTGGACACGCTGTACTCGTTGCAGCAGGGGCGCTGCGACGTGCTCGTCGTGGCGGCGACAACCGCGCTGCACCGCCTCGCTCCGCCGGCGTTTCTCGCTTCGCACACCTTCTACTTCGACAAGGGGCAGCGACTGGACGAGGCGGCGCTGCGCGCCCAGCTCGCGCTCGCCGGTTACGAGCCCGTCAGCCAGGTCGTCAAGCCCGGCGAGTACGCGCTGCGCGGCGGCCTGATCGACCTGTATCCGATGGGCGCCCAGCTTCCGTACCGGCTCGACCTGTTCGGCGACGAAATCGACGCGATCCGCAGCTTCGACCCGGACACGCAGCGCAGCCTGTTCCCGATCGAGCGGATCCGCCTGCTCCCGGGTCGCGAATTCCCCATCGACGAGGCAGCGCGCACGTCGTTTCGAGGGCGCTGGCGCGAGCGATTCGAGGGCGACCCGACGCGCGCCGCGCTCTATCGCGACATGGCCGATGGCATCGCCGGCGCCGGAATCGAGTACTGGCTGCCGTTGTTCTTCGACTCCACGGCGACGCTGTTCGACTACCTGCCGGCGCAGTCGCTGATCCTCACGCACGGCGACGTAGGCGCGACCGCGCGCAAGTTCACGACCGATACCGCGCAACGCCACAAGTTTCTCGCGCACGACTCCGAGCGCCCGCTGCTGCGCCCCGACGAGTTGTTCCTCAGCACGGAAGGCTTCTTCGCCGGTTGTGCCGGCTTTGCCCGGTGCTCGCTCGCGCGCGAATCGGCCGCGTCCGCCGCGGCTCGCGCCGCGCTCGCGACTGCGTTGCCGCAGTTGTCGGTGAATCGCCGCGCGCAGCGCCCGCTCGAGGCGATCGACGCCTATCTGCGAGGCACCGCCCACCGAACGCTGATCGTCGCCGAGAGCGCCGGTCGGCGCGAGACGCTCGCGCAGCTGTTCGCCGAGTACGATCTGCTCGACGGTGCCGGCGGGTCGCTCCCGCAGCTCGATGACTGGGGAGACTTCGAGCGCGGTGAGCATCGTGTCGCGCTCGGCGTCGCGCCGCTTCACGACGGCTTCGAGCTCGCCATCGACGGGATCGCGATCGTCACCGAGGCCGAGCTGTTCGCCGGCGTCGCGCGGCGCGGCACGCGCGGCCGTCGCGAAGGGCAAACCGACGTCGACGCGATCATCCGCGACCTGTCCGAGCTGAAGGTGGGCGACCCGGTGGTTCACTCGCAGCACGGCATCGGACGCTACGAAGGGCTGCTCTCGCTCGACATCGGCGACGGCGATACCGAGTTCCTGCATCTGAGTTATTCGGAGGGCGCAACGCTCTATGTTCCGGTCGCGCAACTGCACCTGATCGGCCGCTACAGCGGCGCGAACCCCGAGGCGGCTCCGCTGCATCGGCTCGGTTCGGGGCAATGGGAGAAGGCGCGCCGCAAGGCCGCGCAGCAGGCGCGCGACACGGCTGCCGAGTTGCTCGACCTGTATGCGCGCCGTGCGGCGCGAATGGGCCACCCCTTCGAGTTCGAGCCGCACGATTACGAAGCCTTTACCGAAGGATTCGGCTTCGAGGAAACGCCCGACCAGCTCGCCGCGATCCACGCAGTCATACAGGACATGATCGCGGGGCGTCCGATGGACCGCCTGGTCTGCGGCGACGTCGGCTTCGGCAAGACCGAGGTCGCGTTGCGGGCCGCGTACGTTGCTGTAGCCGGCTCGCGCCAGGTGGCGCTGCTCGCGCCGACGACCCTCCTGGCCGAGCAGCACTTTCAGACCTTCTGCGACCGCTTCTCCGGCCTGCCCGTGCGCCTGGCGCAACTGTCGCGGTTTCGCTCGGGAAAGGAGATCCGCGGCACGATCGAGGCGATCCAGTCTGGCGGCGTCGACATCGTCATCGGCACGCACAAGCTGCTCTCTGCGCAGGTCGAGTTCGCGCGACTGGGTCTGGTGATCGTCGACGAAGAGCATCGCTTCGGGGTGCGCCAGAAGGAAGCGCTGAAGAACCTGCGCGCCGAAGTCGATGTCCTCACCCTGACCGCCACGCCTATTCCGCGCACGCTCGCGATGAGTCTGGAGGGCATTCGAGATCTCTCGGTGATCGCTACCGCACCGCAGCGCCGGCTCGCGATCAAGACCTTCGTGCACCGCGAGTCCGACGCCACGATCCGCGAAGCGCTGCTGCGCGAACTCAAGCGCGGCGGGCAATGCTATTTCCTGCACAACGAGGTGCAGACGATCGACAACAGGCGCGCCACGCTCCAGGCGCTCGTTCCGGAAGCGCGCATCGCGATCGCGCACGGGCAGATGCCCGAGCGCGATCTGGAGCGGGTCATGCGCGATTTTCACCAGCAGCGCTTCAACGTGCTGCTGTGCACGACGATCATCGAGACCGGGATCGACGTGCCTACGGCGAACACGATCGTGATCCATCGCGCCGACCGGTTCGGACTGGCACAGCTGCACCAGCTTCGCGGCCGCGTCGGGCGCTCGCACCACCAGGCCTACGCTTACCTGATGATTCCCGAGCCGGACGCGATCACCAAGGACGCGGGCAAGCGGCTCGAGGCGATCCAGCGGATGGAGGAACTCGGCTGCGGCTTCTATCTCGCGATGCACGATCTCGAGATTCGCGGCGCCGGCGAAGTGCTGGGCGACTCCCAGTCGGGCAGCGTGCAGGAGGTCGGCTTCGCGCTGTACAACGAGATGCTCGAGGTGGCGGTGAACGCGCTAAAGGCGGGGCACGAGCCCGATCTCGCGGTGCCGCTTTCGACGAGCACCGAGATCAACCTGCACGTTCCGGCGCTGCTACCCTCGCATTACTGCGGCGACGTGCACGAGCGCCTCACGTTGTACAAGCGTCTGGCCAACTGCAAGACCCTCGACGATCTCGCACGCATGCAGGAGGAATTGATCGATCGTTTCGGCCGGCTTCCCGAGCCCGCGCGCGCGCTGATCGAAACGCATCGCCTGCGGATCCTGTCGCAGCCGATCGGGGTGTCGAAGATCGACGCGTCCGGCGAGGCGATCGCGATCCAGTTCGTCGCCAACCCGGACGTCGACCCCGAGTCGATCATCCGCCTGATCCAGAGCAGGCGTGATGCGCGCCTCGCGGGACCCGACCGGCTGCGATTCACGATCGCGACCCCCGACCTCGGCACGCGCGTCGCTCGCATCCGCGAGATCCTCGGGTCGCTGACGAAGGTGACCGCGCCGTGAGCCGGCTCGTCGTCCAGCATCCGCGGCTCGCGCCGGCGGCGGTCGAGCGCTTCTCGCGCGAGATCGGCCGCGGGCCGGATCGGCGCAGCCGCCGGCGCGCCGACTGGAACGAGGTGAGCATGAGCAACGCGACGCTGACGCACCTGTCCGATCTGTGCGGCGTCGATGCCGAAATCGTGCCGATGCACGATCGGCTGGAGAACTACCGGATGATCGCTTTCGACATGGACTCGACGCTGATCACGATCGAATGCATCGACGAGATCGCCGACTACGTCGGGCGCAAGGCCGAAGTCGCCGCCATCACGCAGGCCGCGATGCGCGGCGAGATCGCCGATTACGACGAGAGCCTGCGCAGACGGGTCGCGCTGCTGGCAGGGCTTTCCGCCAGCACGCTGCAGCAGGTTTACGACGAACGCGTCCGCCTTTCGCCGGGCGCGCGAACGCTGATCGACGCGTGCCGGGGCGCGGGCCTGAAGGTGGTGCTCGTCTCCGGCGGATTCACTTTCTTCACCGACCGGCTGCACGCGCGCCTGGGATTCGACTATTCACGCTCGAACACGCTCGAGATCATCGACGCCCGGCTCACCGGCCGCGTCGTCGGAGAGATCGTCAACGCCGAAGGAAAGCGCCGTTTCGTCGAGCAGGTGTGCGAGCGCATCGGATGCACGCCGGCGCAGTCGGTGGTCGTGGGCGACGGCGCCAACGACCTGAGGATGATGGCGATCGCCGGGATCTCGGTCGCCTACCACGCCAAGCCGATCGTGCACACCGAGACCAAGCACGCGGTCAACCACTGCGGTCTGGACTCGATTCTTGCGTTCTTCGATGGCACGCGCTTCGGCTGGGACGACTGAGCAGGCGCTCGCGGCCGCGTTCGCGGGGCTGTGCGCTCTCGCGCTCGGCATGGGTATCGGACGTTTCGCCTACACGCCGGTGCTGCCCGCGATGCAGTCCGAGTTCGGCCTCTCGGTCGAATCGGCCGGCTTGATCGCGTCGGCGAACTTCGCCGGGTACCTCGCCGGGGCGCTGCTGGCGATCCGCGTCGCGCACGGCGCGCGCCACCGGGCATATGTATGCGCGGTGCTGGCGAGCGTCGCCACGACTCTCCTGATGGCGGCGTTGTCGAACGCGGGCCCGATCGCCGCAGTGCGTTTCCTTTCCGGGCTCGCAAGCGCGTTCCTCCTGGTTCACGGTTCGTCGATCGTGCTCGACCGCCTCGCCGCGGCCCGGCGCCTCGAGCTTGCCGGAGTCCACTACGCCGGCGTCGGCGTGGGAATCGCCGCGAGCGCGCTGATCGTCGACGCAGCGCTGCGGCTAGGGGCGACGAGCACATGGCAGTGGATCGCGCTCGGGACCGCGTCGCTGTTGCTCGCGGTTCCCGCACTCGCCATGGCCGACCCTGCATGCGAAGCGCCGCGTAGCGCCGCGCACGCCCTCGAGCACGCTCGCGCGCGCCGCGCAACGCGGGCGAACGGCAGGCACGCGCGCGCGTTCGTCTGGCTGACTTGCGCCTACGGCGGACTGGGATTCGGCTACGTGATCACGGTGACCTTCATCGTGGTCATGGTCCGCGGCAATCCGCAATGGCGCGCCTGGGAAATGATGATCTGGCTTGCCGTAGGACTCGCAGCCGCTCCGTCGAACTACTTGTGGCAGTGGGCGGCCCGAAGGATCGACCCCTGGCGGGCGATGGCGGTGGCCTTCGCGCTCGAGGCGTGCGGCGTGCTCGCGGCCGCGTCGGCGAACTCGCTGGTACTGGTCTTCGCCGGCGCGATACTGCTTGGGGGGACTTTCGTCGGAATCACGGCTCTGGGGCTCACCACCGCCAGAGAGCTCTCGAGCGGCACGAGCGGCACGGCGATCGCGACGATGACCGCCGCTTTTGGCGCCGGTCAGATCATCGGCCCGGCCGTGGGCGCCTGGCTCGCCGAACGCAGTGGAGGATTCTGGGCACCCTCTCTGGCGGCGGCCTCGGTGCTGATGATCAGCGCCGCGATGGTGACGATCGGTCGCCCCGGTGACGCAGCGCTCATCGAAGGATCCTGAGAACGTCCAGCGGCTCGCTGATGTCCACCCCGGGCATGACCCAGTCGATCAGCGACGACAGCGCGTGGGCGCCGACCTGCGCCAGCGCGGCGCCGGGGTGGCGCACGGTCGCATCGGCCAGCAACCCGCGGCGGCGCAGCAGTTCCTTGCGAACGGCCACTCCAGGTTGCTGCTCGAAGACGATCAGCGGAAGGAAATGCGACCAGATCCTGCGCGCGAGCGCTGCGTCGCCAGAAACGTGCGCGCGCACCTGCGCCTGCAGGACTTCCGGAAACGCGAATCCGGTGTTGTAGCCGCTCGAACCCGCGTCGAGGTCGAACTGCCCGTATAACCCGCCCAGCCCCGTGAGCATCGGGGTCTCGCGCGCGAGCGCGGCGCGAAGCGCTGCGATCTTCGGCGCCGATGGAACCGCTTCAGCCTTGATGCAGGCAATGCGCGCGTTGTCGGCCGCGATTCGCGCGATCAACGGCGCGCTCATGTGCACCGCGGTAGAAGCGGGGTGATCCTGCAGCACGACCGGCAGCGTGCTCGCCGCGCACACGCGGGCGAAGTACTCGGCCACGCGCGCGTCGCTCGGCGCGCCCTCTGCCGAAGGCGCGACCATCACCGCGTCGGCCCCGTGAAGCGACGCCATCGCGCCCAGATCGATCGTCGCACGCGTGCCCGGGTGCGAGATGCCCACGATCACCGCGCAGCGCCCGGCGACGCGACTCACCGTCGTGCGTACGATCGCCTCGCGTTCGGCGTCGCCAAGCCGGTTGGCTTCGCCCAGCACGCCGAGAATCGTCACGCCGTCCACCCCGATCCTGAGCATGAACTCGAGCAGCTTCGCGAGCGACTCGTGGTCGACCGATTCGTCGGCGTGAAACGGCGTCGCGAGAATCGGGTATACGCCGTTGAAAGCGGGCGAGGCGCGAGCGAGGCGCGGCTCGCCTCCCGCGGTGGCGCCCGGCTCGGGGTCGAGCCCCGCGATCACCTGATCCGTCATCGGTCCCGAGTGCATGCAGTATCCCCCGTCATTGGTGTGTGCGCGATTCGAAGGCGCGAATCTTCATCAGCCGATCATCTCGCCGCGCAGATCGTGCGCGTCGCTCGAACTGATCCGCACGTCGACGAATCCCCCGATCGGCAGCTTTCCGCTGCCGCCGAAACGAACCACGCCGTCGATCTCCGGAGCATCCATCGCCGTCCGTCCGAGCGCGACGGTGCGATTCGACGCGTCCTGCTCGGTGCCCTCGACCAGCACGCGCATCGTTCGTCCGACGAAACGACGCAGCCGGCGCGCGGAGACCTCCGACTGCACCTGCATGAAACGCTCGCGGCGCGCCTCGCGCTCGGCCGCGGGCACCGGATCTGGCAAACCGTTTGCGGCAGCCCCGTGCACCGGCGAGTACGCGAAGCAGCCCACGCGGTCGAGCTCGGCCTGCTCGAGGAACTCGAGCAACGACTCGAACTCGCGCTGCGTCTCGCCCGGAAACCCGACGATGAAGGTGCTGCGCACCGTGATGTCGGGCACGAGCGCGCGCCACGCGCGAATGCGCTCGATGTTTCGCTCTCCCGAGGCGGGGCGTTTCATCAGTCGAAGGATCCGCGGATCCGAGTGCTGCAACGGCACGTCGAGGTAGGCCAGCAGGCCGCGGGTGCCTTGCGATGGCTGCGACGCGATCAGTTCGACCACCTCGTCGACGTGCGGGTAGGGGTAGACGTAGTGCAGCCGCACCCAGGCGTCGTGCGCGGCGGCGAGCGCGGCGAGCTCGCGCGCGAGTTCGAGCAGCCGGGTACGCACCGGACGCCCGTCGACGAAACCGGTGCGATAACGCAAGTCTACGCCGTAGGCGCTCGTGTCCTGCGAGACAATGACCAGTTCGCGCACCCCGGACTCGAACAGCGCGCGCGCCTCGCGCACTACGTCGCCGATTCCGCGGCTGACCAGGTCGCCGCGCATCGAGGGGATGATGCAGAAGCTGCAGCGGTGGTTGCATCCCTCCGAGATCTTCAGGTAGGCGTAGTGGCGCGCGGTGAGCTTGATGCCGGCGGGCGGCACCAGATCGGTGTACGGGTCGTGCGGCTTGGGCAGATTGCGGTGCACGTGCTCCATGACTTCGGCGGTGGCATGTGGCCCCGTGACGGCCAGCACCTTCGGATGAACCGACTCGATCAGGTTCGCACCGTCGGGCGAATCGCGCGCGCCGAGGCATCCGGTCACGATCACCTTGCCGTTTTCGGCGAGGGCTTCGCCGATCGCATCGAGGGACTCGGCGACCGCCGCGTCGATGAACCCGCAGGTGTTGACCACCACGAGGTCCGCGTCGCGATAGCTGGGCGCGATCTCGTACCCCTCGGCACGCAGTTGCGTGACGATGTGTTCGGAGTCGACCAGCGCCTTCGGACAACCGAGCGAGACGAAGCCGACGCTCGGGACCGCGGCGTGCCCCGCCCCGCGCCCCTTGCGGCGCATCCGGCTTGCGGCTGACCCCGGTACGGCGCTACGTCTTCTCGTTGCCACCCTGTGGTCCGCCGGGGAACGGGAAGGTCTGGAACATCGACCGCGCCTGTTGCTGCATCTGGTCCTGCATCTGGACGAACAAATTCTTGCTCTGTTCGATGTAGTTGCCCATCATCGTCTGGATCATCGGCGTTTGCATCGCCATGAACTGGGCCCAGAGCTCGGGGCTGGGCAGCCCCTTCGGGTCGTAGAAGGCCTTCGACTGGTCCTGCATCTTGCTCTGGATCTCGACGAAAGCCTGCATCGTCTTCTCGAGGTACGACCCCATCATTCCCTGCATCGCGTGACCGTAGAACCGGATGATCTGCGCGAGCAGCTGCGAGGAGAACAACGGCGCGCCGCCGGCCTCCTCCTCGAGGATGATCTGCAAGAGAATGCTGCGCGTGAGATCGTCCTGCGACTTCGCCTCGATGACCTTGAAATCCTCCTGCTCGAGCACGAGTTGCTTGACGTCTGCCAGCGTGATGTAGGCGCTGGTCCGGGTGTCGTAAAGTCGGCGATTCGGGTACTTCTTGATCAGCCGGATTGCTTGCGCCATCGGGGTCGCCTCATCGAAACGTTGGTGCGGGCCGCAACATCGGTCATCGGTCGAAGGCGTGTCGCCGTCAACCCATGTGCAGACCCCCGTTGCAGGAGATTTCGGCGCCGGTGGTGAAACCAGCGTCCTCGGTGGTGAGCCAGCCGACGATCGACGCGATCTCCTCCGCCTTTCCAAGCCGCTTGACCGGGATCGTCTGAATGATCTTCTCGCGCACGTCCTCGCGCACCGCCATCACCATGTCGGTAGCAATGTAGCCCGGCGAGACGGTATTGACCGTGATTCCCTTGGCCGCGACTTCCTGCGCCAGTGCCATTGAAAACCCGTGCATCCCCGCCTTGGCGGCCGAGTAGTTGGTCTGGCCGAACTGTCCCTTTTCGCCGTTGACCGAGCTGATGTTGATGATCCGCCCCCAGTTCTTCTCGAGCATGCCCTCGAGCACCTGCTTGGTCACGTTGAAGAGCGAGTTCAGGTTCGTGTCGATCACCGCACGCCAGTCCTCGAGCGACATCCTGCGCAGCACTCCGTCGCGCGTGATCCCCGCGTTGTTGACCAGGATCTCGGGCGCTCCGAGCTCGGCCTTGACCTTGTCGAAAGCCTCCCGGGTCGAATCCCAGTCCGCGACGTTGCCCGCCGAAGTGTGAAAGGTGTATCCCTCTGCCTTTTGCTCGGCGATCCATTTCTCGTGGTCGCGGGTCGGACCGCAGCCAGCGATCACCGTGTAGCCCATGTCGTGGAACTTGCGACAGATCGCGGTGCCGATCCCACCCATGCCGCCGGTTACGTATGCCAGTTTGTTCGCCATTGTCGTCTCCTCGTTGCTTCGTTGTATTCGGTTTCCGGACGTCGTCGCGATCAGCTCGCGCGCGCCTTGACGTAGCTGCCGGGCGCCGCTTCGATCGGGCGATGCGCCCTGGAGCCAGGCGCCTTCGGTGCCGGGAGCAGCTCGCCCTGATGCGGCGCGAGCCAATCGCTCCACGCGTTCCACCAGCTCCCCGGACGTTCGCTGGCGCCGCCAAGCCACTCGTGCGGGCTCGCGTCGGGCTTGGCCCCTGTCCAGTAGCTGCGCTTGTTCTTCGTCGCCGGATTGATCGCGCCGGCGATATGGCCGCTCGCACCCAGCGTGAAGCGCACGTCGTTGGCGAGCAGCTTCGCGCCGGCGTACGCAGCTCGCCAGGGCACGATGTGATCCTCGCGCGCGCCGAACACGAAAGTCGGCACGTCGATTCGCCTCAGGTCGATCGGCTCTCCAGCGCACACGAGCCGATCGGGGATCCTCAGTTCGTTTTGCAGGTACATGTGCCGCAGGTACCAGCAGTACATCGGTCCGGGCAGGTTCGTGCTGTCGGCATTCCAGTACAGCAGATCGAATGCCGCAGGGCGCTCTCCCTTGAGGTAGTTGTTGACGTAATAGTTCCAGACCAGGTCGTTAGGGCGCAGGTACGAGAACGTCGTGGCGAGATCCTTGCCCGCGAGCACGCCCCCCGATCCGATCGTCCGCTCCCTCATTCGCACTGACGCCTCGTCGATGAACACCCCGAGCACTCCTGGTTCGGAGAAATCGAGCAGCGCCGCCATCAGCGTCATCGATTCGACCGGTCGCTCGCCACGCGCGGCGAGCGCCGCGAGCGCGCAGGCGAGAATCGTGCCGCCGACGCAAAAGCCAAGCGTATTGATCGTCTTCGCTGCGGTGATCTCGCGCGCCACCGCGATCGCGTCGAACACGCCCTTCTCGAGGTAGTCGTCCCAGCCGAGGTGGCCGAGCTCGGGTCCGATGTTCTTCCACGACACCATGAACACCGTGTTGCCGCGCGATACGGCGTGGGCGACAAGCGAACCCTCGGGCTGCAGGTCCATGATGTAGTACTTGTTGATCGCCGGGGGCACCATCAGCAGCGGGCGCTCGCCCACCTGCGGCGTCGTGGGGTCGTACTGGATCAACTGGATCAGTTCGTTCTGGTAGACGACCGCGCCCGGGCTGGTAGCCACGTTGCGCCCGACTTCGAATGCCTCTTCGTCGGTCTGGGAAATGCGTCCCCTTTGCAGGTCCGCAACGAGGTTCTCGAGCCCGGCGCGCAGGCTCTCGCCCTTCGTCTCGAGCATGCGTTGCTGGGCTTCGGGGTTGGTCGCCAGGAAGTTCGACGGCGAGA
Source organism: Burkholderiaceae bacterium (assembly GCA_023384005.1). Classification (GTDB taxonomy): domain Bacteria; phylum Pseudomonadota; class Gammaproteobacteria; order Burkholderiales; family Burkholderiaceae_E; genus Quisquiliibacterium. Next base: position 444 of record JAHDXY010000096.1, on the reverse strand, counting down.
GCATGTCGACCCACTGCTGGGTCGCGAAACGGATCCGGTCGCGTGTTTTCGGCTCGGCCTTCACCGCGTCGGCCATTTTCTGCATGAACTCGGCGTTGAGCAGGTATACCGCGGCCGACCACGTGAACGCTCCGTTGTCGTGCCAGCTCTCGTGCGCGAAGCGGCGATCGCTCAAGTCCGGCGCGGTTCGGTTCGCTGCTGTCTGGACCAGCTCCTTCCAGCGCTGCAGGTACTCCTCCTGCAGCGCCTTCATCCGCGCGGGCGGAATCGACACGGCCGGCAGACTGAAGGACTTGGGCAGCAGGCTGGCAAAGGGCGCCGCCGGATCGAAGCCGACCGCCCCTGCCCCCGCGCCAGCGCCAGCCCTTGCACCAGCGCCCGCGCGCGCGGACGATCCCGCGGTGCGCCGTGAGCTTGGTGTGCCACCGGGGGCCGCGGCCGAAG
>JAHDXY010000482.1 GCA_023384005.1 Burkholderiaceae bacterium | reverse complement strand
GCCCTGACCGGAGCCGATACGTCCACGGTCGAGCGCTTTCCGTCGCTCGACTCGACCGTGAGCCTGAGAGCGACCGTGTCGCCTTCCTTGAGCGGCTGCTTGAGGTCGATCAGCATCACGTGATAGCCGCCGGGCTTGAGTTCGACGGTGCGGTTCGCGGGAAGCTCGAGCGCGCTCAGCGCGCGCATGCGCATCACGCCGCCGTCCATGCGCATTTCGTGGATCTCGACGATCGCCGCGGCGGCGGATTCGGCGGCGACGACTTTCGCGTCGCTCGCGGAGGTCAGTTGCATGAACGCGCCGGTGGCGCGCTGCTGTGGCGCGGTGCCGCGCACCCAGGCGTCCTTGACGGTGACCTGCGCGAGCGCCGGTGCGGCGCTGGCCGCGAACAGGGCGAGCGCGATCGCCGCCAGTGTGGAGGGAGTTTTTTTCATGATCGTTCCGAAGAAGAGTTGGAAGGAGGGCTGGAAGAAAGGTCGGAGGAATTGTCCGAGCGAGGCCGCGATCGCTTCGTCGCGAGCGCGCATTGCCTGACCAGCGACGGACCGCGGTAGATCAGGCCGGTGTAGATCTGCACCAGCGTGGCGCCGGCGTCGAGTTTTGCGCGTGCGTCGGCGCCCGACATGACGCCACCCACGCCGATGATCGGATAGCCAGCGGGAAGCAGCGCGCGCAATGCACGGATCACGCTGTTCGAGCGTTCGAACACCGGCGCGCCCGACAGTCCCCCGGCTTCGTCGGCGTGCGCGAGCCCCGCGACTGCGTCGCGCGAAACGGTGGTGTTGGTGGCGATGACGGCATCGATCGAATGCGCGCGCAACCGGGCGGCGATCGCTTCGATCTGCGCGTCGTCCAGGTCCGGCGCGATCTTCAGCGCGAGCGGAACGTAGCGCGCGTGCGTGTCGGCCAGGCGCTGCTGGCGTTCGCGCAGCGCGCCCAGCATCGCGTCGAGCGCGTCGGCGCCCTGCAACTCGCGAAGGTTCTTCGTGTTGGGCGAGGAGACGTTGACGGTGACGTAGCTCGCGTGCGGGTAGACGCGCTCCAGGCAATGCAGGTAGTCGTCGCTGGCACGTTCGATCGGCGTGTCCGCGTTCTTGCCGATGTTAAGCCCGAGAACGCCGTCGTATCGCGCGCCCCGCACGTTGCGCACGAACGCGTCGACCCCGTCGTTGTTGAAACCCATCCGGTTGATCAGCGCCTTGGCGCGCGGCAGGCGGAACAACCGTGGTCGCGGGTTTCCGGGCTGCGCCCTGGGCGTGACGGTGCCGACTTCCACGAATCCGAATCCCATCGCGGCGAAGGCGTCGACGTGCGCGCCGTTCTTGTCCAGCCCCGCGGCGAGGCCTACGCGATTGGCGAACTTGAGCCCCATCACCTCCACGGGATCGTCGACCGCGGCGCCGGCGAGCGCGCGCAAGGCACCGGTGCAGGCCGCGGCGTCGATCGTCGCGAGCGTGAGCTCGTGCGCGCGCTCCGGGTCGAGCGCGAACAGCAGCGGCCGCGCGAGCGGGTAGGGATCGATCACGGTTCGGCCCTCAGCGCTGCGCGTGTGCGTTGCCGGCAGCTTCGATGCGTTCGGCCACGGTGCGCGGCTCGTCGTCGAGCGCGGCCCAGCGCCCGTCGACGAGACCTTCGATCGGGCGAAACCGCGCCTTGTACGCCATCTTCTGGCTTTGCGCGATCCAGTAGCCGAGGTACAGGTGGGGCAGCTTCAGTTGCCGGCACTGCTCGATCTGCCACAGCACGTTGAAGGTGCCGAAACTGGCCGCTTGCGCGCGCGGATCGTAGAAGGTGTACACCGACGAGAGGCCGTCGTCGAGG
>JAHDXY010000095.1 GCA_023384005.1 Burkholderiaceae bacterium | reverse complement strand
TACTTCGATACATCGCGTCGAATTACTCCCGATTCAATCGTTACAGTCCACTAGTATACTAGTCGTCGAAGAACGACCATGCGATTCGCGCAGGGATTCGCGGCAGAATCCGCGTGACGATTCGCGCGACGTTTCGCCGAGCGAGCGATCGGTTCGCCGTGCGATCGATACCCAGGGGGAGCCAGGCGCGTGCTCGAGTGCAAGGTGTATGCGGCGAAGGACCTGCGCGTGAGCGAGGCGAGCACGCCCGTTCCCGGGCCCGGCGAGGTGCTGGTGCGCCTGGGCGCGGCCGGCATCTGCGGCTCCGACATCCACTACTACGTCCACGGCCGCGTCGGGAGCTTCGCGATCCGCGAGCCGCTCACGCCCGGCCACGAAGCCTCCGGAATCGTCGCTGCGGTGGGCGCGGGGGTCACGCGTGTGGCGCCGGGCGAGCGAATCGCGATCGACCCGTCGAGCCCCTGCGGACACTGCGCACGCTGCCGCGACGGGCGCGAGAACCTCTGCAGCGAGATGCGTTTCCTGGGCAGCGCGAGCGTCTTCCCGCATGTCCAGGGGATGTTCCGCGAATACTTCCTGACGCCCGAGCAGCGCTGCATCGCGGTGCGAAGCGAGATCTCCCTGCAGGAGATCGCGATGTCCGAGCCGCTCGCGGTCGCGCTGCACTCGGTGCGCCGTGCCGGCAACCTGCTCGACAGGGACGTGCTGGTCACCGGCGGCGGCACGATCGGCTGCATGATGGTGCTCGCGGCGCGGCGCGCCGGCGCCCGGCGCATCACGGTCGCCGACGTGCTCGACTATCCGCTCGAGATCGCGCGCATGGTGGGCGCCGACGCGACGATCCGAATCGACCGGCACGAGCCAGATGCCTCGCTCGCCGCGCAGTGTGGCGAGCCCGACGTCGCGTTCGAAGTCTCCGGCGCGGTGTCGGCGCTCAACACCTGCCTGCAAACGGTGCGCCGCGGCGCGACGATCGTGCAGGTCGGCACGCTCCCGCCCGAGGGCGCGCAACTGCCGCTCAACCTGGTGATGCAGCGAGAACTCGACCTGCTCGGTTCGTTGCGCTTCGGCAACGTGTTCGGCGACGCGGTCGCGGCGATCGCGTCGCGCCAGGTCGACGTGCGCCCGGTGATCTCGGCCTCGCACCCGCTTGCCGAGGCGGCTGCGGCGATCGAACTGGCGCGCGACAAGACGCGCAGCATGAAGATTCACCTGGTGCCTGGCTGAACGGCCAGGCGCACGACTCTCGCTCGACGTCAAACGGATCCACACAAGGAGGTACGATGAAAGGCTTCACAACGATCGCAGCCGTCTCGATCGCGCTGCTCGCGCCCGCCGGACAGGCACTGGCGCAAACCAAGCTCAAGTGGGCGCACGTCTACGAGACTTCCGAGCCGTATCACAAGTGGTCGGTGTGGGCAGCCGAGGAGATCAAGAAGCGCAGCAACGGCAAGTTCGACGTCCAGGTCTTCCCGGCTTCGTCGCTGGGCAAGGAGACCGACATCAACCAGGGCCTGCAACTGGGCACGGTCGACATGATCATCAGCGGCCCGTCGTTCGCCGCGCGCAGCTACCCGCGCCTGGGGATCGCCTACTACCCGTTCATCTTCCGCGACGGCGACCACCTGCTCGCCTACTCGAAGAGCCCGGTGTTCCAGGAGATGGTCGACGGATTCCGCCAGAAGACCGGCATCCAGATCACCGCCTACACCTACTACGGGGCGCGCCACACCACCTCGAATCGCGAGTTCAAGGACTGCGCGGGCATGAAGAACCTGAAGATCCGCGTGCCCGACGTTCCCGCCTACATGGCCACCCCGAAGTCCTGCGGCGCGAACCCGACGCCGATCGCCTTCGCCGAGGTCTACCTGGCGCTGCAAAACGGCACGGTGGAAGCGCAGGAAAACCCGCTCACCACGATCGAGGCCAAGAAGTTCTACGAGGTGCAAAAGCACATCATGCTCACCGGCCACATCGTCGACGGGCTGGTCACGCAGATCGCTCCGCACGTCTGGTCCAAGCTCAACGACGCCGAGAAGAAGCTGTTCACCGACATCACGCGCGAGGCCGCGGCGAACGCGACCAACGACATCAAGAAGCGCGAATCCGAACTTGCCGACGAGTTCAGGAAGAAGGGCCTGAACATCGTCAATGTCGATCGCAAGAGCTTCCAGGACGCGGTGCTCAAGACCGTCACCGTCGAATCGATGGGCTTCGACCGCAAGGACTTCGATCGCATCCAGGCGATCAAGTAGGCGCCCCGGACAAGCGGACGTCGAAGGGCGGGTGCCTGGCCCGGCACGCGCCCTTCGATGCCACTACGATCGACCGATGAGCAGCGAGCGATGACCGCCGACCGATGAGCAGCGACGACGACGAACACGTCCTCGACGAGTCTGGGCGCTTTCACGCCACCGACGCCCCGGTCGATCTGTCCGGGTACAAGTGGGAGGACTGGCTCGCGCTCGTGTTCTTCTGGCTGCTCGCGCTCGACGTCTTCTACCAGTTCTTCACGCGCTACGTGCTTTCGGACTCGGCGGCGTGGACCGAGGAGATCGCGCGCTACCTGCTGATCGTCGTCACCTTCATCGGCGCATCGCTCGCGGTGCGCCGCAACACGCACATTCACGTCGAGTTCATCTACCGCTACGTCCCCGCCGCGGTGGGGCGCGTGCTCTCGACCTTCGTCGACCTGGTGCGGATCGGTTTCTTCGGCTACGCGTCGTGGCTCTCGCTCGAGCTGATGCCCAAGATGCAGGTCCTCAAGATGACGGTGATCGACCTGCCGATGAGCTATGTCTACGGCCTGGTCGCGTTCGGGTTCCTGATGTGCACGCTGCGCTCGATCGAGGTCGCGGTGCGCCACTGGCGCCAGGGCTGGAGCGTGCTCGAGCGTCCGGGCGAAGCCGAGACGGGCTGAACGATGAACTCGCTGCTCTTTGGCACCTTCCTCGCCGCGCTCACGACCGGAATTCCGATCGCGATCGCGATGTGCCTCGGATCGCTGGTCTACATCTGGTTCTCCGGATCGATCCCGCCGCTCACCGTCGTGCACCGGATGGTGGGCGGGGTCGACTCGTTTCCGCTGCTCGCGGTGCCCTTTTTCATCCTCGCCGGCAACCTGATGAACTCGGCCGGCATCACGAACCGGATCTACAACTTCGCGATCGCGCTGGTGGGCTGGCTCAAGGGCGGGCTGGGACACGTGAACGTCGTGGGCTCGGTGGTGTTCGCGGGCATGTCGGGCACCGCGGTGGCCGACGCCGGCGGGCTGGGCACGATCGAGATCAAGGCGATGAAGGACCACGGTTACCCGGTGGAGTTCGCGGTCGGGATCACCGCGGCCTCGTCGACGCTGGGGCCGATCATTCCGCCCTCGCTTCCGCTGGTGATCTACGGGGTGCAGGCCAACGCGTCGATCGGCAAGCTGTTCGCCGCCGGATTCGTGCCCGGCGTCGTGATGGCGCTGTTCATGATGGCGATGGTCGGCTACTACGCGCACGTGCGCGGCTACGGCGCGGACGCGGTGTTTTCGTGGGCGCGCATGGGTGGCGCGTCGATCGAACTGGTCGCGGTCGCGATCACTGCCTTCGTGCTGTTTCATCTCTGGGGCAACCAGGAACTGGGCGGCCTTTACAAGTTCGGCATCCCGCTCGCGGTGGTGCTCGCGGCCGACCGGCTTCTCAGGTTCGAGGCGTTCATGGCGCTGCTCACGCCGGTGATCCTGATCGGCGGGATGGCGAGCGGACTGTTCACGCCCACCGAAGCGGCGGTCGCCGCGGTGGCCTGGGCGCTGTTCCTCGGTTTCGCGTGGTACCGCACGCTGAGCTGGCGAATGCTGGTCAGGATCTCGATGGACACCGTCGAGACCACCGCGACGGTGCTGTTCATCGTCGCGAGCGCGTCGATCTTCGGCTGGGTGCTCACCACCACGCAGGTGACCGAGGCGATCGCGCAGTGGGTGCTGTCGATCAGCTCGAACCCGCTCGTGTTCCTGCTGCTCGCCAACGGCTTCCTGCTCGTGGTGGGCTGCTTCATGGAGACGATCGCCGCGATCACGATCCTGGTGCCGGTGTTCATGCCGATCATCGCCAAGCTGGGCATCGACCCGGTGCACTTCGGGATGGTGATGGTGCTCAACCTGATGATCGGTCTGCTCACCCCGCCGGTGGGAATGGTGTTGTTCATCCTGGCGAAAATCTCGAAACTGTCCTACGAAGCCACCGTTTCGGCGATCATGCCGTGGATGATTCCGCTGCTCGCCACGCTCGCGCTGATCACCTACGTGCCGGAGATCGTGCTGTGGTTCCCGCGGCTTCTCTACCCCTGACCCGGGCACGGCAAGGAGTGCGGGCTTGAACACGATCGATCGCATCGAAGTCCTCAAGGTCGACCTCGCGCCGATGGTGCCGCGCTCGGACGCGATCCAGTCCTTCACGACGCAGGAAACGCCGATCGTGCGCGTGCACTGCAGCGACGGCTCGATAGGCACCGGCTACAGCTACACGATCGGCACCGGCGGCTCGTCGGTGGTGGCGCTGCTGTGCGATCACCTCGCACCGCGACTGATCGGGCGCGACGCCGACGAGATCGAGTCGATCTGGAAGGACCTGTTCTTCGCCACGCACGCCACCGCGGTGGGCGCGATCACGAGTCTCGCGCTCGCGGCGATCGACACCGCGCTGTGGGACGCGCGCTGCCGGCGCACCGGGCTGCCGCTTTGGAAGGCCGCCGGCGGCGCGCAGCGCCGGGTGCCGGTCTACTCCACCGAGGGCGGCTGGCTGCACCTGCCGATCGACGAACTGGTTTCGCAGTCGCTGGACGCGAAGGCGGCCGGGCTGCGCGGCGTGAAGGTCAAGGTCGGCCGCGCGCACGTGACCGAGGACGTCGAGCGCCTGCGCGCGGTGCGCGACGCGGTGGGCCCGGCCTTCGAATTGATGGTCGACGCGAACCAGTGCTTCGACCTGGCCGAAGCGGTGCGCCGCGCGCGCCACTTCGAGCCGCTCGACCTCGCCTGGTTCGAGGAGCCGCTGCCGGCCGAGGATCTGGGCGGGCACGTGCGCCTGGCCGCGAGCACCTCGCTGCCGATCGCGGTGGGCGAATCGATCTACTCGCTGCAGCACTTTCGCGAGTACCTGCAGCGCGAGGCCTGCTCGATCGTGCAGGCCGACGTCGCGCGCATCGGCGGCATCACGCCGTGGCTCAAGGTGGCGCACCTGGCCGAGAGCTTCAACCTGAAGATCTGCCCGCACTTCCTGATGGAGCTGCACGTCTCGCTCACCGCGGCGGTGCCCAACGCCGGCTGGGTCGAGTACATTCCCCAGCTCGAGCCGATCGCGCACTCGCGCGTCGCGATCGAGGACGGCTACGCGATCCCGCCCTCGACCCCGGGCCTTGGAATCGACTGGGACGAGGACGCGATCGCGCAGCGCGCGATCGCGCGCCACGTGATCGGACCACACTAGAGAAACGCCATGCCAGACCCCATCAGCCTGATCCGCCGCCCCACGCTGCGACTGAACGCCAACGACGACGTCGTGATCGCCGCACGCCCGCTCGCCGCGGGCACGCGGATCGATGCCGAGAACCTCACTTGCAGCGACGCGATCCCGGCCGGGCACAAGCTGGCCGTGCGCGCGGTGGCCACTGGCGCGCCAGTCAGGCGCTACGACCAGATCATCGGTTTCGCCACCACGGACATCGCGCCCGGGCAGCACGTGCACACGCACAACCTCGCCTTCGAGATGTTCGAGCGCGACTACAAGGTGGGCGTCGACGCCAGGGCCACCCGCCCGGCGGACGATCCGGCCACCTTCATGGGAATCGTGCGCGCCGACGGGCGCGTGGCGACGCGCAACTACATCGGAGTGATCTCCACGGTGAACTGCTCGGCGTCGGTGTCCAAGTACGTCGCGGCGCACTTCACGCCGCAGCTGCTCGAAGCCTTCCCGAACGTCGACGGCGTGGTGCCGATCACGCACTCGTCGGGTTGCGGAATGGACTCGGCGGGCGCCGGGATCGACCTGTTGCGCAAGACGATCGCCGGGTACTGTCGCCACGCGAACTTCGCCGGCGTGGTGATCATCGGGCTGGGCTGCGAAGCGAACCAGATGGACGCGCTGTTCCAGGCCGAGCAGATGCACGAAGGGGCGCTGCTCAAGCCGTTGGTCATCCAGATCTCGGGCGGCACGCGTAAGACGGTCGAGGCAGGGATCGTGGCGGTGAAGTCGATGCTGCCGGTCGCCAACGCGGTCAGGCGCGAGCGTGTCGCGGCGAGCCACATCACGATCGGGTTGCAGTGCGGCGGGTCGGACGGGTACTCGGGAATCACCGCGAACCCGGCGCTCGGCGCAGCGTGCGACCTGCTGGTCGCGCACGGCGGCACGGTGATCCTCTCGGAGACCCCGGAGATCTACGGCGCCGAGCACCTGCTCACGCGCCGCGCGGTGTCGCAGGAGGTGGCCGACAAGCTGATCCGCCGCATCCGCTGGTGGGAGGACTACACCGCGCGCAACGACGGCAGCATGGACAACAACCCGTCGCCCGGCAACAAGGCAGGCGGACTGACGACGATCCTGGAGAAATCGCTGGGTGCGGTCGCCAAGGGCGGAACGACCAGCCTCGTCGACGTCTACGAGTACGCCGACCCGGTGCGCGCCAAGGGCTTCGTGTTCATGGACACGCCCGGCTACGACCCGGTCTCGGTCACCGGCCAGGTGGCGGGCGGCGCGAACCTCGTGTGCTTCACCACCGGGCGCGGCTCGGTCTACGGCTGCAAGCCGGCGCCGTCGATCAAACTCGCGACCAACTCGATGCTCTACGAGCGGATGTCCGAGGACATGGACGTGAACTGCGGCGCGATCGTCGACGGCACCGTGACGGTGCAGGACAAGGGCCGCGAGATCTTCGAAATGGTGCTGCGCGTTGCCGGCGGCGAGGCGACCAAGAGTGAGGCGCTTGGAATCGGAAACGACGAGTTCATTCCGTGGCAGCTGGGCGCGGTGATGTGATCGTGCCGCGCCGGTGCATCGTTCGTGGCCATCGTGCCCTTGGTCGCCTTCGCGCCCTTGGTGCCCTTTGCGGGCGTTGCGGCAGGTGATCCGCACGCGACTTCGTCGACCGCCTGCTCAGTCGACCAGCCTGAGCGCGTAGTTCGCGTCCAGCCACGCGGAGTAGTTCGCGATGTCGACCAGACCCGCGAGCGAGGGTTGGCCGTAGGCGTCGGGTAGCGGCGTCGCGTAGCGGGTGATGAAGGGCGCGGTGTCGCGCCATTGCATGCCGTCGATGCGCGCGACGCGCTGCAGCGGGTTCGCCGCCACCCATCCGAAGGCGTTGCGGTAGAGCACCTCGCGGTCCGAAGCACGACCCAGCGTGGAATCGTGCAGCAGCGGCGCGGTCACGCGCGCGTACTCGCTGGTGAGCGCGAACATCTTCAGGCCCGCCGCGCGCGCCTGCCCGTGCATCCAGTTCAGTGCGACATCGGAGAGGTCGCCCTCGGCGTAGCTGCCGCCTATGTCGGAGTGCGCTCCGATGAAACCGCGTTCGATGCGCGTGCCGGCGAGCGGGCTGCCGATGATCGACTCGAGCGGAAACAGCGTGCGGTGCTCGTTGAGCGCCACCGCGTGCGCGGTGTAGCCGACTTCGGCCGGAACCGACAGCCTCCACGCGGCATTGGCGAGACCGTCGGGCCCGAACTGCGCGACGCTGTCCCACAGGCCCAGGAAGCGCAGCCGCACGCAGGCGCCAGCGCGGGTGTAGTCACCGGCGCGAATGCGGTCGGCGACCCTATTCGAGAAATCGCGCGCCATCGCCGCGCCGCGCGAGAAGCCGATGATGTCGACGTCCAGCCAGGCCCCGGCACGCGCCGCGGCGCTGGCCGTCGTGTCGAGCTCGCCCAGCAGGCGCTCGACGCGCGAGCGAGCGCTCGCGGCGGTGATCGAATCGCCGCGGCCCGGCGCGATTCCGCTCGCGGCGTCGTACTGGCCGACGCCGGCCATGTACCAGACGCGCCCATCGGCGTAGCTACGCGCGAGCTTGTAGACGTTGGACCAGTCGTCGCGACGCGGCGGCGTGTCGCTGTTGTCGGTGCCGTCGAAGGCGAACAGCAGCAGACCGCTGGGGTCGACGTTGACTAGCGGGTTGTTGCCCGCGTAGGCGTAGACGTTCGAGCCGGCGGCAATGCCGAGCGGGTCCGGGCTCAGGTAGCGGCCGCTGTCGGGGTCGTAGTAGCGCTGGTCGTTGTAGTGCAGGCCGGTGTCCGGGTCCTCGTACTGGCCCGGCAGGCGCAGCGCGAGCGCGAAGGGACGCGTCGTGGCGCCGGCAGACGCGTGCACGGTTGCCCGGCCGAAGGGCGCGTACTCGGCGCGCCAGATCACCCGGGCGCGTTCGTCCGAGGCGAGTTCGGGGGCGCCGAGGTGGTTCAGGTGCAGGTAGCGAACGACGAACCGCGCACCGCGCCCGTGCGCGGTGGCGCCCCTCTCCAGCACCGCCACCGGCCGGTCGCCGAGGTAGACGTACTCGCGCTCGACCTCGCCGCGCGCGTCGAGCTCGGCGAGCAGGCGGCGCTGGTGGTCGTGAACGAAATGGGTCGCACCGCGCGCGGTGCGGGCGGCCACGCGCAGCCCGCGATGATCGTAGCGATAGCTGGCGACGAGCCGCCCGGAATCGCGTACCTGCTTGAGCCGCCCAGCTGCGTCCCAGACATACTCGCGCGCGCCGCGCCGCACGAGCCGTCCTGCGGCGTCGAGTCGGTGTTCCGCTGCGCCGAGGCGTGCGCCCGCTTTCGCCGCGGCCCCAGGCGCCGCACCCGCACCTTCGTCGTCGTGCAGGCCCGCGCCGGCGCCGGCGCCGTCCCGATGATCGCTCTCGAAGGAAGCCGTGCGATTGCCGTTTGCGTCGTAGGCGTAACGCCAGACCCGATCCGGCACAGCCGGCGGCTGCGACTGCGACTGCGCCTGCAGCAGCTGGCCGCGCGCGTCGTGGACGTGCCTGCGCAACTGCGTGCCGCGACGCCACCACTGCAGCCGCCGCGCCGAATCGAAGCCGAAGCCGTGATCGACCGACACGGCCCCCGGCACCCGCACCGCCCCCAGTCGGGGCGCGAGACCTTCGCGCTGCGCGCGCGGCGATCCGTCGCGCACGCGTTCGAGCTCGAACACGACATGGTTGCCCAGCACCATGCGCCGTAGCCCGAATGCGTCGCGCCAGGCGCTCGCGACGATCGGCGCGCGCCACTGCTCGCCAGCGGCCTGCCAGTCGAGCGCGACGACCTGCCCCAGCGGATCGCGCACCGCGTGGATCCAGCCCCCGGAGGGCAACGACCACGCGAGCAGCCGGCCGCGTTCGTCATAGCGGTATCGCAGCGCAATCCGCGCCTCGTCGCCCGAATCGAGGCGCAGTCGCAGGTGGCGTGCCACGACGCGCCCGCCGGCGTCGCGCTCGTATCGTTCGACCTGCTCGGGATGCACGATCGCGACGACCTGTCGCGCGTCCCACTGCACGACGGTGCGCGTCTGTTCGCCGGAGGCGGCACGCTCGAGGTGCGCGACGACCCGACCGAGCGCGTCGTATTCGAAGGCCGCCGAGGCGCCGTCGGGGCGGCGCTCTGAGAGCAGGCGGTTGTGAAGGTCCCAGCGCCTTTCGCTGCGCCCCGCGTTCGGGCCGTCGATCGCGACGACGCGCGCGTGCGCGTCGCGCCAGCGCCGCACTTGCGAGCCGTCGGCGAGCACGACCGCGTCGGACGGGCCGCGCGCGTCGGACGGGCCGCGTGCGTCGGATCGGCCGTGCGCATCGTATTGGCCGCGTGCGTCGGAGGGGCCGCGCGCCTCGTTCGCGATCGCTACGCGCCGCCCGCTGCCGTCGAGCCACACGAGCGCGGCGATCGCTGCGCTCGTCTCGCGCACCACGCGTACGCGCGTCGCTCGCCCTTGCAGCGTGTCGAGTTCACCCGCGGCAGTGTAGGAGTAGCGCCACCCGGTGGGCGGGCAGCGGTCGCACCCCGGCCCGCTGGCCGACAGCAGCCTGCGCGTCGCGGCGGGCGCGGTCGATGCCGATACCGATTCCGGACCTTGGGCGAACGACGCGGTCGAGGCCACCGACCAGCCGTAGCGCGCGCGTTGCACGCCGCCCTGGCGGACGATGGTCGCGCCGTCGCGAGCGCTCTGCGTCGCCACCTCGTATCCGAAATGGAGAGCACCCGATTCGTCGTCGCCCGGCGCGCGCGCGTACACGACCCGGCCCTGCGCATCGTAGCGATACTCGCTCTCGTCGCGCTGCGGAAGCACCACCGCGGCGAGCCGCGCGAAGCCGTTCTCGGCGTAGCGGTAGTGCAGGCGCGCGCCGTTTGCGCGCCACACCTCGGCCAGGCGCCCCTGTTCGTCGTAGCCGTAGCGCACCCGCACACCGCCGCCGTCCGACACGCTCGCGAGGCGATGCGGCGGCTCGGCCTGGTAGCGAAGCCGCAGCCGCTGCGCGGTGCTGCTCGCGATCGACGCGACGCGATTCGCGCTGTCGTACTCGAGCACGAGCGTCGGGGCGTTCGGCGAGTCGATCCGCCGCAGGCGCCCGTGGGCATCGAAGCCGAGCGCGCGCCCGTCGGGCCAGCGCCAGATCCAACGAAGGCGCGCCGGATTCGATCGCGTTGGGTCTGCTCGCACCAACTGCTCGAGCACGCCGTCGCCGGGCGCGTCGGCACGGTGGCGCAGCGTACCGTCGGTCGCGACCCCGCGCGAGGCGAAGCGGACCCTGCGCCCGTCGCCCTGCACGATCTCCGCGACGACGCTTTCGTCCGCGCGCCCTCGCGCTGCGGCGCGCGAAGCGATTCGCACTGCCTGCAGGCGCAGATCGAAGCCGTGCCTCCAGCCCGGGCCGAGCGCAGCCGATCCGATCGCGTCGCTCGCGTAGTGCCGCGAGAACACCAGCCCGGGCGCGGCGTCGCCGCGCGCGCCTCCCCCGGAGAGATCGACGTCGACCGCGCGATCGACCTTCGTGCCGGTGAGCAGGTCGACCGGGTTGCCCGCGACCGAAGAAGGCAACTGCTGCGCGACGCTGGCCGGCTCGCCGGGCGAACAGCTCTGCGGAGGTGCGACGCTGCCCGCGAGCGCCGCCCCGATCGTGGACTGCGCATCTCCCTCGCCCTGTTGCGCACCCTGCCAGGCGCCGGCGCCGGCGGCCGCGAGCAGCGCACCGAGCACGCTGCCCGGCTGCGCGGCGGCGCCGGCCGCGGCGACCGCTGGCGAACACGCCGCCGGCTGCGCCGAAACCCGCGCCGGAAGCAGTTGCAGCCACGCCGACATCGCGATCACGACGATCGCGAACGACGCGCGTTCGCGCGCCCGGCCGAAGTTCTGTCCCGCAGTTGTCATCGTCGCCCCCGTGCGCACACGCTACGCGCGGCCCGGCGGCGACAAAATCGGATCGGCGGACGAGGACTAGGACGGCGGCATCGGCCGGATCGTGCGAAGGTCGACGCTCAGCGCAGGATCAGGTTGTCGCGATGGATCAGCTCGGGTTCCTCGATGAACCCGAGAACGGCCTCGATCTCGCTGGTGGGCTTGCGCATGATCAGGCGCGTCTCGGAGCTCGAGTAGTTGACCAGCCCGCGCGCGACCTCGCGGCCGTCGGCGTCCACGCAGGCGACCGCCTCGCCGCGCTCGAAGTCGCCGCTCACCGCGATCACGCCGATCGGCAGAAGGCTCTTGCCGGCGCTCTTGAGTGCGCGAACCGCACCGGCGTCGAGCGCAACCGAGCCGCGCAGCTGCAGGTGATCGGCGAGCCACTTCTTGCGCGCCGCCATGCGCCCGGTCTGGGCGATGAATCGCGTGCCGATCGTCTCGCCGGCGGCCATGCGCACCAGCACGTCGGCCTCGCGCCCGGAAGCCACCACCGTGTGCGCGCCGCTGGAGGCCGCGCGCTTGGCCGCGAGCACCTTCGTGATCATTCCGCCACGCCCGAGTTGCGATCCGGCGCCGCCGGCCATGCTCTCGAGGGTGACGTCGCCGGCGGCCACCCGCTCGAGCAGCTTCGCGGTCGCGTCGCGCCGCGGATCGGCGGTGAACAGCCCCTGCTGGTCGGTGAGGATCACGAGCCAGTCGGCCTCGACCAGGTTGGCCACGAGCGCGCCGAGCGTGTCGTTGTCGCCGAACTTGATCTCGTCGGTGACCACCGTGTCGTTCTCGTTGATGATCGGCACCACGCCGAGACCGAGCAGCGTCATCAGCGTGGAGCGCGCGTTCAGGTAGCGGCGGCGGTTGGAGAGATCGTCGTGGGTGAGCAGCACCTGCGCGGTGCGCAGGCCGTGCGCGCGAAACGCCGATTCGTAGACCTGCGCGAGCCCCATCTGCCCGACCGCTGCCGCGGCTTGCTGCTCGTGCACTTCGCTGGGCCTGCGTGTCCAGCCCAGCCGTTTCATTCCCTCGGCGATCGCGCCCGAAGACACCAGCACCACCTCGCGGCCCTGCGCGCGCAACTGCGCGATCTGCGCGCCCCAGCGCGAGATCGCATCGGCGTCCAGGCCGCGTCCGTCGTTGGTGACCAGCGTCGATCCGACCTTGATCACGACGCGCCGCGCGCTCGAGAGCGTCGGTTCTCCCGCCGCGCCGTTGGTGACGATGGCGATCCGCGCACCTTCGGGCTCGAGGCGCGCGTGATCGGGCGTCGCGCGCTCAGGCATCGCCCGCCCCGTCGCCGCCGCGCGCGGACGTGTCGCCCTCGTCGCTCCCGTGCGTCTCGTCACCGTCGCGCCCGCCGTCCGGCGCGAAACGCGACGCGGCGTCCTGCGGCCGGTCGAAGCGCACGTCCTTCACCGGCACCTCGTCGCTGCGCATCTTCGCCAGGTACTCGTGCACCGACAGCATCATCGCTTCGCAACCTTCGCGCGTGAGCCCCGAGATCTCGAACACGCGCTCGATCGGAAACACGTTGCGACCGCGGCCCTTCTTCAGCGCCGCGAGCAGCGCGTCGATCCGCTCCCTGCGCTCGTCGGCGGGCAGCATGTCGACCTTGTTCAGCACCAGCCAGCGCGGCTTCGCCGCCAGCACCGGGTCGTACTTGCGCAGTTCGCCGACGATCGCGCGCGCCTCGCGCACCGGGTCGGCGTTCGGGTCGAGCGGGGCAACGTCGACCAGATGCAGAAGCAGCCGCGTGCGCTGCAGGTGGCGCAGGAACTGGTGCCCCAGGCCCGCGCCCTCGGCTGCACCCTCGATCAGCCCCGGGACGTCGGCGATCACGAAGCTCTTGCCCGGCGCGACGCGCACCACGCCGAGGTTCGGGTGCAGTGTCGTGAACGGGTAGTCGGCGATCTTGGGCCGGGCGTTGCTCACCGCGGAAATCAGCGTCGACTTGCCGGCGTTGGGCATGCCGAGCAGCCCGACGTCGGCGAGCACCTTCAGTTCCAGGCGCAGGCTGCGCTCCTCGCCCGGCTTGCCGGGGGTGCACTGGCGCGGCGCGCGGTTGGTGCTCGACTTGAAGTGGATGTTGCCGATCCCGCCGTCGCCGCCCCTGGCGAGCGTCGCGCGCTGGCCGTCGGTGTCGAGGTCGACGATCTGCTCGCCGGTCTCGTCGTCGAGGATCACCGTTCCCACCGGCATGCGCAGGATCACGTCGTCGGCCCCGGCGCCGTACTGGTCCTTGCCGCGGCCGCGCTCGCCGTTTTTCGCCTGGTGGCGGCGCGCGTAGCGAAAGTCGATCAGCGTGTTCAGGTTGCGGTCGGCCAGCGCGATCACGCTGCCGCCGCGCCCGCCGTCGCCGCCGTCGGGGCCGCCCTTGGGAATGAACTTCTCGCGTCGGAACGAAGCGACGCCGTCGCCGCCCTTGCCGGCGATGACCTCGATGCGCGCTTCGTCGATGAACTTCATGGTGCGGGATTCGCTTGGGTTGCGTTGGCGATCATGCCCTCGGGCCGGGGACAAAAAAAGCCCCGCGCGGGGCGGGGCTTTCTCTTCGGGGAGCGAAGCAACCTGTCTCGATTCGATCCGGGTCGATCCGCTTCCCGCCAGCCGCCTGACCGCGAGAGCGCGTTACTGCACCGGATCGACGATCACGGTACGACGGTTGCGCGGCCCCTTGATCGCGAACTTCACGTGCCCGTCGACCAGCGCGTAGAGCGTGTGGTCCTTGCCCAGGCCGACGTTCACGCCGGGGTGGAATTTCGTGCCGCGCTGGC
>JAHDXY010000094.1 GCA_023384005.1 Burkholderiaceae bacterium | reverse complement strand
GATCAACGCACATCATAGCGAATCGGTTGTCATACATTTTCGTAAAACTCAGTAGGGTCGGTCTTCGCTCAACATACGCGATCGGGCGGCAACGCGCAGCGTCGCTGCAGGAACGATCGCGCTCATGCGCCGGGCGTCGCGTGCGCGTCGAGCGCCGCGCGCACGAGCGCGAGCGAATCGTTGCCGAAGTACATGTCGTGGCGATCGACGAACATGGTCGGCGACCCGAACCCGCCGCGCTCGATCAGCTCCTCGGTGTTCGCACGCAGTTGCGCCTTGACCCGCGGCGTCGCGATCGCGCCGGCGAGCGCGATCGGGTCGACGCCGAGCGTGCCGCACAGCTGCGCGAGGACAGCATCCTCGGAGATGTCGAGGTCCGAACCGAAGTAGGCCTCGAAGGCAGCGCGCGCGAAGTCGAGCATTCGCCCCTGTTCTTCCAGCGTGACGCAGGCGCGCATCACCTTGACGCTGTTCACCGGAAAGACCGACGGGGGGAAGACGATCTTCAATCCTGCGAGCCGGGCCCAGTCCTGCAGGCTCTTGAGGTGGTAGCGCGCTTTTGCCGGCACCGGGTTGTCGCGCGCGGCGTACACGCTCGGATTGACCGCGTTGAACACTCCGCCCACGAGGATCGGGCACCACCGCACCTGCATCTTGCGTTCGCTCGCGAGCAGCCGCAGGTTATGCACGCACAGGTAGGTCCAGGGGCTGGCGCAATCGAAAAAGCATTCGACACGGCTCATCGGCGTTTTCCCTTCCTGCCGTTGGCAGCCGCCTCGAGCGCGCCGCCGGCCGGCGACGCGCTCCGCGCCGTGCCCGCTGCCGGTGGCGCGGCTGCCGCGACCGGCTGGCGCGCTTCGCTGCCTTGTCCGAACAGGATCCGCCGCGCCTGTTCGTCCATCGGCCCGTCGGCGATGCGCAGGTCGGCGCCCACGGCGAGCCCGCGTTGCACCGCTTCGCGCGCACGCATGGTCGCGAACCAGCGCGCGATCGAGGGGAAGTCGTCGAGCGAAATGCCCTGGCGCTTGTGCGTCATGATCCACGGAAAACAGGCAAAGTCGGCGATCGAGTACTCGCCCGCGACGAACGCGCCGGTGAGCGCGAGCTGGCGGTCGAGCACCCCGTACAGGCGCCTCGCCTCGCGCGCGTAGCGCTCGATCGCATAGGGCACTTCCTGATCCGCGTACAGCAGGAAGTGGCCGTTCTGACCGAGCATCGGGCCCATTCCGCCCATTTGCCACATCAGCCACTCGATCGCGCGCACCCGCGCCTCGAGGCCCTGCGGGAGGAAGCGCTGCGTCTTGTGCGCCAGGTACAGCAGGATCGCTCCGCTCTCGAACACCGACAGCGGCGCCTTGCCCTCGGGCGGATCGTGGTCGACGATCGCCGGCATCCGGTTGTTCGGACTGATCGCGAGAAACGGCGCTTCGAACTGCTCGCCGCGGCCGATGTTCACCGGCACGACGCGATACGGGAGCGCGCACTCCTCGAGCATGATGCTGATCTTCCAGCCGTTGGGCGTGGGCCAGTAGTACAGGTCGATCATGCGGGTTGCCTCGCTCGCGTCGCGCTTCGATCTGCAATTGTAGAATCGATCGCTGGGGTGCGGGTCCGATCGGAGGGATCGCTGCGAATGAACTGCCGGTCGCGCGCGAGGTGCGCAAGAAGCTGCTCGGATCGGAGGCAAGGGAAGGCGGCGCACCGTCGTTCGAGGGCGTGGCCTGGCTCTACGACCCGATCGAGGGCCTCGACCGAACTCCGCCCGCCGGCGCTAGCGGCGCGCCGGCCCGCGGGTGGCGAGAAAGATCCCCGGCAGGATCAACGCGGCCCCCGCGAAGTGATGCCAGCGCGGGGGCTCGTCGAGCAGCCACCAGGCGACGAGCGCCGCCCAGAGCGGGCCCAGGTACAGGACGAGGCCGGTGCGCGCCGGGCCGAGCTCGCGCTGCATGAACGAATATGCCTGGTACGCGCCGAAGCCAGGGAGCAAAGCCACGACGAGCACCAGCAGCCACAGGCGCGGCGACGCGAAATCCGGCAGGCCCAGGATCGCCGCCTCCACCACGGTGAACGGGACGAGGACGATGATCCCACCCGCGCAAATCGCCGCGAGCCTGGAAAACGGATCGAGCGCGCTCGGCCACTTGCGCAACAGCAGCGAATACACGGTCCACGACACCACGGCGACCAGTATCCAGCCGTCGCCGATCGTGAAGCGCACCGCCGCGAGGTTGTCCCACGAACCGCGCGCGAGAACGAACAGCGTTCCCGCGAACGCGAGCGCGACGCCCGCCCCCTGCACCGCGCCCAGGCGGTCCGCGAAGAACATCGCCGACGCGGCGGCGATCATCACCGGCGCGATCGCGTAGAGCAGGCTGATGTTGACCGCGACGGTGGTGGCGGCGCCGATGTAGACGAAGGCGCCGCACACCCACATCCCAAGCGCGCCGAGCACGATCATCCGCGGCCACTCCGCGCGCCACTCGGCGTAGTTCGACACCAGCGTGCGGCCGGCGAATACCAGCATCAGCGCGAGCGCGAGCGTCCAGCGCAACAAGGCCAGCATATGCGGCTCGACCACGCCGATCGCGCTGCGCGCGACGATGTAGTTGGCCGACCACATGCCGGGAGTGATGAAGAGCAGCGCGAAGGCGAGGCGCTGCCTGGAGGCGGGTTGCATCGGGATCCGGTTTCCCCGGCGGGCGAAACGAGTGCCGCGCCCTTTCGGGGTTGGCGCAGGCGTACGAAGACCTGAAGGCGCGAAGTATCGCACGCCCCGGCGGCGTCCTCTCCGCCACGAGCGGTGGGTGCACAATGCAGCCTGCGCAAGATCGACGGAGCGACGATGCAGTTTCGGGCCAGACGAATCGGAATCCTGACGGGTGGCGGAGACTGCCCGGGACTGAACGCGGTGATCCGCGCCGTCACGCGCGCCGCGCGCGACGGCTACGGCGCGACGGTGTTCGGCATCGAGGATGGCTTCGAGGGCCTGGTCGAAGGACGGATGCACGAACTGAGCTCGCAGGCGGTCTCGGGGATCGTCGGTCTGGGCGGAACGATCCTCGGCACCTCGAGCAAGGGCGACCCGGCGCACTACCCGGTGGAGGTATCGCCGGGGAAGATCGAGATTCGCGATCTCTCCTACAAGGCGCTGAGGAACATCGAGCAGTGGTCGATCGACGTGCTGGTCGCGATCGGCGGCGACGGCACGATGCACAATGCCCTGCGCCTGTCCGACGCCGGCGTGGGCGTGGTCGGTGTTCCGAAGACGATCGACAACGACGTGCCGGCAACCGAAGTGACCTTCGGATTCGACTCGGCGACGTCGGTCGTTTGCGCGGCGATCGATCGGCTCGAGACGACCGCGTCGTCGCACCACAGGGTGATGGTGGTGGAGGTGATGGGCCGGTACGCGGGATGGATCGCGCTGGTGGGCGGCATGTCCAGCGGCGCCGACCTGATCCTGATTCCGGAGATCGCGTTTCAGTGGGAGCACGTCTACCGCAAGGTGCACGAGCGCCAGAACCAGGGAAAGCGCTTCACGATCGTGTGCGTGGCCGAAGGCGCGCGACTGCCAGAGGGCGACGTGGTGGTGCGCGCCACCGACATGCGTCGCACCGACAGCAAGCGCCTGGGCGGGGTCGGCGAGCGCGTGGCGCAGTGCATCGAGCAGGCGACCGGTTACGATACGCGGGTCACTGTCCTGGGGCACCTGCAGCGCGGAGGCTCTCCCACGGTGGCCGATCGGGTCCTTGCCACGCGCTTTGGCGTCGCGGCGGCCGAGTGCGCGTGCAAGGGCGAGACCGGCGTGATGGTCGCGCTGCGCGACGGCTCGGTGCGCACCGTTTCGCTTGCGGACGCGACCGGTCCGCAACGCACGGTGCCGCCCGACGACGAACTCGTGCGCGCCGCGCGCGCGACCGGAATCAGCTTTGGAGACGCCTGAGCGTCATTGAAAGGAAACTCTTGGCGACGACCGCGCAGGACACGAGGAACATGGCACTCTTTTGCGACTTCGAGAATGTCGCTCTGGGGGTGAAGGACGCGAAGTACAAGCAATTCGACATCGGAAAGGTGCTAGAACGCCTGCTGCTCAAGGGCAGCATCGTCGTGAAGAAGGCTTACTGCGACTGGGAGCGATACCGCGAGTTCAAGGCGGGCATGCACCAGGCCTCGTTCGAGCTGATCGAGATCCCGCACGTGCGCATGTCGGGGAAGAACTCGGCCGACATCCGCATGGTCGTCGACGCGCTCGACCTGTGCTACACGAAGGCACACGTCGACACCTTCGTGATCATCAGCGGGGACTCCGACTTCTCCCCGCTGGTGAGCAAGCTGCGCGAAAACGACAAGGTGGTGATCGGCGTCGGCGTGAAGAACTCCACCTCCGACCTGCTGATCGCGAACTGCGACGAGTTCATCTACTACGACGACCTGGTACGCGAAGAGGAGCGCGCGCGAACCTCGCGCAGCCGCACCCGCCAGGCGGCAGAGGAGGGCGGCAAACGCAGCGCGCGCGGTGGTTCGCGCCGCGGCGCGAAGTCTGCCGGCACGAGCAAGGCCACCGACAAGGCGTCGGGCGACAACGCGCAGCCGCTCGCCGAGCGCGACGACGCAGTGCCCTCGGCGCTGGAGGAGGCGGGTCCTGACCGGGTAGTCGAGGCGCTCGAACTCGCGCTCGACACGATCGAGGCGCTGGTGGCGGAGCGTGGCGAGGGCGAGAAGATCTGGGGTTCGATGATCAAGCAAACGCTCAAGCGCCGTCGTCCGGGGTTCAACGAGAGTTACTACGGCTTTCGCTCGTTCAATCGTCTGCTCGAAGAGGCGCGCGATCGCGGGCTGATCGAACTCGAGCTCGACGACAAGTCGGGCGGGTACACGGTGCGAAGCCTGAGTTGAGGCGCGCGGCGCGTGCCCGGCGGCCGATCCGGGCGCACGCGCACGGCGCGCGTCGAGTCAGTCGCGGATCACTCGGATCGCGCCGGGCAGCACCTCGATCCGCGCCGGGGTCGTGCCGAGCAGTTCGCCGTCGGCTTCGACCGCACTGTGAGGCGCGCTGGCGACCTCGAGCGCGCGCGTCGTGAGCATTCGCACGTGGCGGCTGTGGCGCAGGCTGCCGTCGAACAGGCGGCGCAGCTCCCAAAGCAGCTGTGCTCCGCTCATCGCGTCGATCTGCGTGACGTCGATCAGGCCGTCGTCGATCCGGGCGTCGGGCGCCATTCGCATCCCGCCGCCGCAATGGCTTCCAAGGCAGGCGAACACCGCGAGCGAGCGGCGTGCCGTTGCGAGGCCGGGCGTGCCGCCCGGTTCGGAAATGGCCGGCGCCTGTGCGCTGGTTGCGTGCTCGTGTTCCACGGTGACGCCCAGCTCGGGCGCGACGAAGCTGCGGTGGCTGCGCAACAGCTCGATCAGGTAGGCCCAGGCCCCGGGCTTGCGCTCGCCCAGGCGCTCGATCACGAATCCGTCGAAGCCGGCGCCCGCGACGTTGACGAAGATGCGCGACTGCGGGCCCTTCGCGCCCCGGTAGAACACGCGCCCGAGGTCGCACGGCTGCGAGCGCGCGCGCGCGAGCCGCGCGATCGCGGCCTCGATCGGGAGCGGGCCGCCGAGCGAACGCGCCCAGTCGTTGCCGGTGCCGATCGCGACGACCGCGAGCGTGAACGCGTTCAGCGACCGGAGTCGCGCGTCGTCGCCGCGTTCGCGCGCGTAGGCGGCGAGCCCGTTGGCCACTTCGTGCGCGGTGCCGTCGCCGCCGACCGCGGCGAACCGGACGATCCCGCGTTGCGCGCCCTCTTGGGCGAGTTGCTCCGCGTGCCCCGGGTGTTCGCTGATCACGATGCGTGCGTCGATCGCCTCGCGCTCGAGCGCGCGCTCGAGGCGCGCGACGAGTCGCTTGCCCCGACCGCGGCCCGCGGCCGGATTGACCACCAACATCCAGGGGGAGGGCTCGGGCATCGGCACTGCTTTGCTCGGTTCGCAGCAGGCGATTATAGGCAGGGCGAGCGCGCGCTACTCCGGGAATCTCAGCCCGATCCGGCTCGCCGCGATCACGGCCTGCGTACGGTTGCGCGCACCGAGCGCGCGCAGCACGGCGCTGACGTGAACCTTGACCGTGCCTTCCGCCAGCGCGAGCTGGCGGCAGATCAGCTTGTTGGGCAGGCCGCGCAGGATCAGGCGCAGCACGTCGATCTGGCGCTCGGTGAGCCCAAGGTGCCGGGGATCGGAGCTCTTCGAATAGCCGGGCTCCATCCGCACGCGGATCGGCTGGTCGGTGGCGAGCACCTGCGGCGGTACGTAGGCGCAGCCGGAAGACACGAGCCGCAGCGCGCTGCGGATCGCTTCGTTGGACAGCGTCTTCGGGATGTAGCCGATCGCACCGAGGTCGAGGCAGCGCATGATCATCGGTGCGTCGACGTCGGCCGACATCACGACCACCGTGCACTCGGGGTCGAGTTCACGCAGCGACACGAGCGATTCGACGCCGGCGGCGTCGGGCAGGCGAAGGTCGAGCAGGATCAGGTCGAAGCGCTCGCCCGAGCGCAGGATGCGCATCGCATCGGACAGGCGGCTCGCATAGCGCACTTCGGTATCGGGCGCGAGTTCTTCGAGAACCTCGCCCATCGCGCGCTGGATGATCGGGTGGTCGTCGACCACGAGAAATCGCTTGCCCATGTTTCCCTCCCCGGGACCGAGCGGACGGCGTTCGCGACCACCTGGAGCAACCGCGGACCTTGAAGCCGACGCCGCTGCGGCCGTATTCTTGCACGGCTCTGGCGCAAAACTAGCGGCCGCTCGTGCCGCTGTAAAGTAGAACCGATGGATGATCGCTTGTCCGCGCGCCGCGGCGCACACGAGAAGCCGTAGCGCGCGTGCAAGCCGGCGCGCGCGGGCGGGTACACTGCGCCGCTCGAGGTGATTCGAGGAATCCGCAAGAGTGCACAACGATCGAACAGATAGCAGATGGCGATTCTGCGTCGCGCCGATGCTCGACTGGACCGACCGGCACTGCCGCTACTTCCACCGGTTGCTCACCCGGCGCACGCGGCTGTATACCGAGATGGTGACGACCGCGGCACTGGTGCACGGCGACCGGGAGCGACATCTGGAGTTCGATCCGAGCGAGCACCCGCTCGCGCTGCAGCTCGGCGGCAGCGATCCTGCCGAACTCGCGCAGTGCGCGCGCTGGGCCGAGGAGCGCGGCTACGACGAGGTCGACCTGAACTGCGGCTGCCCGAGCGAGCGCGTGCAGCGCGGCGCGTTCGGCGCCTGCCTGATGGCCGAGCCGGCGCTCGTTCGCGACTGCCTGGCCGCGATGCGCGACGCGGTGTCGATCCCGGTCACGATCAAGCACCGCATAGGAATCGACCGACGGGTCGACTATGCGTTCGTTCGCGATTTCGTTGGCGCGGTGTCGGCCTCCGGCGTCGAGGTGTTCATCGTTCACGCGCGCAGCGCCTGGCTCGACGGCCTGAGTCCGAAGGAGAACCGCGAACTCCCCCCGCTGCGTCACGAGTTCGTCCACGCGCTCAAGCGCGACTTCGCGCACTTGCGCTTCGTCGTCAACGGCGGGCTCGGGTCGCTCGACGAAGCGGCCGCACATCTCGATCGCGTCGACGGAGCGATGCTGGGGCGCGCCGCCTACCGCGACCCCTGGCTGCTGGCGGCGGTCGACGAACGGCTGTTCGGCGCAGCGGCGCCGGTCGGTGATCGCTTCGAACTGGTCGATCCGCTGGTGCGCTATGCCCGCGAGCACGTCGCGCGCGGCGGACGGGTGCGCGACATCACGCGCCACCTGCTCGGCCTTTTCAATGGAATGCACGGCGCGCGTGCCTGGCGCAGGATGCTCTCGGACGCCAATGCGCTGGCGGAAAACGACCCGTCGCTGATCGACCGCGCCGCGCGCGAAGTGTCGCGCCCCGGTCAGCTCGACGCGCGCGACGCGCGCACGAATGCGAGCGTGGCGACGAAGCTCGACACTGCCAGCAGCGCTTCGACCAGCGCGAGTTTCGCCGACAGCCCCGAATCGCTCAGCGCGCGCACCGCTGCCTCGCAGACGTAGATCAGCACCGCCATCGACCACCACTGATGGGTGCGAATGCGCCGCGCGAGCAGTCCGCGCAGTGCGAGCGCTGCGGGCAGGACCTTCAACGCGAGCAACGATCCTCCCGGGCGCAGCGGCGCGAGCCAGAGTTCCCACGCCAGGCCGAGCACGATCAGCGCGATCGCGCCGAGAAGCGCGGCACGGGCCGAGCCGTTGCGCAGCCGCGCGTAGCGGTCTTCGGAAACGGCTGCCGGCGCGGTGTCTGAAGCGGCGTCGGGCGGGAGCGAGGGGAGCATCGAGGCGCAGGCTATCATGCGACGATCGACACAACCGGATTGCGTTTCATGACCGAGCGCGCGAACGCGTTGTCGCGTCTGCGCGGCTTCGTGATCGTACTGCTCAGGCGCAGCGCGCGACTTCGGCTCGCGCAGACCGCGGCCAGCCTCGCGTTCCTCTCGCTGCTCGCCCTGGTGCCGGTCGCGACGCTCGCGCTGTCGCTGCTGGGCGCGCTGCCGATGCTGGCGGAGCTGCGCGGCGCCGCGCTGCGCTTCGTGGCGTCGAATCTCCTGGCGCCGAGCCTTGCCGAGACGCTCGTGCATTACCTGAACCAGTTCGCCGAGAAAGCGGGCGAGCTGTCGGCGATCGGCGCGCTGGTGTTCTTCGCCACCGCCTTTACAACGCTGCTCACGATCGACCGGACGCTGAACAGGATCTGGGGCGACGCGCCGGCGCGTCCGCTCGCGCGCCGCCTGACGATCTACTGGACCTTCCTCACCCTCGGCCCGCTGCTGGTCGGCGCGAGCGTCCTGGTCAACGGCGCGATCGTCACCGAGATCATCGGCGGCGTCGCGCTCCCGGCCGTGCGCAGGGCCTGGCTGCTCGCCGTGCCCTGGGCGACGACGATCGCCGGGCTCACCCTGCTGTACCGACTCGTTCCCAACGCGGCGGTGCGCTGGCGCGACGCGATCGCAGGCGCGCTGTGCGCGGCCGTCGCGCTCGAACTGCTCAAGCGCGGTTTCGCGTTCCAGGTCGCGCGGATCCCGACCTACACGGTGGTCTACGGTGCTTTCGCGACGCTGCCGCTGCTGCTCGTGTGGCTGTTCCTGCTCTGGCTGACCGTGCTCGGAGGCGCGCTCGTTACCGCGTCGCTGCCGGCGCTGCGCGGCGACCCGGCGGCCGGTTATCCGACGACTCCGGCGCAGTGGTTCGAACTCGGGCGCGGGGTCCTGCTGCGCCTCGCGCGGGCGCAGCTGCGAGGGGCGCCGGCCGTCTCGCTCACCGAGCTGCGCGGACTGTTCTCGGGCAACGCCGCCGCCGCCCAGGAACTCGGCGCGATCCTGCGCGAGCTCGACTACGTCGACCGGTTCTGGATCGCGGGGGCGGCGCTGGACGAACCGGGCACGGAGGGGGCGTCGGCCGATGCGCAGGTCTGGAACGAACGCTGGGCGCTCGCGCGCGAGGCGCGGTCGTGGACGCTGCGCCCGCTGTTCGAGCGGCTTTGGCGCGGTCGCGCCACAGGGCAACTGCACGCCGCCGACCTGGACGCCCCGCTCGCGCACGTGGCGCAGGTCGCGCAGCCGCTCAGAACGGAATCCGCCCGACCAGGATGTCCTTGAACATCACCCACGCGCCCGCGAAGCTGTAGATCGGCTGCCTGAACGAATCGGGCTTGTTCTTCTCGAAGCCGAAATGTCCGATCCAGGCCATCCCGTAGCCCCAGACCAGGCCGATCAGGAGCCACGACGGGTGCAGCGTGGTGATCAGCTGCAACAGGCAGAACAGGCCCCCGAGGCTGGCGAAGAAATGCAGGCGACGGCAGGTGATGTTGCGATGTTCGCCCAGATAGAACGGGTAGAACTCCGAGAAGCTGCGAAACGGGATGTAGCCCCCGTTGGAGGTCGGCCCGGCCTTCGGTGCGGTGTCGTCCAAGACTGTCTCCTGCGGCACGCCAGGCTCAGCGCGCGCACGCGAGGCCCGATCTAGGTGTCGACCTTCAATGGTGACAGAAAGCCGCGTAGCGCGTCGAGTACCAGATCGGGGCGCTCTGCCATCGAGTTGTGACCGGCGCCCGGGATCGTCACGACCTGCGCGTCGCGGCACGCGGCGATCAGCGCGCGCGCGGCCTTCGGGGGCGTCATCGCGTCGCCGCCGCCGAGGATGAACTGCACCGGGCACCGCAGCGCTGCCGCCCGTTGCAGGGCGCGCGTATAGCTGTTGCAGGTACTGAAATCATTGTGCAGCACGCCAGGGCGCTGGCGCTGCATCAGCCTGAGGTTCGCGACAAAGGGCGAAAACCCGGGGCCCGGGCTGCCAGGGCGGTGCGTGATGCCGCTGTGCGACCAGAGGTTGATCATCTCGAACGCTGCCTGCTCGTCGTCACGCGCCGCGGCGAGCAGGGCGTCGGACACGGTCATCGGCGCCGCGGTCGCGACCAGCACGAGCCGCGAGACCGAATCGGGCGCACGCCCCGCGGCCTCGAGCGCGACCAGCGATCCCATGCTGTGCCCGATCAGCGCCGCTCGCGGCGCCCGCGCTGCCGCGAGCAGCGACAGGATCCAGCCGGCCATCGCGTCGATCGTCGTGCGCGGCGCGCCGGCACTGCGGCCGTGCCCGGGAAGGTCGGGCGCGAGCACCGAAAAGCCGTGGTGGGCCAGATAGCGCGTCTGCAGGCCCCAGACGCTGTGATCGTGCTGCGCGCCGTGGATGAACACGAGCACCGGCAGCGTGGGGTCGAAGGCGCGGCCGCCGGTGTACGCGTAGGCCCGCTCTTCTTCGACGACGAGTTCCACCGTCTCAGCCCCGCTCTGCGGCGCGAAAGGCGCGCTTGAGGTCGGCGATCAGATCGTCCGCGTCCTCCAGCCCGACCGACAGGCGCAGCGTGCCCTCGCCGATGCCAGCGGCCGCCAGCGCCGCGGAGTCCATCCTGAAATGGGTCGTCGATGCGGGGTGAATGACCAGCGAGCGCGCGTCGCCCACGTTCGCCAGATGCGAGAAGATCCGCAGCGCCTCGACGAAGCGCCGTCCCGCGGCGCGGTCGCCCTTCAACTCGAAACTGAACACTGCGCCGCAACCGCGCGGAAGCAGGCGGCGAGCGAGCGCGTGATCGGGGTGCGAAGCGAGTCCCGGATACGCGACCTTCGACACCATCGGATGGGCCTCGAGGAACTCGGCCACGCGCTGGGCATTGGCGACGTGCGCCCGCATTCGCAGCGACAGCGTCTCCACGCCCTGGAGGATCTGGAACGCGTTCATCGGGCTCATGCAGGCGCCGAAATCGCGCAGCCCCTCGCGTCGCGCGCGAAGCAGGAACGGCGCGACGGTCGACTCCTCGGCGAACACCATGCCGTGGAAACCCTCGTAGGGTGCGGTGAGTTCGGGGAACTTGCCCGATGCGTGCCAGTCGAAGGTCCCGGAATCGACCAGCACGCCGCCGACGACGGTGCCGTGACCGCAGAGGAACTTTGTCGCCGAGTGATAGACGAGGTGCGCGCCGAGTTCGAAGGGGCGGATCAGGTAGGGCGTGGTGAAGGTCGAGTCGACCAGCAGCGGCACGCCGTGGGACTGGGCGATCTCGGCCACGATCGGGATGTCGAGCACGTCCAGCCCCGGGTTGCCCAGTGTCTCGCCCAGCAGCAGTCGCGTGTTCGGACGCAGTCCGTCGCGCCAGGCCTGCGGGTCGCGCGGGTCGACGAAGGTGGTCTCGATGCCGAAGCGGCTGAGCGTGTAGTGCAGCAGGTTGTGCGACCCGCCGTACAGCGCGCGCGAGGCGAGCACGTGCGAACCCGCGCCGGCGAGCGTCGCGATCGCAAGGTGCAGCGCCGCCTGCCCGCTGGCGGTGGCGATCGCGCCCACGCCGCGTTCGAGCGCGGCGATGCGCTCCTCGAGCACCGCCACCGTCGGGTTGCTGATGCGCGAGTAGACGTGACCGGACTGCTCCATGTTGAACAGCGCCGCGGCCTGGTCCGAATCCTGGAAGACGAACGCGCTCGACAGGTAGATCGGCGTCGCGCGCGCACCGAAATCGGAGTCCGGTCGAGCCCCTGCGTGCAGCGCGAGCGTGTCGAACGCGTGGTAGTCGGCTTGGCTCATCCGGCGATGCTAGCACGCGCAGTTTGGCCAAACGCGGTGTGCCCGATTAGGATGAACGGGTCCGCGAACAGTACGCTGCGGGCGTCCTTTGAGGTGGGGAATCGATGGAGGAGCGGCCGTTGGGCACGGTCCGGATCGCCGGAATCGATCAGCGCGATCTGCGCCTGATCGCTTTCGTCTTGCGTCACGCCGGCTACAACCGCTTCGCCTATCGGATCGAGGGCGAGGACGCGGCCGAACGCGACCGATCCGAACCGGACCTGGCGCTGGCGAATCCGCGCGAGCCTTCGGGCGCGAGGCTGTTCGCCGCCCTCGACGCGGCCGGCGCGCGCAGCGAACGGATCGAACTCGTCGCGCGCGGCGCGGTTTCGACCCGGTCCGACGCTGTCGCGCTCGATCGACTCGCCGTTCAGTTGCTGCCGGCATTGAACCGCGCGTTCGAGCGGCGGCTCGCTGCGCGGGCGATCGCGGCGGATCCGCTGCCTGAACAGGTCGACAACACCGTCGGGGGAGCGCTGCCGGACGAGGACGACGCTGCGCACGAAAGGGCGGATCGCGCTCCGCGGCAAGCGGCGGACGAAGCGGCGGACGAAGCGGCGGACGAAGCGGCGGACGAAGCGGCGGATCAGGCGCGGCACGAACCGGTGGGCGATGTCGTGGGCGAAGCGGCGTGCGTACTGGTGGTGGACGACAGTCCGACAGTGCGCCGGCAACTGGGCGTGGCGCTGGATCGCCTCGGGCTTCGCCACGAGGCGGTCGGGTCTGCGACGCACGCGCTCGAGCGACTGGCACTCGGGCACTTCGACCTGGTGCTGGTCGACGTGATGATGCCGGGCACCGACGGTTATCGGTTGACCCGGGAAATCCGGCGCGACAGGCGGATCAGGCATCTGCCGGTGATCATCCTGACCAGCCGTTCTTCGCCCTTCGACCTTGCGCGCGGAGCGCTCGCCGGGTGCGACGCGTACCTGACCAAGCCGGTGCCGTTTCGCGCGCTCGAAACCGCGGTGCGAAAGCAGTTGCGCCGCGGGCCGCGTGCGCCCGCGCGCGAAGCCGGCGCGGGCGCGCCGGGCGACACCGGCGCGGCCTTCGAGAATACTGGCGCCTCGCGGCTGTCGCGGATGCTGCGGCGATGATGTCGAAGTGCGCGGCGTGAGCGACGCGACGGGCACGTCAGTGCGCGCTTTCGGCTTCACGCTCGCCGGAGTCGATCTGCTGCTCGATCCGCACGACGACGCACAGTACGTCGCCGACGCCGTCGTCTATCCGCTGTACCTTGCTCCTTCCGCCGTCCTGGGACTGGTCCAGGTGCGCGGGCAGCCTGTGCCGGTGCTCGACGCGCGCCCGGTGCCGCGCGGACAAGGACGGCGCATCGGCGAGGTAAGGGTGCTGGTGCTCGCCGGCGGGGGCGACGCCGGCGCGCTGCTCGTCGAGCATCCGCCGCAAGCTGTCGAGCTGCGGCCGGAGTCGGGCGACGCAGCGCAGCCGCTGGCGCCCGATCGGGGCGTGTCCAGACCCGAGTGCGCGTTCGCCGACGCGCTGCGTGATTCCCTGGCCGATGTCGAAGGGCGCCGCTGGTGGCGATTCGACGCGACGGCGCTCTTTCGCGCGCTGGCGGCGGGCTGATGGCCAAAACCTCGCGCCAGGTTGCGCGGGTGCGCACGCTTGCCGGCCTGCGCACGACCTGGCTGGCGACCGTGCTGGCGCCGCTGGTCGTGTTTGCTCTGGCCGCTGCGGCGCTCTGGTACGCGTCGACCCTCGAGATGATCGCCGCCGACTCCGCGCTCGGCGCGCTCGCGCTCACCGGCGTGGTCGTGCTGGCGGCGAGCGGCGTGTTCGCGTTCGCCCTCGGACGGCGTTTTTCGGCCGAAGTGATCGAGCCGGTCGCGCGCCTGCAATGGACGCTCGCGCGGGTCACCGCGGGCGACATGCTCGCGCGCGCCGAACTCGATGGCGACGACGACCTTTCGCGGGTTGCGGGGGCGCTCGACGATCTGCTCGAGTACCGGATTCGCGGCCTCGAGACGATCTCGCGCGAGGGCGAGGAGCTCAACGATTCGGTGATCGAGATCATGCAGGCGGTCGGCACGATCGCGACATCGAAGGACCTGACGATCCGCGTT
>JAHDXY010000093.1 GCA_023384005.1 Burkholderiaceae bacterium | reverse complement strand
GCGCTCCTCCCACCAGGTCTGCAGCGCCCACGACTCCGCCGCGTAGTACAGCGGCAGCGTCCGCGGATGCGCGAGCCGGCTGCGGTCGGCGACGCGGTGCGCCGGCGCGTAGAAGTGCGGCACCAGGTACCAGCCGGCGCGCAGCACGCGGTCGAGGGCGCGCGCGCTCGCGACCAGTTCCGCGCGCGACGAGCTGGCGAGCAGCCTCTCGATCAGCGCGTCGACCACCGGGTCGCGCACTCCCGATGCGTTGTCGGACCCCTTCTCGGATGCCGCCGCGCTGCTGAAACGCTCGACCAGCTCGTTTCCCGGCGTCTGGCTGGACGAGAACGACTGCACCAGCACGTCGAAATCGAACTCGTCGGCGCGCTTCTGGTAGAGCGCCGGGTCCGTGGTTCGAAGACGCGCCGTGATGCCGAGTTTTTCCAGGTTGCGCGCCCACGGCGCCGCGATGCGCTCTAGCGCCTTCGAGTACGACATCACCTCGAACTCGAAGGCTTCGCCGCGCGCGTTGCGCAGCCGTCCGTCGTCTGCGACCTTCCAGCCGGCCGCCGCTAGCAGCCCGATCCCCTCGCGCAGGTTCGCGCGCAGCGACGCCGGCGGCGTGGTCACCGGCGGCATGGGCGCCTCGCCGAACACCGCCGGGTCGAGTTGGTCGCGAAACGGCTCGAGCAGCGCAAGTTCGTCGGCCTGCGGCAGGCCCGTGGCCTGCATCTCGCTGTTGGTGAAGTAGCTCGGGCTGCGGACGTACTGACCGTAGAACACCTGGCGGTTCATCCACTCGAAGTCGAAGGCCAGGGTGAGCGCCTTGCGCACGCGCACGTCGGCGAACTGCGCGCGCCGCGTGTTCAGCGCGAAACCCTGCAAGCCGGCGGCGTTCGAGTGGCGGAACTCGCGCTTGACGATCTCGCCGCTCGCGTATCGGCGTCCGACGTGTCCGCGCGCCCAGTTCTTCGCGGAGTTCTCGGCGATCCAGTCGAACTCCCCTGCCTTGAATCCTTCCAGGCGCGCGGTCTCGTCCTTGAAGTACTTGTAGGTGATGCGCCCGAAGTTGTAGGTTCCCTTGCGCGTCGGGATCTCGTTCGCCCAGTACTGCGGATTGCGCCGGAACGTGATCGACTTGCCCCAGTCCGCCTTTTCGAGCAGGTACGGCCCGCTCGCGAGCGGGGGCTCCTGGACGATCTGGTCGAAGGCTTTGCCCTCGCCCCAGCGGCGCGAGAAGACCGGCAGTTGCGTGCCGATGATCATGTGCAACTCGTGGTTGCGCCGCTTGAACTCGAAGCGCACCGCGTCGGGCGCCAGAACCACGACGCGCGCGACGTCGGCGTAGTACTGCCGGAACCGCGGGTGCGCCTGCTTGCTCATCAGCATCTCGAAGGAGTGGCGCACGTCGTGCGCCTGCACCGGCGAGCCGTCGGAAAAACGCGCTGCCGGGTCGAGCCTGAAGGTGATCGACAAACCGTCGGCGGCGAAGTCCATGTCGCGCGCGAGCAGCCCGTACATCGAGAACGGCTCGTCGTCGCTCGGTTCTGCAAGCGTCTCGAACATCAGCACCGCCACGCCCGCCGCGGCGATCCCCTTGAGCGTGAACGGATTGACCTTGTCGAAGGACCCGAAGCCGTCGAGGTTGATCGCGCCCCCCTTGGGCGCGTTCGGGTTCACGTAGTCGAAGTGCGAGAAGCCGGGCGGGTACCTGGGTGTCGCGCCCCACGCCAGGCCGTGGGCTGCGATCGCCTCGCGCGAACCGCCCGACACTGCGCCCACCAGCACGGCCACGGCGACCAGGCGAAAGAAAGGCGAGGAACTGGACGCGAGACTTGGCATGGCCGCGGATTCTAGACCGATGTTCGACCGTGCGAGAATACGCGACCTTGAAGCTTTAACCTTAGGAGACCATCGATGGGGTTTCTCGCCGGCAAGCGGATCCTGGTCACGGGATTGCTGTCGAATCGCTCGATTTCCTACGGAATCGCGAAGAGCTGTCACGACCAGGGCGCCGAGCTGGCGTTCACCTTCCAGAACGACCGCTTCCGTGATCGGGTGGCCGAGCTCGCCGCCGAGTTTGGCTCGTCGCTGATCTTTCCCTGCGACGTGGCCGAGGACGCCCAGATCGAAGCGCTGTTCGCCGGTCTTGGCGCGCAGTGGGACGGACTCGACGGCCTGGTGCACGCGATCGCGTTCGCCCCGCGCGAAGCGATCGCAGGCAACTTCCTCGAAGGATTGAGCCGCGACGCGTTCAGGATCGCGCACGACGTGTCGGCCTACAGTTTCGCCGCGCTCGCCAAGGCCGCGCTGCCGATGATGCACGGGCGCCGCGGCGCGATGCTCACGCTGAGCTACCTCGGCGCCGAGCGCATGGTCCCGTACTACAACACGATGGGACTGGCCAAGGCCAGCCTCGAGGCTAGCGTGCGCTACCTCGCCGAGGCGGTCGGCGCCGAGGGCATTCGCGTCAACGCGATCTCGGCCGGCCCGATCAAGACGCTCGCGGCGAGCGGAATCAAGGGGTTCTCGAAGATCCTCGCGATCGTCGAGGCCAACTCGCCACTGCGGCGAAACGTGACCATCGACGACGTCGGCAACGTCGCGGCGTTCCTGCTCTCCGACCTCGCCGCCGGAATCACTGGCGAGGTCACGCACGTCGATGGCGGTTTCAGCACGGTGATGGGCGGCGCTCCGGGCGGCGTCGAATAGCCGCGCCCGGGATGCGCGCGGCGCCGGACACCGCGGCGCTGCTCGCCGCCAACCGCCGCGGCATCGTCGCGATGTGCGTGGCGATGGCGTGTTTCATCGCCAACGACGCGCTGGTGAAGTACGCCAGCGAATCGATGCCCACCGCGCAGCTGATCTTCGTGCGCGGAGTAATGGCGACGATGGTCGTGTTCGCCGTGGCGCGCGCGATGGGCGCGACGCGACGCATCGGCGAGGTCGTCGAGCGCCGCGTGCTGGTGCGCTCGCTGGTCGACGCCCTGGCCACCTTCGTGTACCTGGTGTCGCTGTTTCACCTGCCGATCGCCAACGCGACGGCGATCAACATGGCCTCGCCGCTGTTCATCGCGATGCTTGCCTCGATCTTCTTCCGCGAACAGGTCGGGTGGCGACGCTGGGGCGGAATCGTCGCCGGGTTCACCGGCGTCGTGCTGGTGATCCAGCCCGCCGCCGAGGGCTTCAACGTGTTCTCGCTGGTGTGCCTCGCGGGAACGCTGCTGCACGCCGTGCGCGACCTGCTCACGCGGCGCATCCCCCCGGGGCTGCCGTCGATCCTGGTCACGCTCTCGACCGCGGTCACGGTCACGATCCTGGCGGCGGTGCTGTCGATCTTCGAGGGATGGGGCGCCTTCGGCCTGTTCGAACTCGGCCTGCTCGCGCTCGCCTCGGTGTTCCTGGCGGGGGGCTACTACGCGATCGTCGCAGGGATGCGCGAAGGCGAGGCGTCGCTGATCGCGCCGTTTCGCTACACCGGGCTCCTGTGGGCGCTGCTGCTCGGTTTCGCCGTCTGGGGCGACACGCCAAACGCGCTGGCGTGGTGGGGAATCGCGCTGCTGATCGCTTCCGGCGTATACGTGCTGCACCGCGAGCGCGTGCGCGCGCGCGACACGGTGCGCTGAGGACCGCCCGACGCGCTCAGACTTCGTCGCGACCGCGCCCGGGAACTTCGAGTGTCGCGCGCAGTCCGCCGAGCGCGGACTCGGACAGCCGCACGCCCCCTCCATAGCTTCGTGCGAGCTCGTCGACGATCGCCAGCCCGAGGCCCGAGCCGCGCCCCTTCTCGTCGGCGCGCGCGCCCCGGCCGAGCATCGCTTCGCGGCGCGCCGGATCGATTCCGCCTCCGTCGTCGTCGACGTCGATCGCGAGCCGCCCGTCGCACGACGCGATCCCAATTTCGACCCGGCTCGCGGCCCATTTGCAGGCGTTGTCGAGCAGGTTGCCGAGCATTTCCTGCAGGTCCTGTTCGTCGCCGAGAAACACTACCGGCGTCGCCGGGGCGCGAACGACGACCTCGATCGCGCGATCGGCGTGGACGCGGCGCATGACGCGTACCAGCCCCTCGAGCACCGGAGCGAGCGCGGTGCGCGTTCCGGCGACGCGCGCCCCAGCGGCGCGGGCGCGCGTCAGGTGATAGTCCACCTGACGCCGCGCGGTCTCGACCTGCTCGGAAACCAGGCGCGCGAAATCGTCGTCGCGCTGCGAGGCCGCGTTGCCGAGCACGCTCAGCGGGGTCTTGAGCGCGTGCGCGAGGTTGCCCGCTTGCGTGCGTGCGCGGGCAACGACCTCGGTGTTCTGCGCGAGCACGGCGTTGAACTCCTCGACCAGCGGCTGGACCTCGAAGGGAAAGCCCCCTTCGAGGCGTTCGGTGCGACCGGAGCGCACCGCGCCCAGGGCGCCACGCAGGCGCTCGAGCGGCGCCAGTCCGACGACCACCTGCACGACCACCGCGAGCCCGAGCCCCAGGCCGAGTGTCGCGAGCGACAGCCACAACGCGCCGTCGAGTCGTTCGGCGGGTGCGACCATCAGGTCCTCGTCCGCGGCAATGATCAGTCGCAGGCGAACGCCCTCCCCGCCGCCGGGTGCGTCGATCGTCACGATGCGCTCGAGCATCCTGAGCATCGTGCCCTCGGGGCCGGGAACGCGATGGCGGTGGGCTTGCCCGTCGTCGGGATCGTCTCCGGGAACCACGAGGACCTGATCCCACAACGAGCGCGATCGCAGCAAACCGGCGCGAATCGGCGTACCGCCGGCGCCGACTCGATCGACCTGCCAGTAAAGACCCGAGTACGGCCGGCCCAGGCGCGGATCGGTCAGTTCAGCCGCCATCCCCGCGAGACCGGCCTGGTCCACCGACACATGCGCCGCGAGTTGCTCGAGGTGCGTCGCGAGTTCGGCCTCGAACTGCGCCGACACGTGCTGGCGAAACATGCTGCTCAGGCCCCAGCCGGCCGCGGCGATCGTCGCGACCACCCAGACCAGCGTTCCGACCAGCAAACGCGTGCGCAACGAGGCGCGCAGCTTCGCCGGCGGTGCGCCGGCGTGCTCCTTCGCGGACGGCACCCCGGCGCGCACGTTCACCCCGGACAGACGAGCCGGTAACCCAGGCCTCGTTCGGTCTCGATCAACCCGGGCGGCAGTTTCTTGCGCAGGCGCGCGATGAACACTTCTACCGTGTTCGAATCGCGATCGAAATCCTGTGCGTAGATATGCTCGATCAGGTCGGTGCGCGAGACGATCGCGCCCTTGTGGTGCATCAGGTAGTCGAGAACCCGGAACTCGTGCCCGGTGAGCGCCAGCGCGCACCCGTCGACCGTGACGCGACCGCTGCGCGTGTCCAGTCGCACAGGCCCGCATTCGAGCTCGACGCTCGCGTGTCCCTGGGCACGCCGGATCAGAGCGCGCACGCGCGCGCGCAGCTCTTCCATGTGAAAGGGTTTGCTCAGGTAGTCGTCGGCGCCGGCGTCGATCCCAGCCACCTTGTCGTGCCAGTTGTCGCGTGCCGTGAGGATCAGCACCGGAACGCTTCGCCCGGCGGCGCGCCATTTCGCCAGGACCGACATCCCGTCGAGGCGCGGCAAGCCGAGGTCGAGCACGATCGCGTCATAGGGCTGCGCCTCGTCGTCGCCCATGAAATGCGCCTCGACCCCGTCGTGCGCGACGTCGACCGCGTAGCCCGCGCCGCGCAGGCTCTCGGCCAGTTGCGCGGCCAGCGTCGGTTCATCCTCGACGACCAGTATGCGCATCAGTGCTCTCCCCGCGCACCCGAGCGCTTGGCGCCGCTCGCGGGCCCACGCTCCTTTCGGGCGAGCGTCGTCCCGTCGCGGGCGTCGACCTCGAGCCGGACCAACGAACCGCCCGCGCGCAGGAGCTTGATTTCGTAGACCCAGCGCCCGTCCTCGCGCTCGAGTTCCACCTCGATGACGCGTCCCGGGTATTCGACCGACACCCGCTCGAGGATGGTCCGCAGCGGCAGGATCTCGCCCGCTTCCAGCGCGCGCCGCGCCCGGTCGCGATCGCGCGCGTCGCGCGCCGCGAGCTGCCCGCCCACGGCCGCTAGCAGCAGCGCGCACGCGGCGGCGACCGCGACGAAACGGCGTCTGTTCGGAGCTTTGTCGCGCTTCATGCAATCCGTTCTAACCCCGCGCCGATGAACCGCCGATGAACGAGGGCTTCAGTCGCGATTCAGCGGTGCTGGTTCAGCATCGTTCCACGGTCCGGGTTCGAACCGCAACCAACGGAGATCACCATCATGCTCGCCTCCCGAAAAATCGCTGCAATCGTTCTCGGCGTCGGCGTTGCCGCCGCCGGCGCTGGCGCCCTGCTCGCCCCGAGCTTCGCGCAGTCCTCGCCGCCGACCCAGGCCGGCCAGTCCGGCGGCGCGGGCGGCGCGCCAGCCCGTCTTACGATCGCCCAAGTCCACGACAAGCTCGAGAAACTCGGATACACGCGGATCGACAAGATCGAACTCGAACGCGGCGCGTTCGAGGTCAAGGCGGCAAAGGCCAACGCAACTCGCGAAAAGCTCTACGTCGATGCGTTCACCGGGGAAATCCTCAAGAGCAAGCCGAGGCGCCGCGACGATTGAGCCGACACGGCGACGTCGGGCCGGGCAGCGGCTGCGCGCGAAGGACGCCGTCGGCGATCCGCTAGGCCGCGGCGGGCCCCCCGAGCCCGTCGAGCCCCTCGGGCATGCGCCCGCTGAGAAGGTACTCGATCAGTTCGCGCACCGGCCGGATCGCCGCGCCGAAGGGAATCGACGATGATCCACGGAAGAACAGGCCCTTGCCGATCTCGCCGCGCACCGCCGCGGCGAGCTGGCTGTCGATGCAGAACTGCCCGAACTTGGCGAGCCCGTCGCGCAGCCCGCACACGCTCAGGCACTCGAGCGCGGAGGCGCAGCGGTGCGGGTTGGTCGCCGCCTTGGTCTTGAGATGCTCCTCGCGGCGCAGGTAGCGATCGAGCCACGGCGTGCGCACCGCGCGCGCCGGCAGCCCCGCCACGCTGACGAACTCGACGATATCGTGCGGTTGGGCACCGGCCAGCACCCGCTTGAAGTTCGGGTGCGCGTCGCCTTCGGCGGTGACCGCGAAGGCGGTGCCCAGCTGAACTCCGGAGTAGGCGTGCCCGAGCAGTTCGCGCACGCGCTCGTGGCTGTTCACGCCCCCGGCAGCGATCAGCGGCACCGTCTCGGGGTTGATCCCCAGCTCGCGCATCGCCGCGTGCACCTCGGCCACCACCGTTTCGAAGTCGAAGCGGGGGTCGCCGAGTTCATCGATGCGCGTCGCGCCGAGGTGTCCCCCGGCATAGCGCGGGTGCTCGATCACGATCGCGTCGGGCAGACGCTTCTTTCGCATCCACTTGCGCAGCACCAGCGACACACCACGCGCGTCGGACAGGATCGGCACCAGTGCGACTCCAGGATGGCCGGCGGCGAGTTCGGGCAGATCCAGTGGCAGGCCGGCACCCATCACGATCGCATCGGCGCCCGATTCGCAGGCCTGGCGCACCAGGTCCGGATGCTGGTCGACCGCCTTCATGATGTTGACGGCGATCGCGCCGCGCCCCTCGGACTGCTCCTTGGCGAGGCGCACCTCGCGGTCGAGCGCGACCAGGTTGATGCGGTCGAGCTTGGCGCGCTCGCGCACGCCCTTGCAGCGCTCCATCAGATCGGGGTGATGGTGACGCAGGTCGACCGAAGCGATCGTACCGAGCGCGCCGGTGCGCGCCACCGCGGAAGCCAGCTTGTGCGCCGACACGCCTACGCCCATTCCGCCCTGCACGATCGGCAGCAGCTTGCGTGCGCCTAGGCGCAGCGGCCGCATTCCGAGTTCGGCGAGGCGATCGAGCAGTTCAACTGTCATGTGCGTGCGGGGACGACCCCGTTGGGGAAAACAGAGAATTATGCCCGTTCACTGGAATTCCGGTCATTGACATCGATCAGTCGGCCGGCGCCCTGGCGCAGGCAGCAGAGCGCCTGGAACCAGGCGACGTGGCCGAACTCCCACAGCGACGGGTTGGTCGTGGCGAGGTGCGGCACCTTCGACTGCGAGTCGCGGACCTGGTCGAAGATCCGCAGCTTCGCCTCGCGCGTCCTCGAGCGCACTCGCCAGCTCGGAACGATTCGCGTATCGCACCCGCTCGCCTCCCGTTTGTGCATACTCGCAGCCCATGCGGCCACGCATCTGCATTATCTCGCCGGCGCTCGCCGATGCCAACGACGGAAACTGGCAGACGGCGCGCCGGTGGGCGGCGTTCCTCGCCAGGCGATGCGAGGTCGAGATCGCCAGGGACTGGGACGGATCGGCGGCGGACGCCATGATCGCGCTGCACGCCCGTCGCTCGGCCGGCGCCGTGCGGCGTTTTTCCCGGACCGGTCAGGGTCTCGCGGTCGTGCTCACCGGAACCGACCTCTATCGCGACATCCGCGAAGAGCCCGCCGCGAAACGCTCGCTCGAACTGGCCCACAGGCTTGTCGTGCTGCAGGAGCGCGGCGTCGACGAGATCCCGGCGGCGCTGCGCGCGCGCGTAGAGGTGATCTATCAGTCGGCGCGCACCCTCGCGCGAGGACGTCCGCGAAAGAGCAGCTTCGACCTCGCGATGGTCGGGCACCTGCGCGCCGAAAAGGACCCGATGACTGCGCTTCGCGCACTGGCGCGGCTCGCGCCCGGCCTCGCCCCGCACGACCGGCTGCGCCTGATCCACGTCGGGGGCGACAAGGACGCCGCGCTCGGGCGAGCGTTTCGCGAGAAGGCGCGTGCCGATAACCGCGTGAGCCTCGCGGGAATCCAGCCGCACGCGCGCACGCGCCAGATCATCCGCAATTCCAGGGTATTGCTGCTCCCCTCGCTGATGGAAGGCGGCGCCAACGTGCTGATCGAAGCGGTCACCGCTTCGGTCCCGGTGCTCGCGTCGCGCATTCCCGGGTCGGTGGGAATGCTGGGGGCGCGTTACGAGGGCTTCTTCGAGGTCGGCGACGACGCGGGACTCGCGCGGCTGATCCACCGCTGTCAGGTTGATCCCACCTTTCTCGACCAGCTGAGAGCGCAGTGCGCGAATCGCGCGCCGCTGTTCGAGCCGCAGCGCGAGCGGGCAGCAGTGCGTTCGCTGACGCATAATCTGCTCGAAGGCGCCTACCCGGCGCCGCGCCTGCCCGCCCGCGGCGACCTGCTCGACGACCAGGCGCAAGACTGACTGGAGTCCGACCGATGAACGCTCCCGACACGCTCGCCCCGATCCGACTGACATCTTTCTCTCACGGAGGCGGGTGCGGCTGCAAGATCGCGCCGGGCGTGCTGTCCGAGATACTGAAATCGAGCACCCGCATGCCGGTGCCGCCCGAACTGCTGGTGGGGATCGAAACGGCGGACGACGCCGCCGTATACAAGCTCAACGACGAGCAGGCCCTGATCGCGACCACCGATTTCTTCATGCCGATCGTCGACGACCCTTACGATTTCGGCCGCATCGCCGCGACCAACGCGATCTCCGACGTCTACGCGATGGGCGGCACGCCGATCATGGCGCTCGCGATCGTGTGCATGCCGATCGAGCGGCTCGCGCTCGACACGATCCGTCGCATCCTCGAAGGCGGCGAAGCGACGTGCGCAGCCGCCGGGATCCCGATCGCCGGCGGGCACACGATCGATTCGGTCGAACCGATCTACGGACTGATCGTGCTCGGCCTCGTGCATCCGGACAAGGTCAAGACGAACTCGGACGCACGCGCGGGCGACAAGCTCATCCTCGGAAAACCGCTGGGCGTGGGAATCCTGTCGGCGGCGCTGAAGAAGGAAAAGCTGTCGGATGCGGGCTACGCGGCGATGATCGCGAACACCACGAAGCTCAACGTGTCGGGCCGCGCTCTCTCGGCTCTGGACGCCGTGCACGCGCTCACCGACGTCACCGGCTTCGGGCTGCTGGGGCACACGCTCGAGCTGTGCCGCGGCGCGCGCCTCGCCGCACGCATCGCGATGAAGGACGTGCCGCTGATCGAGGGCGTAGAAGAACTCGCCGCGCAGGGCATGGTCACGGGTGCGTCGCCGCGCAACTGGGCCGGCTACGGCGACGAGGTGCGCCTGGGCGCCGGAATCACCGACCTGCACCGCGCATTGCTCACCGACCCGCAGACCAGCGGGGGCCTGCTGGTGTCGTGCGCGCCCGAAGCCGTGGACGAGGTACTCGCGATCTTCAGGCGTGACGGCTTCGAGTCGGCGCAAGTGGTTGGCGAACTCGCCGCTGGCGAGCCGATCGTGACGGTCGTCTGACGCGCGCGCGTGGTTGCTGTCGGGCGCCGCGCGGTCAGCGCGCTCCCGGCTTGAGCGTGAGCGTCGCGTAGGCGTCCTTCTCGATCGCTGCGCGGTCCATCCGCATCGGCAGGTACTCGACGCGCGACCACTTCTGCGCCATGTCGCGATAGTGCGGCGAGAGCACGTGACCGCTTTGCCCGGTGGAATGGATGAAGCGTGACTTCGACGCGTCGCCCATGTCGTAGATCGCGCGCAGGCTCGCCGCCCAGCGGTTCGCGAACGGCTCATTGGGGTCCCAGGGGTTGTTGCGCCCGACGTTGATCGTGTGGGTATCGCCGCCGGTGGGCGTGCGGATCTCGAAGATCTTCGCGAGCAGCGCCTGGCGGCTGAACGGACGGTGGTCGGAGACCGAGACGTGCGCGGCGCCCCAGTTCCACGCGTTCATGTCCTCGCCGTAGCGCGCTGTGAGGTCGTCGACCGTGTCCTCGAGCGCGCGGTCGAGCATCTGCGCGCAGGTCTCGACCGTCGGCGTGCGCACGTTGTCGCACCACTTCGCGTGGCTTTCCTCGGTCATCGCGCGAAGCAGCGCACGGGTCCGTCCGCGCTGGCGTTCGACCAGCGGGAACAGCTTCTCGCCGACTTCGTCCTCGAATACCAGGCGCCGCAGTCGATCGATCCACCCGACCGCGATCAGCGGCTCGGCGGCGTCGGGCGACATCACGCCGGCCCACTGTTCCA
Organism: Burkholderiaceae bacterium; assembly: GCA_023384005.1. Classification (GTDB taxonomy): domain Bacteria; phylum Pseudomonadota; class Gammaproteobacteria; order Burkholderiales; family Burkholderiaceae_E; genus Quisquiliibacterium. Next base: position 3,319 of record JAHDXY010000093.1, on the reverse strand, counting down.
GACGCGCCAACGCCGCGCGTGCACGCGCCGACGTGGGCGTGGCTTTCCTGAGGATCGGGAGCATCTCGATCACGGCCCTGGACGTGACGTCGGCCTGGATCGCTGCGAAGGATTCAGCGTCGTGCCTGTCTTTCTCGGCGAGCCGCTCGACGATCCGGTCGTAGCGGTAGGGCAGCGTGAACTCCGCGCTGATGAAGTGCGGATAGTCGGGCGGGAGGATGTTCTGGTTCGCGGTCACGATCGCGCCGCTGCCCGGCTGGTAGACGCGCGGCAGCTCCTCGAAGGGCACGAAACCGCTCCAGTCGTAGCGCGCGTCCCATCCCGGCGCCGGCGCCAGCCCCATCAGGTCGTTCTCGGGCTTGCGCACCGGGACTCGCCCGGGCGCGATGAAGCCGATGTTGCCCTCGACGTCGGCGTAGACGATGTTCTGCTGCGGAGCGGAGAAATCCTTCGCCGCGGCGAGGAACTCCTCCCAGTTCGCGGCGCGATTCATCCGCAGCCCCGAGCGGATCGTACGGTCGTCGGCCGACAGCGCGGTCCACTGGAACGCGAGCACGTACTTGCGTTGAGTGTTGCGCGCCTCGAGCGCGCGACGCATGTCGCCGTGCACGTCGGAAATCACCGGCCCGTGGCGCGTCTCGCGCACCGTCAGTTCGACGTCGGCCTCACCCTTGACCCTGATCCGCTCGGTGCGCACGACGAAGGGCGCCGAACCCTGCGGCGTCTCGTAGCGCGACCCGTCGGCCGGGTCGATCCGCTCGAGGAACAGGTCCTGCGTGTCCGGCGCGGTGTTGGTGAATCCCCAGGCGATCCGGGCGTTGCGCCCCAGCACGACGTTGGGCAGCCCCGGCAGCGTCGCGCCGATCACTTCCAGCCCCGGCGCCGAGAGGTGGGCGAAGTACCACAGCGCCGGGGAGTTCAGTCCCAGGTGCGGGTCGTTGGCGAGCAGCGGCTTGCCCGAGGTCGTTCGCTTGCCGTCGACGACCCAGTTGTTCGATCCGATCCCCTCGATTCCGGCCGGCGGAATCGATTCGAGCAGCGCCGCCACCGGCGCGCGGTCGAGCCCGGCGTACAGCGCCGCGTAATCGCCCGTTTCCTGCGTCGGGTAGGTTTCGATCAGCTGCGCGATCTGCGCGGTGGACAGCGTCTGCGAAAGCGCGAAACGCAGCAGTTCTGTGGCGTGGTTTCCCGAGAGATCCCAGGCCATCATCGTCGACCAGCCGATCGAGTCGGCGATCGACCAACGTTCCGGGCGCACCCCCAGGATCAGGAACTCCGGCGAGAGCTTCCACGGCTGCCGGCGCACGATGTCGACGCCGGCGTTCACGCCATCGGCGTAGGCCTGCAGGCTCGCGCGCGTCTCGTCGTCCAGTCCGGCAGCGATTCGCTCGGCGTTGCGCCTCACGCCGATCGTGCGCAGGAAACGATCGGTGTCCAGCGCCGCCGGCCCGAGGACCTCGGCAAGGCGTCCGGCGACCACGCGCCTGTTCATCTCGAGCTGCCAGAGCCGATCCTGCGCGTGCAGCAGGCCCATCGCGTAGAACGCGTCTCGCTGGCTCTGCGCGAAGACGTGCGCGACGCCGTTGGCCTCGCGCACCACCCGCACCGAGGTCACCAGCCCCGGCACGACGAGTTCACCGTCGGTCTGCGGCATGCCCTCGAATCGATACGCGGCGAGCGCGATCACGATCAGAAGCGGTATCCCGACGATGGTCCAACCGATCCAGCGAAGCACCTTCATCCGCGACTCTCCTCAGCGCTCGTCGAGCGTTGCGAAAAACACCCCGAACCACCCGGCGGCGTCGGTCCAGCTGCGTTCGAGCCGAAAGCCGGCCTCGCGCAGCATCGACTCGACCTGGGCGGGTCGGTACTTGTAGGAATTCTCGGTGTGGATACGCTCGCCCGCGGCGAACGATCGGCCTCCGCCGGCCCAGCTCACTTCGATCGCGCGCCCCGCCTGCAGATGCATCTCGATGCGGCTTTGCGCCTCGTTCAGGAACGCAACGTGATCCCAGTGCGCGAAGTCGAAATCGGTTCCGGCGACACGGTTCACATGCGTGAGCACGTTGCGATTGAACGCCGCGGTCACCCCGAGCGCGTCGTCGTACGCCGCTTCGAGCACGTCCTTCGCCTTGGCGAGGTCGACCCCCAGCAGCAGCCCCGCCTGCGGGCCACACTGGCGGCGAAGTCTGCGCAGGAACCCGACCGCCTCCGCGGGCGTGAAGTTGCCGATGCTCGAACCGGGATAGAAGAACAACCGACGCTCCAGAGGCACCGCGTCGGGCAGCGCGAACCCCGCCGTGAAATCGCAGCCGAGTCCGAGCATCGGCAGCCCGGGGAACTGGCGCTGCAGGCAGGCGAGCGCCTCGCGAACGAAATCGACCGAGATGTCGACCGCGACGTAACACGCCGGATCGAAGCGATCGAACAGCCGCGCAGCCTTCGCGCAATCGCCCGCGCCGAGATCGACCAGCGTCGCGCGGCGACCGACCACGCCCGAGATCTCCTCGACGTGCGCGTCGAAGATCGAAGCCTCGCAGCGCGTCGGATAGTACTCGGGCAACTCGCAGATCGCGGTGAAGAGCGCCGAACCGAGTCGATCGTAGAAGTACTTCGGCGGAATCGAAGCCCGCGCGCGCGACAGCGCGCGAAGCACCTCGGTGCGCGGATCCTCCGCGCGCGCCCCAGCCTGATCGATGAACTGCGGCACGCCGCGCATTGCACTCGCCTGCAAGGTCTTTCCCACGCCCGCATGATACGCGGGTACCCGTCGGGCAAAGGACACGGTCTCATGATGCGTTTCGCTTCAATGGCGCGGCGCGCCGGCACCGTGCACCGCGTTTCGTCGCGACCCGCACCGGGAGCTACGCGGCGATCGAGGCGGCGGCGCGCAGTGCCGGCCTGCCGAGGCAGCACGCAACGGTGTTCTCGCTACCCGAAGCACTCGCCGCACTCGCCGCACTCGCCGCACTCGCGGCACTCGCGCGCGACTCGACGCAAACCGTTGCGAACACGCCGCGTTCGCAGCTCGCGTAGATCGGGGTCGCACGGCTCGGACAGGCGACCGTCGCGCTGGTCGACCTCCTGAGCTGTCTCGCGCTTCGCCGGCTCACTCGTTGGAGCGCGCGAAGTACCCGGACGCGCGGGTACAGTGAGGCCCATGACGCAGCACCCGACGCAGCGCGACGCCGGCGACCACGGCTCGGGCGACACCGACAGACTCGACGCGAGCGACGCCGGCAGACGTGGTCCGGGCGCCGCCGAAGGACGCGATCCGGGCAACACCGCATTCGCGTCCGAGCGGACACCCTTCGTCGAA
>JAHDXY010000092.1 GCA_023384005.1 Burkholderiaceae bacterium | reverse complement strand
ACCAGGCGGTCGGCGACGAAATCGAAACGACCGTCGAGCGTCGCCGCCTCGACTTCGCCGCGCATCTCGAGCGACCCGCCGCCACGCGCTTTCGAGGCGAGCTTGAGCGAGTCGAGGCGGAAACGATCGCCGTCGAAGCGGCCCGCCAGCGTGCCCTCGCCCAGCCTCCAGCCGAGCGCGCGCTGCTCGAGGCGCAGTGCGTCGCCGCGCAGCTCGCCGGCCAGCCGCGGGGCGCGCAGCGTTCCGCCCACCTCGCCGTCGAAGCGCAGCCTTCCGTCGAACAGCCACTCCGGGCCGACCAGCTTGCGCGCGAACGCGAACGACGGGAGCTCGGCGCGCAGCGTCCCGGAGAGCTTCGCCTCGCGAATCGCGAGCCGCGCCTCACCGCTCGCTCCGACGCGCGGCGGACTCGTGAGCTTCGCGACCACGCTTCCGCCAAGGTCGTCGACTCCGGTGCCCGAGAGCCTCGCGGAGAGCTCGAGCCCGATGTCGTCCAGCCCCGTGTCGAGTCCGGTCTCCGGTGTTTCCACCCCGAAGGCGCGCGCCGGCGGCCCCAGACTCGGCACCGAAGCCTCGGCTTCAATCTCGAAGCGCCCGTCGCGCCAGGATGCGCGCGCGACGCGCACGCGACCGAAGGCGCTCTCGATCGCCGTGGCGCCGATCTCGACCGAGTCGCGACTCGCGTCGATCGTCACCGGCTCGACGAGCCTGGCCGCGAACTTCGCGCCCTGCACGCCCTGCCCGCTCGCCTCGTCGAGCGTCGCGCGCCAGCGCGGACCGTCGCCCAGCGACCCGCTGCCGGCGAGCCGAAGCGACCCGCGGTCGGCGTCGAGCGAGGCGGTGATCGCGTGCGCGTTGGCGCTGCCAACCAGCTCGAATTGAAGGCTGCGCACGCGCTGCTCGCCGACGCGCAGCTGCGCGAGCCGGCCTTTGACTTCGACCCGCGCGCGCGCCAGGTCGCCCAGATCGGACAGCTTCGCTTCGAGCTCGGCGCTGCCGATGCTGCCCAGCGCGGGAAGCTCCAGCGCCGTGGCCTTGGCCACCAGGTCGATCGCCGGCGCATCGAAGCGCCCGGCGACTTCGGCGCTCAACTCGAGCGCACCCGCGAGCCCCGGCTGGCTCAGCAACGAAGCCAGTTGCGCGAGCCGCGGGGCACGCAGCGACAGCGCCAATCTATCCCCCGGCGCACCGATCGCGCCGCTGGCGTCGAGCCGGGTCTCGCCGAAGGCGACGCGCGCGCGCAGCCCCTCGAGCCTGCGCTGCACGACGCTCGCCCGCGCGTCGGCTCGCACCGCGAGCCCGGCGAGCTGGCCCGAGTCGACCGTGAACGCGACGCCAAGGCTCGTCGGGTCGTCGGCCAGCGGCCCGTCCAGGCTCCAGCCGCCGTCGATCGCGCCGGGCAGCTTTGCCAGCACGTCGCGCGCGTCGGCGAGTCGCGCGACGAACTCCGGCGCGAGCGCCTCGACCGTCGCCACGACACGCGAGGGATCGAGCGCGGCGAAGCGCCCCTTCAGGTTCGCAGCGTAAGGCGCGGACAGCGTCACCGAACCCGCGGCGTCGAGCGTCGCCGGGCCCAGCCCCGCCAGCGCCCTGAGCCGCGCGCTCTCGAGCTCCAGCCGACCGGCGCGCAGCTCGCCCACCGCGGCGAGCGCGCTCCCGCCGCGCGCGCCATCGGACAGGTCCAGGTCGAAGCGCTGCCCCTGGAACGCGACGCGCCCGGCCAGCCGGGTCGGCTGCGGTGCGCCGATCACTTGCGCCAGGTCGAGGTCCTCGACCTTCAGGTCGAGCCCGAGCTGCGCAATCGTGCGCCCGAGGATCACCACTTCGCGCCGCGTGTCGACGCTCGCGCTGCCGGCGACCCGGCCCTCTCCCGAGAGCGTGCCGCGCAGGCCGGACAACTCGAGCCGACCGTCGGACCAGCGCAGCTCGGCCTGCGCCGAGCGCAGCGGTACCCGCCCCGCCGAGCTGCTGCCCGCGAGCGAATTGCTCGCCTCGAGGCGGGCGCTCGCGCTGAAATCCTTTCCGGCTTCGGCCAGGCGCACCGCGGCACTCCCGCTACCGGTGAGCCGCAGTTCGAGGCCCTCGGCAATGCCCAGTCCGGCCGGATCGACAGCCTCGAAGGAAAACTCGATCGGACCCAGCGGCTGCGCCTGCAGCGCGCGCGCTTCGAAGCGCGCCGACACCAGGCCCAGCGCGGCGCCGCGCCCGGGTACCGTCGCCGCCATCGACACGTGCAGCTCGGCGAGCGTTCCGTCGATCGACGCCGCCGCCGAGAGCGTGCCCGGGCGCGCCCCGGCTGGCGCGCCCGCAGGCTCCGCCGCGGCGAAAGCCTGCAATCGCGCCTCGATCATCGCCCCGGCGGAGATCGCGAAGGGCGCCGTGTCGGCAACGCCGCCGAACAGTTGCAGTTCGCCCCACTGCGAGTCGAGGCGCAGCCGCTCGATCCTGTAGCCGCCCGGTGCGTAGCGCATGGCCAGTTCGATGCCGGCGAGTTCGATCGCCTGGGCGCCCTGCGCTTCGATCCGCAGGCGCGATACTTTCAGATCGCGCAAGCGCAGCGAAACCGGCAGCTCGAGCGACTCCGGAAGCTTCGCCGGTTCGTCCGACGCGCGCGTGCGCACCACGACCGAGCTCGCGCTCAGCCGGCTGAGGTCGAGCTCGCGATCGAGCAGCGCGAGCACCCGCCAGCGCAGCCGCAATTCGTGCACCGTGGCCGACACGCCATCCAGGGCGGGGTCGTCCCAGGCCAGCGCGCGGATGCGCACCCCCTCGAACAGCGTTCCCTCCACGCCCTCGACGCTCAGCCGCCCGTCGCTCGCAGCGACCGCGCGATCGAGCGCGAAACGCACGAACGCGGTCTGCGCGACGACCCACAGCGCCGCGAGCGCGACCGCGATCGCCACCGCGATCGCGGCGTGCACCACGCGCCCGAGCGTGAACCTGGCGCGCGCCATCAGAAGCTGTAGCCGACGGAGAAGTGCAGCCGAAAGCGCCGCGCCTCGGTGCCGTAGGCGAGATCGAGATTGATCGGCCCCACCGGCGAGCGCCAACGCACGCCGACGCCGATGCCGTAGACCGCTTTCCACTGGCCCCAGGTGTCGGCCGCGTTGCCTGCGTCGACGAAACCGGCGCCGTACCAGCCGGCGGTGATCGGGTGCTGGTACTCGATGCTCGCGATCGCCATCACCCGCCCGCCGACGATCGCCTCGCCCTCGCGCACGCCCAGGCTGAGGAAGTCGTAGCCGCGCAGCGACTGCGCGCCGCCGGCACGGAACAGGTTCTCGCTCGGGATGTCGTCGCGCGACCCCGCGATCACCCAGCCCGCTTCGAGCATCCCGACCAGCAGGCCGCCTCCGAGCGCCGAGTCGCCGGGCATCGGCCAGAAGCGCATCGCGCGCCCATAGAGGCGGGTGAACGAACGGTCCGAGAGCAGGTGCTTGGTCGCGCCGGAGAGCTGCGCACTCAGCGTGTACCCGTCGCGCGGGTCGATTCGCGAGTCGATCCGCCGCAGGTTCCAGGCGTAGCCGGCGCTGAGCGCCCTGCGGCTGTCGCGAATCGAGCCCGACGCCATGTCGATCCCGCGCTGTTCGGTCTGGTACTGCAGCGACACGAAGTGCTCGATCTCGTCGCTGCGTCTCGCCTGCCCGAAGTAGACCGTGTTCTTGTCGGTGAGTTCGCCCGAGATGTCCTGCCGTTCGTAACGCGCACCGGTCTGCCAGCGATGTCCGGAACGATCCCACGGCGTTCGCCCGTTGGCGAAGACCTGGCGGCGCACCGATTCGAGCAGCACGCCGGTATCGAGCTGCCAGCCGCGGTCGCGCAGGTTGCGGTGCTCGTATCCGAGCAGCGCGCGCGCTCCGTGATCAGTGCTGAATCCCAGTCCGGAGGTCAGGCGCTGGGCTTCGCGCTCGCGCACGTCGATCGCGATCGGAACCGTGAGGCGCGCCGGATCGAGCTCGACCGCGTCGAGATCGGGAAGGACGGTGGCGCCGGTGAAGTAGACCTCCGAGCGCACCCGCTCCTGGAACCTGAGCAGCTGCTCGAAGGCGTAGGGGTCACCATCGTTCCACGGTGCGAGCGCATCGACGATCGAGCGCGGGTAGCGCTCCAGGCCACGCACCGCCAACGCGCCGAATCGCAGCCGCGGCCCGCTGTCGAGCGCGATCGACAGCGACGCTGTGGTGCGCTCGGGGTCGACGCTGGCTTCGCTGCGCGTGATCCTCGCGCGCAGGTAGCCGCGCTGGTGCAGCTGCTCGATCAGCTGGCGCTTGCCCAGCTCCCATTCGGTGCTGCGAAAGAACGTCCCCTCGCCGAGCGGCCAGCGCGACAGCAGCGCGGGCCCCATGTCCGCGTCGCGCGCCTCGCCCTCGAGTTCGAAGCGCAGCGCGTTGACCGTCGTGCGCGCGCCCGCGTCGACTTCGATCCGGATCACCGGAACGCCGCTCCCGCGCCGCTGGTCGCGCGCGTCGAGCGCGTCGATCCTCGCGACCTCGACCGCGGCCGAGAAGAAACCGGCAGCGCGCGCGATCGCGAGCGACTCGTCGCGCGCGCGATCGATGAACAGCTCGAGCTGCTCCGGTTCGAAGTCCGGATCGGTGCGCCAGCGTCCGAGCAGCGTCAGCGTTCGCAGCGGCGCGCGCAGTTCCTCGGGCGCTTCGACCTCGATCTCGTAATTCGCCCGCTGCGCCCACGACGGCGCGGCGCAAAGAGCGAGCGCGCAGGCAAGGGCGCGCAACGCCGCCGGGGCCACTCGTGAGGTTCTCATCAGCGTCGCACACGCCGCGGCATCGTGTCAGATCACGACCGCGCCGGCGGCGCCTTTGTCTCGTTGCGCGATCTCGCCGATCCGCCATGCGTCGACGCCCGCGCCGCGCATCCGCTCGAGCGCCTCTTCGACGTCGTCGGCGGCGAGCGCGAGCACCATCCCGATGCCGCAGTTGAACACCCGGTGCATCTCGGCGTCGGCGATCGCTCCGTGGCGCTGCAGCCAGCCGAACAGCGGCGGAAGCTCCCAGGCGTCGCGGTGGATCCGCGCCTGCAGCCGCTCGCCGAGCATGCGCGGCACGTTCTCCACCAGGCCGCCACCGGTGATGTGCGCGATGCCCTTCACCGGCAGGTGCGCGATCAGCGCGAGCACCGGCTTGACGTAGATCCGCGTCGGCGCGAGCAGCGTCTGGGCGAAGCTGCGGCCGTGGAAGTCGTCGTGCATCTGCGGCGCGTCGAGGCGTCCGTGGACACGTTCGACCACGCGCCGGATCAGCGAGTAGCCGTTCGAGTGCGCTCCGCTCGAGGCGAGTCCGATCAGCACGTCGCCCGGCTCGATCGCCGACCCGTCGATCAGGCGCGACTTCTCCACCACGCCCACGGCGAATCCGGCGAGATCGTATTCGCCGTCGGGGTACATGTCCGGCATCTCGGCTGTCTCGCCGCCGATCAGCGCGCAACCGGCCTGCTCGCAGCCGTCGGCGATGCCGCCGACCACGGCCGCCGCGATGTCGACGTCGAGTCGACCGCAGGCGAAGTAGTCGAGGAAGAACAGCGGTTCGGCGCCCTGCACGAGGATGTCGTTCACGCTCATCGCGACCAGGTCGATCCCCACCGTCGCGTGCCCGCCGAGCGCGAAGGCAAGACGCAGCTTCGTGCCCACGCCGTCGGTGCCCGCGACCAGCACCGGCTCGCGGTAGCGGCGCGGCACCTCGAACAGCGCGCCAAAGCCGCCGATGCCGGCGAGAACGCCCTCGCGCATCGTGCGCCGCGCGAGCGGCCTGATCCGTTCGACCAGTGCGTCGCCGGCATCGATGTCGACGCCCGCGTCCTTGTAGGATAGCGATTGATTCATGGGATACTCGCGCCGGCCGCCGCACGCCAAGCCGGGCGGCGGTGCCGTAGGGAATGAATTCTTCAATTGTAGTCGCTGGCCGACCCACGACCTTCCAGTGAACCTCACGCCAACCCAACGCCAGACGCTGTTGTGGGGCGCGGTCGCGGCGCTGCTCGTTTGGGCGCTGGTCGCGCTCGGGGCGGTGCTCACGCCGTTCGTGGCCGCAACGATCCTCGCCTACGCGCTCGAGCCGGCGGTCGGCTGGCTCGCGCGCCATCGCCTGCCGCGGGTGCTCGCCGTGGTGCTGGTCATGGCGCTCGCGCTGCTCGCGATCGTCGCGATCGTGCTGGTGCTCGTGCCGATCCTGCAGCACGAGTTCGGCCAGGTACGCGCGCGCCTGCCCGGGCTCGTCAGCGCGGTCACCGAACGCCTGATTCCCTGGTTGCGCCAGAAGCTGGACATCGAGGTCGCGCTCGACGTCGGCGCGATCCGGGCCTGGCTCGCGGCGCATCTTGCCGAAGGCGGCGAAGACCTGGCGGCGACGCTGTTCGGCTACGCGCGCTCGGGCTGGGGAGCGGCGATGCAGGTGATCGGACTCGTGTTCCTGGTGCCGGTCGTGCTGTTTTACCTGCTGCTCGACTGGCCCGCGCTGCTCGCGCGGGCGCGCGAACTCGTCCCGCCGCGCTGGCGCAGCGCCTCGTTCGACCTGCTCGGCGAGATCGACGCGCTGCTCGGGCAGTACCTGCGCGGGCAGCTCCTCGTGATGCTGGTGCTCGCCGTCTACTACTCGATCGCGCTGGCGATCGCCGGGTACAAGCTCTGGCTGCCGATCGGCGTTCTCACCGGGCTGCTGATCCTGATTCCCTATCTCGGGTTCGCGCTCGGGATGATCTTCGCGCTGGTCTCGGGGATGCTGCAGCTCGGCCCGCTCGGCGGCCTGCTCGCGGTGGCGATCATCTACGGGATCGGCCAGCTCGTCGAGAGCCTTTACCTGACGCCGCGCCTGGTCGGCGAGCGCATCGGACTGCACCCGGTCGCTGTGATCCTCGCGCTGCTCGCGTTCGGCGCTCTGTTCGGTTTCATCGGCGTCCTGCTCGCCCTGCCGCTCTCGGCTGTGGTTTCGGTCGGGTTGCGCCGCCTTCGCGGCGCCTACCTGACGAGCGACTTCTACCGCCGCGATGCGGGCTGAAGCCGCGATGCGCCGCGCAGTGCCCATCCGATGACCGCGACCATGCAACAGATGGCGCTCGACCTGCTCGAACCGGCACCGCCGACGCTGGCCAATTTCGTTGCCGGCACGAACGGTGAGTGCGTCGCCCGGATCGGGGCGCTCGCAATGGGCGAGCGCTCGCAGCGCTTCGTCTACCTCTGGGGATCGCCGGGCAGCGGGCGCTCGCACCTGCTCGCCGCACTGGGCGGCGGCGCCGCAGCTCTGGACGCCAAGGCGCCGATCGCTCAGTTCGGGTACGATCCGCAACGCCTGCTCTATGCGGTCGACGACGTGCAGCTGCTCGACGACACACGGCAGCAGGCGCTGTTTCACCTGTTCAACCGCGTCCAGGCGGGCGCTCGAGCCGCGCTGGTCTGTACCGGAGACAGGCCGCCGTTGGGCCTCGAGCTGCGCGAAGACCTTCGCACGCGCCTTGGCGCGGGTCTGGTGTTCGAGGTCCACCTTCTGTCGGACGACGACAAGGCGAAGGCCTTGCGCACCGCGGCGAGCGAGCGCGGCGTGTCGGTCGCCGACGACGTCGTGCCGTGGCTGCTCACGCACCACTCGCGCGACATCCGGGCGCTGCTCGGCGTTCTAGACGCGCTCGATCGCCGCGCGCTCGAACTGAAGCGCCCGATCACGCTGGCGCTCGCGCGCGAGTTGCTCGCCGCGGGGCGCGAGCCGAAGCAGCGCAGCGCAGCGCAGCCCGAACCCGGGGAGCGCCCGCCCCGAACGCGACCAGACTGATAATATTCTTCAAAATCATGCAGTTAGCCTTGTTCGACTTGGACCACACCCTTCTTCCGCTCGATAGCGACTACGAGTGGGGGCGTTTTCTCGTGAGCGTCGGAGCGGTGGACGAGGAGCGCTATCGCAGCGAGAACGAGCGCTTCTATCGCGAGTATCGCGACGGGACGCTGGACATCTCGGAGTTTCTGGCCTTCGGCCTTGCGCCGCTCGCGCAGCACACCACCGAGAAGCTCGAGTCGTGGCGCGCGCGCTTCGTCGAGGAGGTGATCACGCCGGCGGTACGGCCGGCGGCGCGCCGGCTGGTGCGCGAGCACCGCGACGCGGGCGACCTGTGCGCGATCGTCACCGCGACCAACGAGTTCGTCACCGCGCCGATCGCGCGCGCCTTCGGCGTCGAACACCTGATCGCGACCCAGGTCGAGCAGGTCGACGGCCAGTTCACCGGCAAACCGGCCGGAACGCCCAGCTACCGTGAGGGCAAGGTGCTGCGAACCACGCTGTGGCTCGAATCGCAGTCGCTCGGATGGGAGTCGATCTCGCGGTCCTGGTGCTACAGCGACTCGAGCAACGACCTTCCGCTGATGCTTCGCGTGACCGATCCGGTCGCCACAAACCCCGACGAGAAGCTGGCCGAGTACGCGCGCGAGCGCGGCTGGCCGGTCTTGAGGCTGTTCGAATGATCCGAAAGCTGATCGGTCGCCTGCTCGGCCGCAAGACCCGGCCCGCACCGCTCGCCAACGCCGAACCGCGCAGCTACCAGGGCACCGCCGAGGGCGTGCGCCGCGAGGAACTGCCCAAGTCCGCGACGCGCACCTGCGAAGCCCTGCAGCAGGCCGGGTTCAAGGCCTTCATCGTCGGCGGCGGCGTGCGCGACCTGCTGCTCGGGCTGAAACCGAAAGACTTCGACGTCGCCACCGACGCGACGCCCGAAGAAGTGCGCAAGATCTTCCGGCGCTCGCGCATCATCGGGCGCAGGTTCCAGATCGTGCACGTGCTCTTTGGCCGCGAGACGATCGAGGTGTCCACCTTCCGCGCCCTGCAGGCCGACGCCGAGACCGACGAGCACGGCCGCGTGCTGCGCGACAACGTCTGGGGCAGCCAGGCCGAGGACGCGACGCGGCGCGACTTCACGATCAACGCGCTGTACTACGACCCGGTGGCCGACCTGATCCTCGACTACCACGACGGCGTGCGCGACCTGCACCGGCGCACGCTTCGCATGATCGGCGACCCAGCCACGCGCTACCGCGAGGATCCGATCCGGATGCTGCGCACTGCGCGCTTCGCCGCCAAGACCGGTTTCACGATCGAGCCGGCCACCAGCGCGCCGATCCGCGAACTCGCGCCGCTGATCCACAACGTGCCCTCGGCGCGGGTGTTCGACGAGATGCTCAAGCTGCTACAGTCCGGGCACGCGCTCGACAGCCTGCACCAGCTTCGCAGCGAGGGCCTGCACCACGGGCTGCTGCCGCTGCTCGACGTGATCCTCGAGCAACCCGACGGCGCGCGCTTCGTCCACACGGCGCTCGCGAACACCGACCAGCGCGTCGCCGAAGGCAAGTCGATCTCGCCCGGATTCCTGTTCGCGACGCTGCTGTGGCAGCAGGTACGGGTGCGCTGGGACGCGCGCGTCGCGGCGGGGGAGAATTCGATCCCGGCGCTGCACAGCGCGATCGATTCGGCGCTCGACGAGCAGGGCGAGAAGCTTTCGATCCAGAAACGCATCGTCGGCGACATGCGCGAGATCTGGGTAATGCAGCCGCGCTTCGAAAAGCGCAGCCCCGGCGCGGCCAACCGGCTGGTCGCACACCTTCGGTTTCGCGCCGCCTACGATTTCATGATCCTGCGCTGCGACGCCGGCGACGCACCTGCCGAGCTCGGCGCGTGGTGGACCCGCTTCATCGACGCCGGCAGCGACGCGCGCGAGGAGCTCCTCGCCCAGGCGCCGGCAGGCGCCGTCAAACGCAAGCGCCGCCGACGCGGCGCGCGCAAGCCCTCGGGCAAGGCGCAAACGGAGGGGGCCGACACGCAGGCGGCCCCGAACGACGCCGAATGAAGCGCGCGGCGCCAGGCGCGGGCACGCCCGCGGCGCGCGCGGTCGCACCGGCACGGCCGCACGCATCGCGCACCGGGGTTCGCGCTTTCGTCGGGCTGGGCGCGAATCTCGGCCAGGCCAGCGACGCGATCCGTCGCGCGATCGACGCACTGGGCGCGATCGGTGACACGCGCGTGACGGCGGTGTCCTCGCTCTACCGAAGCGCGCCGATCGAAGCAACTGGTCCCGACTTCGTCAACGCCGTGGCCGAACTGCGTACCGGCCTCGATCCGCAGTCCCTGCTCGACGCGCTGCAAACGATCGAGCAGGCGCACGGTCGCATCCGCGGCGAGCGCAACGCCCCGCGAACGCTCGATCTCGATCTGCTCCTGCACGGCGATCAGGTGCTCGACAGCGACGCGCTCAGCCTGCCGCACCCGCGAATGAGCACGCGTGCCTTCGTGCTGCGACCGCTGGCCGAGATCGACCCGGGCGTGCGGATTCCGGGAGCCGCGCCGCTCGACGTGCTGCTCGCACGATGCGCCGGGCAGCGTGTCGAACGCATCGACGACGCCACCCGATGACCGCTCCCGCTTCTCCCGCTCCCGGTTCCGCCACTCCCGCTTCCCCGTTCGCGCGCTATCGCCACATCGTCGTCGAGGGACCGATCGGCGCGGGCAAGACCACCCTGGCGCGCCGGCTCGCGCAGTCCTACGGCGCGCGGACCGTTCTCGAGGAGCCGGCGCAGAACCCGTTCCTCGAACGTTTCTATCGCGAAGGCACGCGCTACGCCTTGCCAACGCAGCTCTTCTTCCTGTTCCAGCGGATCACGCAGTTGCGCGAGCTCTCGCAGCGCGACCTGTTCTCGGAATCGATCGCCGCGGACTTCCTGCTCGACAAGGACCCGCTGTTCGCGCGCCTCACGCTCGACGACGACGAAATGGCGCTGTACCAGCAGATCTTCGACAGCCTGCGCCCGCAGGTCGCGCAGCCCGACCTGGTGATCTACCTGCAGGCGCAGCCCGAGACGCTGATCGACCGCGTGCGCCGTCGCGGGATCGCGATGGAAGCCGACATCTCCGAGACCTACCTGCGCGCGCTGGTCGAGGCCTACAGCCGCTTTTTCTACCACTACGACACCGCACCGCTGATGATCGTGAACACCGAGCACCTGAACCCGGTCGATCGCGACGAGGACCTCGAGCTGCTGGTTCGCCAGCTCGCCGACATGCGCGGGCGGCGCGGGTTCTTCAGTCGCGGCGAGTAGCGCCGCGGCGGCTCAATCGGCGCGATAGCCGCGCGGGTTGTTGCTCTGCCAGCGCCACGCGTCGGCGCACATCGCGTCGACCCCGAGCGTCGCGCGCCACCCGAGCAGGTCGCCCGCACGCGCAGGATCGGCATAGCACCTGGCGATGTCGCCGGGGCGGCGCTGGACGACCTGGTACGGCACGGCCCGCGCGCTCGCGCGCTCGAAGGCGCGCACCATCTCGAGCACCGAGTAGCCCCGGCCGGTGCCGAGGTTGACCGTGAACATGCCGCGCGCCGCGACCGTGCGCTCGAGCGCCGCGAGATGCCCGCGCGCGAGGTCGACCACGTGGATGTAGTCGCGCACGCCGGTTCCGTCGGCGGTAGGCCAGTCGTCGCCGAACACGCTGAGCGTCTCGCGCATTCCGACCGCGACCTGCGCGACGTAGGGCATCAGGTTGTTCGGCACGCCGACCGGATCCTCGCCGATGCGCCCGCTCGGGTGCGCGCCCACCGGATTGAAATAGCGCAACACGCCGATCGACCAGCGCGGGTCCGCCGCGGCGAGATCGGCCAGCATCAGCTCGACCATCCACTTCGTGCGACCGTAGGGATTGGCCGGACGCACCGGCGCGTCCTCGGCGATCGGCACCGCGTCGGGATCGCCGTACACGGTGGCCGACGAACTGAACACGAAACCGCGCACGCCGGCGCGCTCGAGCGCGCGCAACAGCACCTCGGTGCCGCCGACGTTGTTCGCGTAGTAGGCGAGCGGCTGCGCGACCGACTCGCCGACCGCCTTGAGGCCGGCGAAGTGCAGCGTGGCGCCGAAGCGATGGCGCGCGAGCAGATCGTCGAGCAAGGACTCGTCGCGGACGTCGCCGCGCACCAGCGGCACATCCTTGCCGGTGATCGCCGCGACCCGCGACAGCGCCTCGGCGCTCGAGTTGCTCAGGTTGTCGAGCACGACCACCGGCCAGCCCGCCGCGACCAGTTCCAGGACCGTGTGCGATCCGATGTAGCCCGCGCCTCCGGTGACCAGTACTGGCTGTCGCTGCACCTTGCCCGCCCGAACCGCGCGATCTCGCGCCGAAGGCGAAAAGTGTCTCACGAGCGCACGACCCGGTCTCTAGAATAGGTCACACTTGGTCCGGCGGCGTGCGCGAAGCCCTCGCCGGACCGCGATTGAGTCCCGCATTTGAGTCCCGCATTGGAGTCCTTCAGATGATCATTCCCGTCATCCTCTCCGGCGGCTCGGGCACGCGCCTGTGGCCGGTGTCGCGAGAGGCCCTGCCCAAGCCCTTCATGCGCCTGGGCGGCAAGTCGAGCCTGCTGCAGCGCGCGCTCGCGCGTTCGCTGCCGCTGGCCGGGAACGGCCACGCCGCGATCGTCACGAACCGCGAGTACTACTTCCGCACCCGCGACGAGGTGGCCGCGCTCGCTGGCGACGGCGCGCACACCGCGCGGGTGACGCAACTGCTCGAGCCGCAATACCGCGCCGGCGATCGCGATCGCCGCGCTGTGGGCCGAATCGGTCGCGCCCGGCGCGACGCTGCTGGTGCTGCCCGCCGACCACCTGATACCGGATGAAGCCGCGTTTCAGCAGGCCGCGCGCGAAGCCGCTCGCCTGGCCGGCGCCGGCTCGATCGTGCTGTTCGGGATCCAGCCCACCGCGCCCGAGACCGGTTTCGGCTACATCGAACTGGGCGAGCCGGTGCCCGCGAGCGATGCGCGCGGCGCGCGGCGTTTCGTCGAGAAACCCGACGCGCTGCGCGCGGCGCAATACCTCGAATCGGGCGACTTCGTCTGGAACAGCGGCATGTTCTGTTTCGGCGCGCGCACGATCCTCGCCGCTCTCGAGGCGCACGCTCCCGACGTGCTCGCGAGCGCGCGCGAGGCATGGGCGGCGAGCGCGGCCGACGCCGGCGGCGAGCGCGTCGCGATAGACGCCGGCGCGTTCGCGCGCTGTCGCGACGTCTCGATCGACTACGCGGTCATGGAACACGCGAACGAAGTCGTCGTTCTGCCCTCGAGCTTCGCGTGGAGCGACATCGGCTCGTGGAAAGCGGTCGCCGAGCAACTGCCCGCGGACGCCCGCGGCAATACCTCGCTCGGCGAAGCGATTCTGGTCGACGCGCGCAACACGCACGTGCAGAGCGACGACCGGCTGATCGCCGCGGTCGGGGTCGACAACCTGCTGGTGATCGACACGCCCGACGCGCTGCTGGTCGCGAGCAAGGATGCGAGCCAGCAGGTCAAGGAAGTCGTGTCGCGGCTCAAGGCGCGCAACCACGAGGCGGCGCGCCTGCATCGAACGGTGGAGCGCCCCTGGGGCACCTACACGGTGCTGCTCGAAGGTCCGCGCTACAAGATCAAGCGCATTGTCGTGCATCCGGGCCAGACGCTGTCGCTGCAGATGCACCACCATCGCAGCGAGCACTGGATCGTGGTCTCGGGCACCGCGCGCGTGACCTGCGACGAGAGCAACTTCCTGGTCGCCGCCAACGAGTCGACCTACATCCCCATCGGCGGGCGGCACCGGCTCGAGAACCCGGGCGTCGTACCGCTGGTGATGATCGAAGTGCAGTGCGGAGACTATCTCGGCGAGGACGACATCGTGCGCTTCTCCGACATCTACGGACGCGCCGATCCGGCGCCCGAAGCGCGCTGACCGGGACCGGATCGGCGCGCTATTTCGTCGCGCTGCGGCCAGCGCCGCGAACGCGCGCGGCGCTGGGCGCGTTCGCGTGCGTGCTGGCCGCGCGTTGCGGCGGTCGCGCGGTCGCGCCGGCGGACATCCACCTGACGCTCGCGTTCATCGCGCTCGCGCCGCGGCGCTGCGAGCGGTCGATCGTCGAGCTGATCGCCTCGCTTCCCGCCCCGGGCGTTCTCGCCCTTTCGCGAGTCGGCAGCTTCGACGGCCGGCTGATCTGGATCGCGCCGCCCGAGCCGCCCGCGCACTGGCTCGACGTGGTCGCCGCCCGACTGCGCGCCGGGCTCGACCGGCTCGCGATCGGCTACGACCGCAAGCGACTGCGCGCGCACCTCACGCTGGTGCGCGGCGCGCGCGGTGTTCAGCGCGCCGCGCTGGCGCGAATCGAGGCGCCGGCCGCGGCGCGCAGCATGGGCAAGGCGCGGATCTGCCTGGTCGAGTCGACGCTGCTGCCCTCGGGCAGCCGCTACCGCTGGATCGAAACCCCCGGCAACGGGTCCGGATCGGGCCCGCACCGACCGGCAGCGGCGGGTGAAGAGGTCA
>JAHDXY010000091.1:5331-14338 GCA_023384005.1 Burkholderiaceae bacterium | reverse complement strand
ATCGCGAAGATCGTCGACCAGACATGGCGAGTCTCGAAACGGCACGGCCGGCCGCTCACGGTGGTCGGAAGCCGGCACCTCGCGTCGCTCGCGGGCGACGCTGCGGCGGGGCTGCGAATCCTCGCCGAGTCGAGTCCCTGGGACACCGCCGCGCTGATCTGCGGCGCGGAACTGCTGTTGACCACGCCGGGCATCGGCGCGGTCTACGAGGCGATTACGCGCGGCGTTCCGGTCGTGATGCTGCCGGCGACCAACAGCACGCAGCTGCGCCACTACGGCGTCTACGCCGACAAGGGCTTCGCCGGGTCGATCCCGGACGCGACGCGCGAGAAACTGCGAAGCGCCGCCGCGGCGATGCCCTGGGAGCAGCAGACAGCGTTTAGCGTCGGCTGGCTGCGAGCCAACCCGGCGATCGCGCTGGGTACGCTGCAAGCGCGGATGGACAGCGTGCTCGAACCCGCTGCCGACGGCGCGGCGGCGCGCGCACTGATGTTGCGCCGGCAGTCGGAGTTTCTCGCCGAACTGAGCACCGCCAGCGCGATGTCTTCGCTCGATGAGCTCGTTCGCTGATTGCGCGTTCGTCGGCAGCGGCGCCGGCGCGCGCTTCACTGAACCGGAGTCGACCATGGCACTGGGCGAGCCGACGCGGGCGCGGCGCGCATGAGCGGCGGCACGATCTGCGTGCGCAGCGAATCGCACGAATCCGGCGCGCTGGTCGCGCACCTGACGATCGACAATTCCGCCCGACTGAACAGCCTGCACCGCAGGCTGATGGACGACTTCGCGCGGGCGATGGCGCAGTTGTCGAGCGATCCGGCGTTGCGCGCCGTCGTGCTCACCGGCGCCGGCGACAAGGCATTCGTCGGCGGAGCCGACATCGACGAGATGGCCGTGCTCGACGCCGCCGGCGCGCGCGCGTTCATCACCGCCGTGCACCGCTGCTGCGCTGCGGTGCGCGAGTGCCCGGTGCCGGTGATCGCCCGCATCGCCGGACACACGCTCGGCGCCGGGCTCGAACTGGCCGCGTCGTGCGACCTGCGCATCGCGGTCGAGGGCGCGCGCTTCGGGATGCCCGAAGTGCGGCTGGGCATTCCGTCGGTGGTCGAAGCCGCGCTGCTTCCGACGCTGATCGGCTGGGGGCGCACGCGCCGGATGCTGCTCCTGGGCGAAACCTTCTCCGCGCAGCAGATGCTCGCCTGGGGCCTGCTCGAGGAGGTCGTGCCGGCCGGGTCGCTGGACGCGACGGTGCAGCGCAGTGTCGAAGCCCTCCTCGCCGGCGGGCCGCAGGCGATCCGGCTGCAGAAGGCGCTGATCCGACGCTGGGAGGAACTGCCGCTCGCCGATGCGATCGCGGCGGGAATCGACGTGTTCGCACGCGCCTACCAAAGCGACGAACCGGCGAGCATGTTCGCGCGCTTTCGCGCGGCGCACCGCGCGCGCAAGGCGGGGGGCGGCTGACCGTCGACCAGGATCTCGATGCGCGACTTGCGCGCCGGGCGGCGATCGCTCAAGATCGAGCCCGGCCGACGCGAGTCGGAATTCCATCCGCTCCAGGAGCAGTCAGATGTCGTCGCGAGTCACCGGTCCGATCGGCTTCGTTTCCACGCTGCTGGCCGCGGCGTTCTTGTTCGCCTCCAATGCCGGCGCGCAGACCTGCGCCAGTCGGGGCGACCTCGACCCGCGCTACTGTGACGCCAACGGCGATCTGCTCGCCGACGCCCCCGCCGACAAGAGCAAGCTCAAGAACCCGGACACGCTGGTGTTTTCCTACACGCCAGTCGAAGACCCGTCGGTCTACGAGAACTCGTTCAGCGACCTGATGGCGCACATCGGCAAGGTCACCGGCAAGCGCATCCGCTGGTACGCGGCCGAGTCGTACGCGGCGCAGGTCGAAGCCCTGCGTTCGGGTCGCCTGCACATCACCGGCGTGGCGAGCGGCGCGACGCCTTACGCTGTCAACCTCGGCGGCTTCGTGCCGCAGGTGGCGATGGAGAAGCACGACGGCACGACCGGATACACGCTGCAGCTGATCACGCACCGCGACAGCCCGATCAAGAGCGTTGCCGACCTCAAGGGCAAGCGCGTCGCGCACGTGTCGCCGTCGTCGAACTCGGGCGATACCGCGCCGCGGGTGCTGTTCGCCGCGCTCGGCATCAAGCCGGGCACCGACTACGAGATCGTGTTCTCGGGCAAGCACGACAACTCGATCATGGGGGTGGTGAACAAGGACTACGACGCGGCGCCGGTGGCCAACAACGTGGTCGACCGGATGCGCGAGCGCGGCCTGTTCAAGAAGGAAGACCTGCGCGTGGTGTACGAGTCGCGTCCGTTCCCGCGCACCGCCTTCGGCGTGGCGCACGACCTCGCGCCCGAGTTGCAGGAACAGATTCGCCAGGCCTTTATCACCTTCGACTTCAAGGCCTCCAAGCTCGCCAAGGAGTTCAAGGACTCGAAGGCCTTCATCAAGATCGACTACGCGCAGGACTGGAAGAACATCCGCGACATCCAGAAGGCCACCGGCGCGACCTACACCGCCGAGGGCCTGACGAAACTGAAGAAGGACTGAGCGGCGATGCCGGTGGCGGGATCGACCGCCGGCGCGGTCGCGTCGGCGGCTGCGCCATCGACCGGCGACGCAGCCATGGCGCGACCCGCGCCGCTGCTGCGCATCGAGTCGCTGGAGAAGACCTACCCCACCGGGCAGCGCGCGCTCGCGGGTGTCACGTTTAAGATCGACCACCCGCAGGTGGTGGCGATCATCGGTTCGTCCGGAGCGGGCAAGAGCACGCTGATCCGCTGCATCAACCGGCTGGTCGAGCCAAGCGCAGGGCGTGTGCTGCTGGGCGGCGAGGATCTGGTCGCGCTCGATCGCAAGGGCCTGCGCGCGGCGCGCCGGCGCATCGGCATGATCTTCCAGGAGTTCAACCTGGTCGAGCGTCTCACCGTAATGCAAAACGTGCTCGCCGGCCGGCTCGGCTACGTCGGGCTGATGGCGTCGCTACGCTACCGCTTCCCGCCGCAAGACATCCGCGCGGCCTTCGAACTGCTCGATCGCGTCGGTCTCGACGGCTACCACGACCAGCGCGCCGACGCGCTCTCCGGAGGTCAGCGCCAGCGCGTGGGGATCGCGCGCGCGCTGATGCAGCGGCCCGAATTGCTGCTCGTCGATGAGCCCACCGCGAGCCTCGACCCGAAGACCTCGCGCCAGATCATGCGGCTGATCGGCGAACTTGCCACCGAACGAGCGACGCCGGCGCTGGTCAACATCCACGACGTGGCGCTCGCGAAGTCGTTCGCCGATCGCATCGTCGGCCTGAAGGACGGTGCGATCGTGTTCGACGACACGCCCGATGCGCTCGACGACGAGGCGCTCACGCTGATCTACGGCGCCGAGGACTGGAACCTGCTCGACGCGGCCGATGAAGGCGAGGGCGACGAGCCGTCCGAGCCCCCGGGGGCCGGGGCGGCTGCGCGCGCGGCCGGCCGGGGCGCGGCCGCGCGCGGCGAGTCGGCGCGCGGATGAACCCGGGCGCCAGCGCGACCGCGCCCGGGGCGCGAAGCTACCCGCAACACTGGCGCGCGACGAGCATCTTCGGCAGCCCTGGGCGGCGGATGGCGTTCTGGCTGGTGGTCGCCGCCTACATGGTCTGGGCGATCGGCGACCTCAGGATCAACTGGGAACGGATCCTCAAGGGCTTCCCGCGCGCGCTCGACATCTTCGCGCGGATGTTCCCTCCGGCGGTCGACGACAAGTGGACGATCCTGGTCAACGGGATGACCGAGAGCGTGCAGATGGCGATCGCCTCGAGCATCGCCGGGATCGTTCTTGCGATTCCGCTCGCGCTGTGCGCCGCGCGCAACCTCGCGCCGCGGCCGGTGTATCTCGCGGCGCGCGGCCTGATCGTGGTCGGGCGCACCTTCCACGAGGTGCTGATCGCGATCTTCTTCGTCAAGCTGTTCGGATTCGGCCCGGTCGCGGGCTTGCTCACGCTCGCGTTCTCGTCGGCGATCTTTCTCGCGAAGATGCTCGCCGAGGACATCGAGAACATCGCCTCCGGGCCGGTCGAGGCGCTGCGCGCCACCGGCGCGGGATTCGGCCAGGTCGTCTGGTATTCGGTCGCGCCGCAGGTGATCGTCAAGACGCTGGGCGTGTTCATCTATCGGCTCGACGCCAACCTGCGGCATTCCACCGTGGTCGGGATCGTCGGCGCCGGTGGGATCGGCACCACGCTGTCGTCCTCGTTCTCGCGTTACGACTACGACTTCGCCTGCGCGATCCTGCTCACGATCGCGGCGATGGTCGCGCTCGGCGAATGGTTCAGCGACTGGGCACGAAGGAAGATCCGGTGAGCACAACGGCCGATCCCTCGCGCGCCGGTTCGGCTTCGGCGGGGCGCACCGCGGCGAAGTCCTACCCGGAGGTCTGGCGCCGCCACACGCCGCGCGAGATGCTGCTGCAGTGGCTCTGGCTGGCGGGCACCGCGCTCGCAGCGATCTGGTCGGTGTCGGCGCTGGACATCGAGTGGGCGTTCATGAAGGACGCGCACTTGCAGGCGATGGACCTGGCCGAGCGGATGTGGCCGCCGAAGTGGTCGTACCTGCCCACGATCGTGCAGCCGATGATCGACACGATCCACATCGCGACGCTGGGCACGGCGATCGCGGTCGCGCTGGCGCTGCCGGTGGCGTTTCTCGCGGCGCGCAACACCACGGCGAATGGCGTCAGCTGGGCGATCGGCCGCGCGATCCTGGTCGGCTCGCGCTCGATCAACACCGTGATCTGGGGCCTTCTGTTCGTCGCGATCTTCGGCCCGGGACCGGTCGCGGGGATCTTCGCGGTCGCCGCGCGTTCGGTGGGCTTCATCGCCAAACTGATCGCCGAGGCGATCGAGGAGGTCGACGCGGGGCAAATCGAAGCGGTGCGCTCCACCGGCGCCGGAACGCTGCAGACCTGGTGGGTGGCGATCATGCCGCAGATCCTGCCGGTGCTGGTGGGCACGTCGATCTATCGATGGGACATCAACGTGCGTGAATCGAGCGTGCTGGGTTTCGTGGGCGCGGGCGGGATCGGACTGTACCTGTATGCGTCGATCAACTCCTTCGCCTGGACGCAGGTGATCGTCGTCCTGATCGCGCTCCTGGTCATCGTGATGCTGAGCGAGGCGCTCTCGGCGCATGTGCGCGGGCGGATCAGCTGAGCCGCCCGCCGCAGGGCGAGCGACGCGGTACCTGCGCGGAATCGGGCAGCTGGCGCGGCGCTACGACGCCTTCGTGCTCGATCAATGGGGCGTGCTGCACGACGGCACCACGCCCTACCCGGGCGCGATCAACTGCCTGGAACAGCTGCACGCGCGCGGCAAGCGCGTGGTGATCCTCTCGAACTCGGGAAAGCCCGGCGAGGCCAACGCCGAGTTCATCGCCGGGATGGGGTTCGACCGCGCCCTCTTCGAGGCAGTCGTGTCCGCGGGCGACGACGCGCGCGATGCGCTGCGCACGGGGCGCGACGCTTTTCACCGGAAGCTCGGAAGCAGGGCCTTCGTGCTCGCGCGCGACTCAGACCTGGATCTTTGCAGCTGGTTCGGCGTGCAACGCGCCGACGAGGTGGAGCACGCCGATTTCCTGCTCGTGCTGAGCATCGATTCGCCGCGCCAGTCGCTGGCGGGTTGGGAGCCGGTGCTGCGCCGCGCGCTAGGGCTGGGGCTGCCGATGCTGTGTGCCAACCCCGATTTCGCTCGCACTGGCGCACACGGCACGCTGTTCGAAGCACCCGGACTGATCGCGCGCCGTTACGCCGAGCTGGGCGGCGAGGTCGGCCTGCACGGCAAACCCGATCCGGGGATCTATCAAGCCTGCCTGCGCCGATTCGCTTGCGCGCGCTCGCGGGTCGTCGCGATCGGCGATTCGATCGACCACGACGTGCTGGGCGCGCGCAACGCCGGCCTTGCCAGCGTGCTGATCGCTTCTGGCGTGCACCGCGACGAACTCGGGATTGCCGCCGGCGAGCCGCCCGATGCCGGGCGCTGCGAGCAGCTGTTCGCAAGGGCTGGCGTGACGCCGGACTACGTCGCATCGCTCTTTCGCTGGTGATCGCACGGCGGGCGATTCCATCGAGGCCGTCCCCGAACGCGCCGCTTTCGCATCGAAACCGGACCGGGCAGGCTTCTCTGCCGTCGCGGCAACACGGTTTCGGCGGGGTCGCAACGACCCCGCCACGCCACTGGAGCTCTGCCTCAGGCGCCGCGCGGAGTCGCGCGCGCGACGATCGCCGCGCAGTCCGCGCCGCGCGCCAGAGCGCCGTAGTTGCGGTGCCCGCCCTGCACCAGCCGCGACGCGCAGAACGCGTCGGCCACGGCCGAGGGCGCGTGGCGCACCAGCAGCGCGGCCTGGATCGCGAGCGCCATCCGGTCGACCAGCTCACGCGCCCTGTACTCGAGGTCGGCGCGATCGGCGAACTCATCGCCCAGTTCGGCGCTGAAGCGATCGAGCGTCGCGTTCGCGCCGCTGGCTGGCGCAAGTTCGGCGAAGAACGCGTCGATCACCGCCGGCGTCTTGTGCATCGCGCGCAGCACGTCCAGGCACTGGACGTTGCCGCTCCCCTCCCAGATCGCGTTGACCGGCGCGTCCCGATACAAGCGCGCGAGTGGGCCGTCCTCCATCACGCCGCTGCCGCCGATGCACTCCATCGCCTCGTAGGCGTGGTCCGGCGTGCGCTTGCAGATCCAGTACTTGCCGACCGCGGTGAGCAGCCGCACCAGCAAGTCCTCGTGCGCATCGCTGCGACGGTCGAGCGCGCGCGCGACGCGCATCGAGAGCGCGAGCGCACCCTCGTTCTCGAGCACGAGGTCGGCGAGCACGTTGCGCATCAGCGGCTGTTCGTTGAGGACCTTGCCGAACGCCGAACGGATCGCGCAGTGGTGCAGCGCCTGCGCAACCGCGGCGCGCTGTCCGGCCGCGGATCCCACCATGCAGTCGAAGCGCGTCATCGCGACCATCTCGATGATCGTCGCGACGCCCCGCCCCGGCTCGCCCACCATCCAGGCGAGCGCACCGCGCAGTTCGGTCTCGCTCGAGGCGTTGGAGACGTTGCCCATCTTGCGCTTGAGGCGCAGCACCTGCAGCGCGTTCTTCGTGCCGTCGGGCCTCCAGCGCGGCAGCAGGAAGCACGACAAGCCCTGCGCGGCCTGCGCGAGCACCAGAAACGCATCGCACATCGGCGCCGAGACGAAGTACTTGTGCCCGACCAGCTCGTAGGGCTGCCCCGACCCCGCCGTCCCCACCGTGTGGGCCCGGGTGGTGTTGGCGCGAACGTCCGACCCGCCCTGCTTCTCCGTCATCGCCATGCCGACGGTGAGGCCGCGCTTCCGGGAGTCGGGCAGGTTGCGCGGGTCGTAGACGCGGGACGTGACCCTGGACTCCCACTGCCTCGCGAGCTCGGGCGTGGTGCGCAGCGACGGCACCGCGGCAAAGGTCATCGTGATCGGGCAGCCGTGACCAGCGTCGACCTGCGTGTGCAGGTAGCAGTGGGCAGCGCGCGCGACGTGCGCGCCGGGTTTCGGGTCGGTCCACGGCGATGAATGCAGCCCGTGCTCGATCGCGGTCTTCATCAGCGCGTGGTAGGCGGGGTGGTAGCGCACCAGGTCGACACGGTTGCCGAAGCGGTCGTGCGTGTCGAGCTCGGGCAGGTTCGCGTTCGCCAGCACGCCCTGCTCGATGTACGCGGCCGATCCGGTGAGCGCGCCGAAGGCCGCGAGCGCGTCGTTCGCCCAGCCCGCGCCCTCGCGCACGACCGCCTCGCGCAGCGCGGCGTCCTCCAGATAGGCGTTGTATCCGGCAAGCTCGCGCGAGACGTTGACGACCTCGTGGGTGTCGGCGAGCGTGGCGGGGTTGCTGGTCAGCGGTTCAGGGGCATTCATCCGCGCACCTCCTGAGCAACGGGTCGGCGAGTGCGTCTGGAAATCGACGCGCCAGCCGGGTTGGAGCGATTGTGAGAAGGTTAGCAGGCTGCCAGGCTGTCGTCCTTGATCGAACGCGCGGATTTCGCGCCCGTACCAGCCCGGCGAGCACATCGAACCCGGCAGCGGACAACCAGCGACCCAATGGACAGCAGACGACCGATTCGCCACGACGCCGCCCCCCGCGCGGCGCGCCGCGGCGCGCGCTGAGGCCGGGTTCATGGCCTCGACGCTGAAACGCGCCACCGTCTTCGTCGCGATCGGCGCGGCGCTGTTCGTGCTGTTCGATCGCTTCGGCCCGTACCAGAGCGGCGGCGGGTCCCGCCCCAAGCCGATCGAAGTGGTCTCGGGCGCGTCGACCGAGCTTCGGCGCACGCTCAACGGCCACTACTACGCGAGCGGCAGCATCAACGGGCACGAGGTGGTGTTTTTGGTCGACACCGGCGCCACCACCGTGTCGGTCGACCAGGACACCGCCCAGCGCCTGGGCCTGGGCGCATGCCGCGAGACGATCTACGGCACCGCAGCCGGCACGGTGCGCGGGTGCGAGGCGAGGGCGCGCGAGCTGCGCGTCGCGGGACTCAGTTTGCGCGAGGTGCGGGTTGCCGTGATGCCGGCGCAGCGCGAGCCGCTGGTGCTGCTGGGAATGAACGTCCTGCGCCATTTTCGCGTCGAGACCGAGGCCGGGACCATGCGCCTCACGCCGAGCGCGAAGTGAGCGCGAACCGAGAGCAAACCGAGCGCGGTCGATACGGCACCGACGCACGCGCGACAGAGCCCTCGGCTGCGCCGCGCCGCTGCGCGGCTGCGCGTCCTGTTGTACGCTATTGCCTACCAAGGAGGCGCTGGCATGAACCCCGAGTCATTCCGCGAGAAGCTGCTCGCAGACGGTTACCTGGACATCGAGACCAAGTCGCTCGAGGCGGGCGCATTCGTCGACACGCATAGCCACTCCTTCGATGTGCGCGCGCTGGTCCTCGCCGGCGAGGCGACGATCGACTGCGGAGGCGCGCCCACCACGTATCGCGCCGGCGACGTGCTCGAAGTCGCGCGCG
>JAHDXY010000091.1:2413-5321 GCA_023384005.1 Burkholderiaceae bacterium | reverse complement strand
TCGTCCGGCCCCTTGGGCTTTACCGTCTGGGGGGGGCGCCCCCACCCGGCCGGGAGACCGCCCGCGGCGCCGCCGGCCCCCCCGCTCCCGCTGGCCAGCCGCTCGTCCAGGCGCAGCGTCAGGCACTTCGCCGATCCCCCGGCCTTGATGAAGGCGCCGAGCGCGATCGCCTCGACCGTGTAGCCGCGAAGCGCGAGTTCCTCGCCCAGCGCGCGCGAGGCGCGGTTGACCAGCACCGTCGCGCCGACGCTCACCGCGTTGCAGGCGAAGGCCGCCGCGTCGCGATCGCCGACCACGACGCGCCGCCCGGGCGGGACGCGCGACTCGATCAGTGCGATCGACTCGGAGTCGAAGGCGCGCGGATAATAGAGCAGCTCGCCCCCCTCGAGCGGACAGAGGCAGGTGTCGAGGTGGTAGAAGCGCGGATCGACCAGCCGCAGCGTCAGCACCTCGACGTCGAGCGAATCCGACAGTCGCGGCGCGACCGCGGCGTCGGTGCGAAAACCGTGTCCCATCCAGACGAGCGGCGCAGCGCGGTCGAGCAGCGCGTCGCCCGCGCCCTCGAACGGGAGATCGCGCGGCAGTTCGACCAGCTCGAAACCGCGCGCGTCGAACCAGGCGCGAAACGGGTCTTGCTCGCCGCGGCGTTCGGCGTGCCTGAAGTTCGAGGGGACCACCTTGTCGCCGAGAACGAACCCGGCGTTGGCGGTGAACACCATGTCGGGCAGACCGGGAAGCGGCTCGACCAGCTCGATGTCGGCGTGCGCCGAAAGCGCGGCGCGCAACCGCCGCCACTGCGACAGCGCGGGCACGCGAAGCGCATCGTCACTCTGCGGGCGCATCCACGGGTTGATCGTGTAGTGCACCCCGTACTGGGCGGGCGCGCACATCAGCACGCGCGCGCGCGCATCGAGTTCATTCATCGTTCGCTCTCCTTCGCGACCGCTCTTCTTCGCGACCATGTCTCAGGCGGGCACCATCGCGCCGCGGTCGAACTGCGTCCCGGTGCGGGGCAGCCGGGGCACGCGATCGAGCACCCTCGCGACCGCGTCCAGCGCCGCGTCGATCTCCTCGCGCGCGATCACCAGCGGCGGCGCGAAACGCACCACCGTGCCGTGGGTCTCCTTGCTGAGCACGCCCTCTTGCATCAGCGACTCGCAGAATGCCCGTGCGGCGACGAACTCGCTGCGCAGTTCCATTCCCACCAGCAGGCCCTTGCCGCGCACCTCCGCGATGGCTGGATGTTCGAAAGCGCGCAGCCCTTCGAGCAGGTAGCGCCCCATCGCGTCGGCGCGTTCGGCGAGGCGGTCGCGCACCAGGATGCGAAGCGCCGCCTCGCCCACGGCCGCCGCGAGCGGGTTGCCGCCGAAGGTGCTGCCGTGGTCGCCGGGCCGAAACATCGCCATCACGTCGTCGCGCGCCAGCAGCGCCGACACCGGAAGCAGGCCGGCGCCGAGCGCCTTGCCCAGCACCAGCAGGTCGGGCTCGACGCCCTCGTGCTGGCAGGCGAGCACGCGCCCGGTGCGGCCGAGCCCGGTCTGCACCTCGTCGGCGATCAGCAGCACGTCGTGACGCGCGCAGATCTCGCGCGCGGCCTTCAGGTAACCATCGGGCGGCACGATGATCCCGGCCTCGCCCTGCACCGGTTCGACCAGAAACGCCGCGGTGTCCGGGCCGATCGCGGCTTCGAGCGCGTCCGCGTCGCCATAGGGGACGATGTCGAAGCCCGGGGTGAAGGGCCCGAAGCCGTCCCGGTACTGCGCCTCAGTGGAGAAACTGACGATCGAGATCGTGCGCCCGGCGAAGTTTCCCTTCGCGGCGATGATTCGCGCACGACCGTCCGCGATGCCCTTGACCTCGTGGCCCCACTTGCGCGCGGCCTTCAACGCAGTCTCGACGGCCTCTGCGCCCGTGTTCATCGGCAAGGCGCGGTCCATCGCCGTCAGCGCGCACAGGCGCGCCAGGAAGGGGCCGAGCCGATCGCTGTGGAACGCGCGCGAGCACACCGCGAGGCGCCCGGCCTGCTCGCGCAGCACCTCGAGCAGCTCGGGGTGCGCGTGGCCGAAGCTCACCGCCGAGTAGGCCGACATCATGTCCAGGTAGCGCCGCCCGTCGGTATCCCACAGGTGAACTCCGGCGCCGCGCGTGAGGGTCATCGGCAGCGGCAGGTAGTTCGCGGCGCCGTGGCGTGCCTCGAGCGAGATCGGGTCGTTTCGAACCGGACGGTTGGAGCTGGTCATCGCGTCTGCCTCCCAGACCCTGATCGTAACGAGCCGAGGCCACAATATGCTTTCCTATTGCACCGTTTTCGGCTCTATAATGCAATTTAGTTGCATCCAATACCTTGTCTGCGACATCAATGGCTGAACTGGACCGGATCGACCGGCGCATCCTCGCCTGCCTGCAGCGCGACGGCCGTGCCACCAACGTGCAGATCGCGCGGCAGGTCCACCTGTCGACCGCGCAGTGCCTGCGGCGGGTGCGCAGCCTCGAGCAAAGCGGCGTGATTCGCCGCTACGCCGCGCTCGTCGACCCCGGTCGTCTCGGGCTCGCCGTGAGCGCGTACGTGAGCATCGCGATCGGGCGCGAAGACGCGAGGCGCGCGCGCGAGGTCGAGCGCCTGATCAACGACTTCCCGGAGATCGTCGAGTGCCACGCGATCTCCGGGGACTTCGACTACATGCTCAAGGTGGTCGCGAGCGACCTGAAGGCGCTCTCGGAGTTCCTCACCGACCGCCTGCTGCAGCTTCAGGGCGTCGCAGGCGTGCGCTCGGCGATTTGCCTCGAGGAGATCAAGCCGTTGTCGCCGCTGCCGGAGGATCCGCGCCGCTGAGCGCGGCCGGGATCGACGGCGCGCGACGCGGCGTCGCGTGACGCCGGCCGTGCGGGCTTTCGTTCAGCGGATCCC
>JAHDXY010000091.1:0-2403 GCA_023384005.1 Burkholderiaceae bacterium | reverse complement strand
AACGCCCGGTCCAGCGAGACCGGCCCGGCGCCGCGACCGGCCAGCAGCAGCAGCAATCCGGCCCACGACAGGTGGGTGGGCCAGGCATCCGGATAGACGAAGATCTGGATCACCGCGGTCATTCCCAGCAGCGCGAGCGCCGAGGCACGGGTGAACAGCCCCAGCACGAGCAGGATCGGGAACAGGTGCTCGGCATAGGTGGCCATGTG
The DNA here is from genome assembly GCA_023384005.1 of Burkholderiaceae bacterium. GTDB lineage: Bacteria > Pseudomonadota > Gammaproteobacteria > Burkholderiales > Burkholderiaceae_E > Quisquiliibacterium. Next base: position 2,194 of record JAHDXY010000091.1, on the reverse strand, counting down.
CGCGGCGACCGTGGAAGGGATCAGCGGCAGCTTGTATTCCTCGGCGAACAGGTAATAGGCGCTGTCGGAAATCGAGAGCAGTCCGTCGACCTTGGTGCGCCCCGACATGAAGAAGATGCCGGCGATCGCGAGGCGCGCGACCAGCGCGAGCAGCCCGTCGCCCACCAGCGCCTGCAGGCGCAGCGCCGCTGCGTTCCAGAGCGCGCCGATGCCTCGCCGACGCACGACTTCGGAGCTCGCCGCGCCGGTCGCGCGGCCCGCCCGCGCCGCGGCGGAGCGCGCAGCCCCGCCGGGAGCAACGCCGGTGTCGGCCTTTTCGTAATCGACCATGGCTCGATCCTTGTTCCAGTGTGCCTTCAGTCGGGTTCGCGGAATGCGCCCGCGTCGAGCAGTTGCGCCATCAGCTGCTCGAGGTCCGTGTCGGGTTGCGCGTCGAGCGCCCAGGCGGCCGCCTCGGCGAGCGTCGCGCCGCGCGCGCAGGCGTCAAGGAACGCGGCGGCGCCGGACTCGATCGCGCACCAGCGGAGATCGTCCTGGGGCCGAGTAATCAGAACGGCGTCGCCGCGCCACTCGAGTTCGCCGAGTTCGACCGGCGCATCGGGCCCGCTGTCGCGGTGGCGTCGCCAGATCGTCGCGACCGGCATCTGCCCGAACGTCGACCAGTGCGCCGCCGGGTGCAGCGCGAGTCGCGCCGCGCCTGCGCGATCGGGCGCGAGCCGGGCGAGCCGGGCCGGGTCGAGCGGCGTCGCGTCGGCCGCGACATGCGCCTGCGACCAGAATCGGTCGAGGCGCGCGACGCCCTCCAGATAGGGCAACTCCTGCGCTGGCCCGAAGCGCGCGAGGAAATCCGCGAAACCCGAGCCGTACTCGAGCAGCGAAGCGTTTCGCGGAGGACTCTGCGCGACGTGGATCGCCGCGGCCGCGCGAAACCATTGTTCGCCGACCAGTCGCAACACGGTCGGATAGTTCGCCTGCAGCGCATCGATGCAGGCGCTCGCGACCGTGTTGCGATAGACCGCGAAGCCGTGCTGCCCGACGAGCGCCGCCAAAGCCGGATCGGCGCTCTCGGCGCGACCGGCGAGCGCAGCCGAGAACGCATCCTGGAATCGCGCGAGCGCGCTCACGCGAGCACTCGATCGCCTCGCGGCGCGGCGCGCGACCCGACACGCGCCTCGGCGCGGTCCGCGGTGCCGGCAGCCGAGCGGCGCGCCGACGCGAGCACGGCGTGGGCGCGCGAGGTTTCGCGCTCCAGCTCCGCGTACTGCGGAAGATTGCCGTCGCGTTCGATCAGCGTCGGTATCGGGCCGGCGCGCTCGATCAGGCGCGCGTACAGCGCCCAGACCGCGTCGGCGACGGGCGCGTCGTGCGAGTCGACCAGCAGCGCGCTGCCAAGCGCCGGATCCTCGGAGTGCCCGGCGAGGTGGATCTCACGCACGCGTGCGACCGGAAACGCGTCCAGGTAGGCCTCGGCCGACTTGCCGAGGTTGCGCGCGCTGACGAACACGTTGTTGACGTCGAGCAGCAGCCCGCACCCGGTGCGGCGCGACATCGCCTCGAGGAAGTCGATCTCGCCGTAGTCGTGCCGGTCGAAGGCGAGGTAGTGCGAAGGGTTCTCGATCGCGATCTCGCGACCGATCGCGTCCTGCACGATCGACACGTTCGCGCACACGCGCTCGAGCGCTTCACGCGTGCGCGTGAAGGGCAGCAGGTCGGGGCGGTACGTCCCGCGCCAGCTCGACCAGGCGAGGTGCTCCGATACGAGCGCGGGCTGGAAGCGATCGACCAGGGCGCGAAAGCGCTCGAGGTGTCCGGGATCGGGCGGCGCGTCGGCGGCGAGCGACATCGCGACGCCGTGCAGCGACAGCGCGCGCCGGGAACGGGCGCGCTCGAGCCACTTCAGGCGCGGCCCGCCCGCGACCATGTAGTTCTCCGGGTGGACTTCGAACCACAGGCCTTCGGCGGAACTGGCGAGCGCCTCCTCGAAGTGCTGCGGCTTGAGCCCCAGCCCCGCCGAAAGCCCGGTGGTCATTGCCGCGTCCCGTCCGGATCAGGACTTGATCGCGGAGAGCGAGCCCATTCCCTTGGGCGTCTTCACGGTCGTGCAGGTGCCCTTGGCAACGAAGCTCCATGCGTTGCCCTGGTAGTCGACCTTGGACGTGCCGGCGCAGGTCGTTCCGGGGCCGGCCGCGCAGTC
>JAHDXY010000481.1 GCA_023384005.1 Burkholderiaceae bacterium | reverse complement strand
GCGAGGTTGGTCAGCCGGCGCTCGCCGTCGCGAACCGTCGCCAGGCGGCGATAGGCGTCGAGCGCCGAGAACAACCCCCACAAAGCGGCCTGCGGCCCGGCCGAGGCCCAGCAACTGCGCGCGGCCACCAGCAGGGCCAGCGCACGCGGCGCGCCCGCTTCGTCGGCGGCGGTCGCCAGGCTGTCGATCAGCATGGTCGCGAGTGCGCCGCGCACCAGTCCGGCATCGAAGGGCGACGCGATCGCCGCAATCACGCGAAGCAGCTCGTCGCACTCGCGCGATTCGAGCACGCTGTTGCGCGAGATCTCGGCGGCACCGATTCCCGCCGCCTGCAGGGCGCGCTTGACGAGGCCTCCCTCATGATGCGAATTGACCAGCACCGCGATGTCGGCGGGACCGAGCGCGCGCCCGGCGAGCAGCGCCTCGTCCGGGGAAAGCAGCCGCGCGATCTCGGCCACCGTCGCCGCGACCGCGCGACGGACTCCCTCGGGACGGGCGAGCATCGCGCCCGACATCCCGGCGCCCGCGTCGCCGTGCGCGGGGTCGAGCGAGAACACGGTGATCGCGCCGCGTTCGTCCGCGCGGCGGTCGACGAAGTCGGCGCGCGCCTTGCTTCCGGCGCCTGCCGGCGAAAACCCGATCTCGCGCACCAGGAACGGCGCGTCGCGCGCGAACAGCGCATTGAGCGCGTCGAGCATCGCCGGCACCGAGCGCTGGTTCTCGTGCAGCCCGTGGCACGCGGGGCCGGCGCCGCGTGCCTCGAGGTACGAATAGACGTCGGCCGCGCGAAACGAGTAGATCGACTGCTTCGGGTCGCCCACGAGGATCAGCGCCGGCGCGTCGCGTGCACGCCGCGCCCTGTCGTTCGCGCTGTCGCCGTCGTCGCTGTCGTCGTCGCCGATGTTCCCTGGCCGGTAGATCCGGCTGAAGATCTCCCATTGCAGCGCGTCGGTGTCCTGGCACTCGTCGATCAGCGCGACCGGATAGCGTGCCCGAAGCGAGGCGGCGAACTGCTCGCCGCCGTCCGGGCGCGCGAGCGCGTCGCGCACGATGCGCAGCAGGTCGTCGTGGTCGATCGATCCTCTCGCGGCCTTCAGTTCGAGGCGGCGCCGCGACAGTGCGAGCGCGGCCTCGTGCGCGACGACGCCCGCAAGCGACAGGCACTGCCGGCGCAGCGCATCGAGTTGTTCGCAAAGCCCGATCAGCGCCAACGCGGGGACCTGGTATCGCCCGCTCTGCGCGATGTACTCGCCGCTGAACTGCTCGACCGAGGCGGGGATCTCGGGCGAAAGCCCGGATTCGGCCCCGGCGAACGCGGCCAGCGCCGCGAGGCGCGCGCGCACGTGGTCGGGGCGCATCGTGTTGCCGTTGGCATTGCCCTTGACGCCGACCCAGGCAAGCAACTGCTCGCCGTCGGCGGCGAGAACGGCGGCGAGTTCGCCGCGCAGGTCTGCGATCTGCCGCGGCAAGTCGCGCCAATCGAAGGGCGCCGGCGCCACGCGTGCCGCGGGACGCGCGTCGATCGTCGCCACCGGCCGCAGCAGCGACGCCGGCGAGACGCGCTGGCCGTGCAGCAGCGCGAGCAGCGCGGGCGAACTGCCGGCGATCGAGTCGCGCCACCATGCGGCCAGCCCGCGCTCGATCCACTCGGTGCCCAGCGCTTGCGCCCTGAGGCCCCGCGCGAGTCCGATCGACATCGCGTGCTCGGTGATCACGCGGTGGCAGAACGAGTGGATCGTCCGTACCTGCGCTTCGTCGATCCGCGACAGCGCGACACGCAAGTCGCGAAGTGCGCGATCCGGGTCGGCGACGCGCGCCGCGTACGCGACGCAAAACGGATCTGAAACCGCC
>JAHDXY010000090.1 GCA_023384005.1 Burkholderiaceae bacterium | reverse complement strand
GGCGCGGAACGAGCTCGGTCGACAGCGCGTGCTCGAGTTCGGGCAGCCGGCTGCGACGCAGGAGCGCCGGGTCGGACTGGATCTTCGCGACCAGGCCTTTTTGCGCCGAGACCGGAAACACCCGTTGCGGTTCGAGCTCGAGCATCCGCGACACCGACGCGACCTGCTGGGCGATCTCGCGGTCGATCTGCGGCTCGTCGCGCAGTTCGTCCCAGAGCCCGTCGATCTTGTTCAGCACGACGAAGCGACCCGAGTCGTGTGCCGGGCAGATGTGCTCGCGCCAGACGTCGATGTCGGTGCGAGTGACGCCGGCGTCGGCGGCGAGCACGAACAGGACCGCGTCGGCCGACGGAATCAGGTTCAGCGTCAGTTCGGGTTCGCTGCCGATCGCGTTCAGCCCCGGGGTGTCGATCACCACCAGCCCGGTCTGCAGCAGCGGGTCGGGAAGGTTGACGATGGCGTGGCGCCATCGCGGAATCTCGACCGTGCCGTCGGCGTCGGGATGCACCGGCGAGTCGGGATCGTCGCGCGAGTAGAGCCCGAGTTCGGCCGCCTGCTCGATCAGCGCGCGACGGGTTTCGCGAACACTCGAAAAGGCGTCGGCGACGTTTTGCGCGTCGCCGGGGCGGATCGCGATCTCATGCCACGCGGACGCGTCGGCGCGCAGCTCGGCGAAGCTCTCCTCGCCCAGGCGCGACTCGATCGGAAGCAGGCGAATCGACGCCGGGCGCGCCGGATCGTAGAGAAGCTCGGTCGGGCACATCGTGGTGCGCCCCGCGGTCGAGGGAACGATTCGCTGGCCGTAGTCCGAAAAGAACAGCGCGTTGATCAGTTCGGACTTTCCGCGCGAGAACTCCGCCACGAAGGCGATCGACAGCCGATCCTCGCGCAACCGGGCGACCAGCCGCTCGATGCGCGAACGCACGCTCGCGTCGCCCAACTCGGCGCCCTCGAGCCAGCTGGCGTAGCGGCGCAGCGAGTCGGCCAGTTGGCCCCGCCATGCGCCGTAAGCAACGACTCGTTCGCCGAGATTTGCGACAGCCAAGGACTGATCCTCCAGCTACAGTTTCGTCGGGCAATCTAGCACAGCACCTCGTACGACGGACGCGCCGCCGGCGGCGCGGACCGCCACGCGGCAGATCGATCGCGCCGGGCGGTGGCCTTTGGTGCGAGAGGCGCTTCAGTGCTGGCAGCCGGCGCACCAGTACGTCGCGCGTGCGTGTTCGCGATCGACCCGCACGATCGCGCCGCACCTTCGGCATGCGTCGCCGGCGCGACCGTAGACGTCGCAGTCGAGCTGGAAGTAGCCGCTCTCGCCGCCGCTGCCGACGAAGTCGCGCAACGTGCTGCCGCCGCGCTCGATCGCCTCGGAGAGCGTCTCGCGGATGCACGCTGCGAGGCGCCCGTATCGCGCGAGCCCGATTCGCCCCGCCGCCGTCGAGGGACGGATCGCCGCGCGAAACAGACTCTCGCAGGCGTAGATGTTGCCCACTCCGACGACGATCTTCCCGGCGAGCAGCAACTGCTTGGTCGACGCCCTGCGCCCGCGCGTGGCGCGATGCAGCAGCGCAGCGTCGAATCGGTCCGAGAACGGTTCCACGCCCAGGCCGGCGAGCAGCGGGTGACATTCGATCGCGCCCGCGTGCGCGGGGTGCCAGAGCACGGCGCCGAAACGGCGCGGGTCGTGCAGGCGCAGCACGCCGTGTCCGAAGACGAAGTCGACATGGTCGTGCGCGCCGGCCATCCCGGCAGAGGCGCCAGGGAGGAAACGCAGGCTGCCGGACATGCCCAGATGGACGATCAGCCAGCCCTGCGCGAACCGCAGGAGCAGGTATTTTCCGCGCCTCCCGACCGATTCCAGGCGGCTCTCGGCCAGCGCGGCGTCCAGGCCCTCCGGCACGGCCCAGCGCAGGCGAGGCTCGCGCACCCGGACGCGGCGAAGCGTGCCGCCACGCAGCTGCGCGGCGAGGCCGCGACGCACCACTTCGACTTCCGGCAACTCGGGCATCGACACTTGCCTGGCGTTCGATCCCCGGCAACTGCCGCGGGTCGACCTGTTTGTTGCGGGGCAGTGTAATTGAACCTAAGATCATCGAATGAAACAGCCGTTTGATCGCCATGAATCGTTCGCGGCATCGTCCGCCGCAGCGCGCGCCGCGGTCGGCGTCGTGGCCCTGTTCCTCGCCGGGTGCACGGGGATCGGCGCGACGCCGGGCGATCTGTCGTCCGGCGTCGGCGCTGCGCGACCCGCGACCACTGCGACGCAGGCGCAGCGCAGTACGACCCCTGCGGGAGGCACCACGCCTTCGGCGGTTTCCGCGGACACCGCCCAGCCCGCCGCGCAGGCCGCTCCGGCGCACCCCCCGACGCAGGCGCAATCGCGGCCTCCCGCCGGGGCGGCACGCGTGCGCACGGCCGCTGAAGACGGCGCCGAATCGCTGCCGTCGAACGACCTGACCTCCCAGATCCTGTTCCAGTTGCTCGCGGCCGAGATCGCCGCGCAACGCGCGCAGGTCGGCAGCGCCACCGTCACCTACCTGTCGCTGGCCAAGCAAACCCGGGATCCCCGGCTCGCTCGCCGCGCGACCGAACTCGCGCTGGCCGAGCGCTCGCTCGACCGTGCGCTGCAGGGCGCGGCGATGTGGCAGGAATTCGCCCCCGGGTCCACGCTCGCCGCGCAGACGCTCGAGGCGTTGCGCATATCCACCGGACGGCTCGCAGAGGCCGAGCCGCTGATCGTCGCGCGCCGCGACAAGGCGCGGGAGACGGGCACCTTGCCGGCGTTTTACCGGGAGTTGCAGCGCACCCTTCAGCGCGCGCCCGACAGCCCGCCGATCCTGTTTTCGCTGGCGCAGATCGCCTACCAGACCCGGCAGCTCGACGTTGCCCAGGATTACCTGAAGCGCTTCCTGGCGCTCGCGCCGGGAATTCCGCGCGACAACGCCCCCGCGTACCTGTTCCTGGGCCAGATCGCCGAGGACCAGAAAAGGCTGGAGGATGCGATCGAGTGGTTCGCGAAGATCACCCGCGGCGAACAGCTCGCGCCGGCCGTGGTGCGCCGCGCGCTGGTGCTGGGCAAGCTCGACCGGGTGGACGAGGCGCGCGAACTGCTGCGAGGCACCAGCGTGCCCTCGACGCGCGAGCGCGTCCAGCTGATCTCCGCCGAGGCGCAGTTGCTGCGCGATCGCAAGCGTTACGACGACGCCTTCGAGGTCCTGGGAAAAGCGCTCGAGAGCATGCCGGACAACCCCGAACTCCTCTACGACCACGCGATGGCCGCCGAGCGGCTCGACCGGGTCGAGGTGATGGAGCGCGGCCTGCGACGCCTGATCGAGTTGCGCCCCGAGCATGCGCATGCCTACAACGCCCTCGGCTACTCGCTCGCCGACCGCAAGATCCGCCTGGAAGAGGCCCAGACGCTGATCGAGAAGGCGTTGAAGATCTCGCCCGACGACGCGCACATCCTCGACAGCCTCGGCTGGGTGCTCTACCGGCGAGGTCGTTTCGAGGAAGCGCTCGTCCCGCTGCGACGCGCTTTCGAGTTGCGCCCCGAAGCCGAGATCGCCGCGCATCTGGGAGAGGTGCTCTGGAAACTCGGGCGCACCGACGAGGCGCGCAGCATCTGGCGCGACGCCCGCACCAAGGAACCCGAGAACGAGATCCTCAGGGAAACGCTCGCCCGGCTCAATGTTTCGTTCTGAGCAGGGACACGACGCGAACGAGGCTCGTCGCACGCTGATGGGCGCCGGCGCGATGCTGGCCGCAGCGCTGCTCGCGGCTTGCGCGACGCCACGCACCGCGCCGCCGGGCGCGGCGGCGCGCGTCATCGCATGGTCGGGGCGCTTCGCCGCGACATGGACCGACCCGGCGGATGCGTCGCGCGAAGACCGGGCGTCGGGTCGATTCTGGGTCCAGGAAGTGGACGGAACAACCGAACTGGAGATCTACTCGCCGTTCGGGCAGACGGTGGCGCGCGCCGGCGCCGGCGCCTCGGCCGCGTGGCTGGAGACCCCGGACGGAAGGCGCTACGAGGCGCAGGACCCGCAAACCCTCACCGAGCAGGTGCTCGGATGGCGGATCCCGGTCCTGCGGCTGCCGCACTGGCTGCGCGGCGAACTCGACGCGCAGCCAGGTTCGCCCACGGTGGACAGCGGCTGGGCGGTGGTGAGCGACCGGGCGCCGGGCGAGGCTCCGCGCAGGCTTTCGCTGCACTGGCCGCACCAGCCCGTCGCGACCAGCCCTCGCAGGGTCACGATCCGCCTCGCCCTGGACGAAGCCGACGGAGCCGGCAGCGGATGATCGCGCTGGCCCGCCACCTGCCGGCGCCGGCGAAACTGAACCTGTTCCTGCACGTCACCGGTCGCCGCGCCGACGGGTACCACCTGATCGAGACGGTGTTCGAACTGATCGACTGGGCCGATTCGATCGAGCTGCGGGTGCGCGCTGATGGCGCGATCTCGCGCGTCGACCCGGTTCGCGACGTACCCGAGGACGCCGACCTCAGCCTGCGCGCGGCACGACTGCTCGCGACCCGCTCGGGCTGCCGGCTGGGGGTCGAGATCGCCGTGCACAAGCGCCTGCCGATCGGCGGCGGGCTGGGTGGCGGCAGTTCCGACGCCGCGACCACGCTGCTCGCGCTCAACCGGATGTGGTCGCTGCACTGGCCGCGTCGCCGCCTGGCCGAGCTCGCGCTCGAACTCGGCGCTGATGTTCCGTTCTTCATCCACGGGCGCAGCGCCTACGCCACCGGCATCGGCGAGAAGCTGCGCGACCTCGCGTTGGCGCCGCGCTGGTACGTGCTGATCGCCCCGGCGCAGGGAGTGGCGACCGACTCGGTCTTCGCCGCGCCCGAATTGACACGGAATACGAAACCGCTCAAAATCTCGGGTCTTTCGCGGGGCAGACAGGTGTTTCGCGGTCGAAACGATCTGCAACCGGTCGTGGTGGCGAGGCACTCTGGGGTGGCTCGTTCGCTCGCGGCGTTGCGGCAGGCGGCCAGGGCGGTCGGCATCGACGCCCGGCTGGCCCGGATGACCGGGTCCGGCGCCTGCGTGTTTCTTCCGGTAGACAGCGAAAACGACGCCGCTCGCGTGCGTTCCCGGCTTCAGGGCAGGGCGCAGGGCGCGATCGCGGTGGCACGTTCGCTACCGGTTCATCCGCTTCGCGATTGGGCGTTCGATTAGGCTTTCGAACCGGCGCAAGCCGTCGGCGCGGCAGCCTGCAGTACCGTTGGGGAGTCGCCAAGTTGGTTAAGGCACCGGATTTTGATTCCGGCATTCGAGGGTTCGAATCCTTCCTCCCCAGCCAGCTTTCCTGATCCCGGTCAACCACGGTTCCCGGTCGGCCAAAGTTCCCGGTCAACCACAGTTCTTGGTCAACCACAGTTCCTAGTGGACCCCACCATGCAGCAGGCACTGCGCCGCACCGCCGAAGGCTTGTCTCCAGAGGGTCTGATGATCTTCACCGGGAGCGCCAACCCGAGACTGGCATCGGAGGTCGCCGCGCACCTGCACATGCCGCTCGGCAAAGCCACGGTCGGGCGCTTCTCCGACGGCGAGGTGATGGTCGAGATCCTCGAGAATGTTCGCGGCAAGGACGTCTTCGTGCTGCAGTCCACCTGCGCGCCGACAAACGACCACCTGATGGAAGTGATGATCATGGTCGACGCGCTCAAGCGCTCGTCGGCCGGGCGCATCACCGCGGCGCTGCCGTACTTCGGCTACGCCCGCCAGGACAGGCGCGTGCGTTCGATGCGCGTGGCGATCAGCGCCAAGGTGGTTGCGAACATGCTCCAGATCGCCGGAGTCGACAGGGTGCTGACGATGGACCTGCACGCCGACCAGATCCAGGGCTTCTTCGACATCCCGGTGGACAACGTCTACGCCTCGCCGCTGCTGCTCGCCGACATCCACAAGCAGCAGTTCGAAAACCTCGTCGTGGTCTCGCCCGACGTCGGCGGCGTCGTGCGCGCACGCGCGATCGCCAAGCGCATGGAATGCGACCTGGCGATCATCGACAAGCGCCGCCCGAAGGCCAACGTCGCCGAGGTGATGAACATCATCGGCGACGTGAGCGGGCGCACCTGCCTGATCATGGACGACATGGTCGACACGGCCAATACGCTGGTCAAGGCCGCCACGGCGCTCAAGGAGCACGGCGCGCGGCGCGTGCTGTCGTATTGCACGCACGCGGTGCTTTCGGGCGGAGCGGTCGACCGAATCCTGAATTCGGCGCTCGACGAACTGGTGGTCACCGACACGATCCCGTTGCCCAAGGACGCGCGCTCGAGTTCGAAGATCCGCGTGATCAGCTGCGCGCAGATCTTCGCCGAGACGATCCTGCGCATCAACCGCGCCGACTCGGTGTCGTCGCTGTTCGTCGACTGACGAACGATTTCCGCCGGCACGGGTACTCCGGGCCGGCATTTGCAACCCCTGCACTCTGGTCGCGGACGCAGGGACTGAAGAAGGAGCGAACGATGAAAGTCGTTGCAAACGAACGCAAGGCGCAAGGTACGGGTGCGAGCCGCCGTCTGCGCAGGGCAGGCAAGGTTCCGGGAGTGCTCTACGGGGGAGAAGACGGCAAGCCGCTGTCGATCGAACTGGACCACAACGCGCTGTTTCACGCGATCAAGGTCGAGAGTTTCCACTCGTCGATCCTGGACATGGAAATCGACGGAACTGCACAGCGCGTGCTGTTGCGCGACCTGCAGTGGCATCCGTACCGGCAGCAGATCCAGCACATCGACTTCCAGCGCGTCACGGCCGGCCAGGCGATCACCACCTACGTGCCGATTCACTTCGTCAACGAGGAGGTTTCGCCCGGCGTCAAGCTCGGCGCCGCGGTGGTCACGCACGTCCTGAACGAGCTGCAGATCTCCTGCCTGCCGCGCTACCTTCCCGAGTTCATCGAACTCGACCTGTCCACCGCCGAGATCGGCGACGTCTACCACGTGAGCGAGCTGCCGATGCCCGAGGGGGTCAAGGCGATCCTGCACGGCAAGGAGGACCCGGTTGTGGTGACGGTGGCGCTGCCTGCCGAGGAGATCGAGGAAGAGATCGCCGAAGTGGCCGAGGTCGAGGTCACGACGGGCGTCGCCGCGAAGAAGGGCGAGCCCGGCGAGAAGTCCGACAAGCCCGAGAAGTCGGAGAAGTCCGACAAGAAGTGATCCGCCAGAGCGCGAAGGCCGCGCCCCTGCGGGCGCGGCCTCTCCGCCCGTCTGACGAACCCGCCCGATGGCGGGTTTTTCGCTATGGGCGGGCGCCCGGTTACAGCGGGTTACATCTCTGACAGCTTCGCCACTTCCACTCGCGCCCACGGCTCGTTAGCCTCGGATCGAGGCGCCAGCGAGTCGCGGCAAGACGCGATTCGCGCGCCGTGATCGCGATGGAGGCGGCAATGGCATCGAGTCGGGCAAGAGGCAACACGATGGCCGCGGTGATCGCGGTCGCGTTGCTCGCGGGCTGCGGCGGGGGCGGCGCGCCCGACGCCCCGCCCCCGCCCGGTGGTGATCCGCCGGCGCCGGTCACGAAGTCGCAGGCGTCGCGCTTTCTCGCGCAGGCGAGCTTCGGCCCCACCGAACGGTCGATCGACGAGGTGCTCGCCTCGGGCTTCGCCGGGTGGATCGACGCGCAGTTCGCCGCCGGGCAAACGCGCCACCTCGCCTACGTGGAGTCGCAGGTCCCGAGCCTGCAGGAGGGGCAGAAGCCCCCGCAGAACTGGATGATCGAGTCGTTCTGGGGGCGCGCCAGCACGGCGCGCGACCAGTTGCGCCAGCGTGTCGCCTACGCGCTTTCACAGATCTTCGTGGTGTCGATGGCCGACTCGTCGGTCGGCGGGAACGTACGCGGCGTGGCCGCGTACATGGACCTGCTCGGCGAGCACGCCTTCGGCAACTTCCGCGCGCTGCTCGAAGCGGTGAGCCGCAGCCCGATGATGGGGCTGTACCTGTCGCACCTGCGCAACCAGAAGGAAGCGCCGGCGACGAACCGCTCCGGCGCGCGCGTGCCGGACGAGAACTACGCGCGCGAGGTGATGCAGCTGTTCACGATCGGACTGCACGAACTCGATCCCGACGGCAGCACGCGACTGGTCGCCGGCAAGCCGGTCGAAACCTATACGAATGCCGACGTGAGCGGACTGGCGCGGGTGTTCACCGGCTTCTCCTGGGCCGGTCCCGATACGTCGAACACCCGGTTTTTCGGCGGCACGGCCGACCCGAACCGCGACATCCTGCCGATGCAGGGCTACGCGCAGTTCCACAGCGCCTCGGAGAAGTCGTTCCTCGGCGTGAACATCCCGGCACAGGCGACGCCCGACCCGAACGCCAGCCTGCGAATCGCGATCGACACGCTGTTCTCGCACCCGAACGTCGGGCCCTTCATCGGCAGGCAACTTATCCAGAGACTGGTGCGCAGCGATCCGAGCCCCGGCTACGTCGCTCGCGTCGCGCAGGCCTTCGCGAACAGCGACCGCGGCGTGCGCGGCGACATGCGCGCGGTGCTGCGCGCGATCCTGCTCGACCCCGAGGCGCGCGAAGTCCCGGCGGCTTCCGACCTGGGCGCGGGCAAGCTGCGCGAACCGGTCCTGCGGCTGGCGCACTGGATGCGCGCGTTCAACGCAGCTTCGCAAAGCGGGCGCTTCCTGATGGACAACACCGACAATCCGGCGACGCGGCTGGCGCAATCGCCGCTGCGCTCGCCGTCGGTGTTCAATTTCTATCGCCCCGGTTACGTGCCGCCGAACACCGCGCTCGCCGCCGCCGGGTCGGTCGCGCCGGAGTTCCAGATCACGACCGAGACCTCGGTGGCGGGTTACCTGAACTACATGCAGTCGGTGGTCGCATCGGGCGCCGGGCGCGCGCCCGCGAGCGGAGCGCCGCGCGACATCCAGCCGGACTACAGCGCCGAGATCGCGCTCGCGTCGAACCCGCAGGCGCTGATCGACCGACTAGACCTGTTGCTGACCCACGGCGCGATGAGCGCCGCCACCCGCTCGCGCATCGCCGACGCGCTCGCGTCGATCTCGCCCGCGTCGCCCACCGGGCTGTCGAACCGCGCGAAGCTCGCGGTCTTCCTCACCCTCGCCTCGCCCGACTACCTGGCGCAGCGCTGAGCAGCGCGCGGAGAACGATCATGCGATTCGAAGCCTCGCAGTTCCACCACCCGCAGCAGGCGGCACGGGCCGGTGCGAGCGCGCCGCGTGCGTCGCGCTGGTCGCGCCGCGAGTTCCTGCGTCGCGCGCTAGTGCTCGGCGCGGCCGGCGGCGCGGCGCCGCTCGCGCTGAGCCTGGCTGCGATCGGCGAGGCCGCGGCGCAGTCGGGCGACGACTACCGCGCGCTGGTGTGCGTGTTCCTGTTCGGCGGCAACGATCACTACAACACGATCGTCCCCTACGACCAGCCCGGATACGACGCCTACGCCGCGGCGCGTTCCGCGCCGCCCACGCCGATCGCGCTCGCGCGCGAAACGCTGCTCGAGATCGTCCCCCGGACTTCGCAGGGCGCGGGCAGGCGATTCGCGCTCGCGCCGCAACTCGCCCAAGTGAAGTCGCTGTTCGACCAGCGCAGGGCGGCGGTCGTCGCGAACGTCGGACCGATCGTCGTTCCCACCACGCTCGCGCAGTACCAGGCGCGTTCGGTGCCGCTTCCGCCCAAGCTTTTCTCGCACAACGACCAGCAGTCGGTCTGGCAGTCGCTCTCGGCCGAGGGAGCGCAATCGGGCTGGGGAGGTCGGATCGGCGACCTGCTCGCATCGGGCAACGGCAACGCCACCTTCACCAGCATCTCGGCGGCGGGCAACGCGGTGTGGTTGTCGGGCAGGCAGGTCGCGCAGTTCCAGGTCGGCACCGGGGACAGCACCGCGGTCGCCATCAACGCGATCTCGGCGAATTCGCTGTTCGGATCGAGCGCCGGCCCGGCGGCGCTGCGCGCGATCGTCTCGAGCGAAGGCGCCGGCCTCTTCGCGCAGGACCACGCGAGCATCGTGCGCCGTTCGATCGACGCGAACCAGCTGCTCGCCTCGGCGCTCGGCGCCCAGGCGCCGCTGGCGACGCCCTTTCCCGCCACCAGCCTCGCCGCGCAGTTGCAGGCGGTGGCCAGGATCATCGGCGCGCGCGCCGCGCTGGGCGCGCGAAGGCAGGTGTTCCTGGTCTCGCTCGGCGGCTTCGACACCCACGACAACCAGATCGCCGCTCAGGCGCCGCTGCTCGCAACGCTCGACGGCGCGATCGCGGCGTTTCACGCCGCCAGCGCCGAGCTCGGCGTGGCCGAACAGGTCACGCTGTTCACCGCCTCGGACTTCGGGCGCACGCTCACCAGCAACGGCGACGGCTCGGACCACGGCTGGGGTTCGTTTCACTTCGCGGTCGGCGGCGCGGTGCGCGGGGGCGAGATCTACGGCAGTTTCCCCGAGGTGCGCATCGGCACCGGGACCGACGCCGGACAGGGTCGGCTGTTGCCGACCATCGCGGTCGACCAGTACGCGGCGACGTTGGCGCTCTGGATGGGCGTGAGCGACGCCGAACTGCCCACCGTGCTGCCGAACATCGGCAATTTCGCCACGCGCGACCTGGGCATGCTCGCCTAGCCGCGTTCGCCGCGCGCGTCGTCGCCCCGGCAAGTCCGGCCCGCGGTCGCCGCCGGGCAGGCGCTAGAATCGCGCGTTCGGCACCTGTGCCCGGAACTCGGATGACCGCAATTCGCCTGATCGTCGGCCTGGGAAACATCGGCCCCGAATACGAGAACACGCGCCACAACGCGGGTTTCTGGTTCGTCGACGCGCTCGCGTCGATGGCCGGCGTGCGCCTGACGCGCGAAGCGAAGTTCCACGGTGCCGCCGCCAGGGCGACGCTGCACGGGGCGCAGGTCCTGCTGCTCGAACCGGGCACGCTGATGAACCGCTCGGGCCGCGCGGTCGCGGCGATCGCCAACTTCTACCGGATCGCGCCCGAGGAGATCATCGTCGTGCACGACGAACTCGACCTGATGCCGGGGCAGTCGAAGTTCAAGCACGGTGGCGGACACGGCGGGCACAACGGCGTGCGCGACATCCAGTCGGCGATCGGTTCGACGATGTTCTGGCGTCTGCGACTCGGAATCGGCCACCCTCGCAACTTCGACCTCGCGCAGGACCCGGCCGACTTCGTTCTGCACCCGCCCGCACGGGACGACCGCGCGGCGATCGGCGCCGAGATCGATCGCGCGATTGCGACCGTGCCGGACTGGCTCGCCGGGCGGATGACCGCGGCGACCCTGAAACTGCACACGCGCCCCAAGCCGGCCGATTGATCAGCCCGTGGAGTGCCGCTGCGGCGGCGCCTCGCTCGCGTCGAAATCGACCTCGACGCGGGCGCCGGAAGGGTCGTGAAAGAACAGCTGCCAGGGCCCGGTTGCTCCCTGGCGGCGCAGCAGGTACTCGACGCCCTCGGCCTCGAGCAGCGCGGCCGTTTCGCGCAACCCCGTTCCGCCGAACGCCATGTGGTCCAGAACGCCGGCGCTTTCGCTCGGCACCGCGCGTCCCGCGATGATGTGCAACACCGCGCGCTCGCCGATGTACAGCCAGGCGCCGGGAAACCCGAGATCGGGTCTGGGGCCGTCGACCAGCCCGAGGATTCGCGCGTAGAAGGCGCGCGTCGCGTCGAGGTCGTCGCTGAGTACGGTGAAATGATCCATCGCGTGCACTGGCATTGGCTGCTCCTACGCGACCCTGAACTGAAACCCCATCCCCCCGGCGTGATGCTCGAGTACGTGGCAGTGCTGCAGCCACTCGCCCGGGTTGTCCGCAACGAAAGCTACATCGACCTCGTCGCCCGGCGCAAGAAGAGTCGTATCGCCCCGGGGCGTGCCCGACCTCGCGCGTCCGTTGCGCGCGAGTGCCGGCACACGGCGGCGATGATAGCCTTGTGCTCCCAGGCAGGCGAGGACGATGGTGGCCGGACAAATACTGACGCTCAACGCCGGATCGTCATCGCTGAAGTTCGCGCTGTTCGAACCGCTGCGGGACGACGCGACCCGCTGTCGCGTCCGGGGCCAGCTCGAAGGCATCGGCGCGGCTGCGCGCCTGGTGGTCCAGACCGGCGACGGCGGGCAGCCCGCTCGCAGGCAATGGCGGGCCGACGAGGCGGCGCCGCGCGACGTTCGCGCCGCGCTGCAGGTCGTTCTGGCCGAACTCGATTCGCGCGGCCTGCTCGACGGGCTTCGCGCGATCGGCCACCGGATCGTGCACGGGGGAACCGAGTTCTCCTCGGCGCGAGCGGTCGACGACGCGCTGCTCGCGCGGATCGAGGGGCTGCAATCGCTCGCGCCGCTGCACCAGCCCTACGGCATCGCGTGCCTGCGCGCCGCACGCGAGCGATTCGTGCACGCGGCGCAGGTCGCCTGCTTCGACACGGCGTTTCACCGCACGCAGGCCTTCGTCGAGGACACCTTCGCGTTGCCGCGCGAGTACTACGACGCCGGGGTTCGCCGCTACGGCTTCCACGGCCTGTCCTACCAGTACGTGGCGCAGCGCTACGCGCAGCTCGACCCGCTGCGCGGGCGCGGCCGGGTCGTGATCGCGCATCTGGGCAACGGCGCCTCGGCTTGCGCGCTTCGCGACGGCCGCTCGACGAGTTCGACGATGGGGTTCACCGCACTCGACGGCCTGCCGATGGGAACGCGCTGCGGACAGATCGACCCGGGCGTGCTCCTGTGGCTGATGCAGGAACGGAAGATGGACGCGGACGCGATCTCGGACCTGCTGTACCGGCATTCGGGTCTCAAGGGACTGTCGGGTCTGTCCAACGACATGCGCGTGCTGCGCGCCAGTGAATCGTCCCGGGCGCGAGAAGCGATCGAGTACTTCGTCGCGCGCCTCGCGCGCGAGATCGCCGCGCTCGCAGCGTCGATCGGGGGGATCGACGCGCTGGTGTTCACCGCGGGCATCGGCGAGAACGACGCCGCGGTTCGGGCCGGTGCCTGCGCGTCGCTGCACTGGCTCGGCGTGCGCGTCGACGACGCCGCCAACGCTGCGGCGGTCGGCGGGCGCGAAGCCAGGATCAGCACTGCGGATTCGCCCATCGCCGTCTGGGTCGTTCCGACCGACGAGGAGTCGACGATCGCCGGCCAGACGCTCGACGTGATCGAGCCGGGCGCAGCTGCGGCCTGATCGGGGCAGACGCGCCCGGACGCGCTCCGGACACGATCGCGCCGCCCGCGCCCCGGACGGCGCGGCGACTCAGCCCAGGTAGAGGTAGAGACCGTCCACCGCACGACGCTGCTCCTCGCGCAAGGGCGCGACGAAGCTCTCGCGTAGCGAAAAGCCGTGCTCGCGCGCGAGCCTAAGCAGATAGGCACGCGAGTGCGCGTAGCGCAGGCTCGGCAGCAGTCGCAGGTCTTCGCTGTCCGCGCACAGTTCGACAGTGAGCGCGAAGCAGCCCCCGGGAACGAGCACCCGGCGCACCGACGCGAACACGCCCGAGAGCTCGCCCACGTAGATGAACACGTCGGCCGCCAGCACGAGATCGGCGCCGCGAGCCGATTCGGCGAGGAACGCCGCGATGTCCTGTCGGTGCAGTTCGTCGTACACCGCACGAGCGCGCGCCTGCGCGAGCATCGCCTCGGACAGGTCGACTCCGCACACCTTGTCCGCGAGCGGTCGGATCAGTGCGCCGCACAAGCCGCTGCCACAACCGAGGTCGAGCACCGACCGGTAGCGCCGCGCGTCGCGCAGCAGCGGCGCCACCAGCGTTTCGGGCGCGCGGTAGCGCAACGCGTGCCTTAGGTGCGCGTCGAACTCGCCGGCGTACTGCTCGAACAGCGCCTCGACATAGGCGCGTGGCGGCGCGGCGGGCGCCCGCTCGCCGCTCACCGACGCGAGGTAATAGCGATGAAGTTCTCGATCGGCACCCAGCGCCAGCGCGCGCTCGTAACTCTCTCGCGCTTCGTCCAGCCGGCCCAGTTCGCGCAGAAGGCTGCCGCGCTCGCTCCAGGCCTGCGCGAGGCCCGCGTCGATCGCGAGCGCGTGGTCGAAGGCGTCGAGCGCGTCGTCGGACTTGCCGAGTTGCGCGCGGCAGCGCCCGAGCGCGAGCCAGGCGTCGGCGTCGCGCGCGTCGCTCGCCGTAGCGCGCTGCAGCGGGTCGATCGCCTCGGCCCAGCGCCCGAGGCCGGCGAGCGTGATTCCCAGATTGGCGAGCACCGACGCCCGCCCGGGCGCGAGCGCCAGCGCGGCTTCGAAGCACTCGAGCGCCGCGTCGAGGCGACCGGCCTCGAAGTGCTCGACGCCGGCGCGGAAGTGCTCGCGCGCCTGATGCAGCGGATCGTTCATCGACGAGCGCGATTGTGCCCGATCGTCGCCCCCGATCGGCACGTTAGAATGATGGGTTAACCCGAGGTCCCTTCAATGTCCCTGAAATGCGGCATCGTCGGCCTGCCCAACGTCGGCAAGTCGACCCTTTTCAACGCACTCACCAAGTCCGGCAT
>JAHDXY010000480.1:431-1857 GCA_023384005.1 Burkholderiaceae bacterium | reverse complement strand
GTAGAAACCTTGAGTGTGTTGCTGACCGCGGCTACCGTCGTGCGGCTGGTGATGATTCAGATCTTCGGGAAGCAGTTGGTCGGATGAAGAAGCCGTGGCAAGTGATCGGTGGCAAGTGGCAAGCAGAATATCGAGCGTCCTCCTATGAGGCCGACGTGATTTTATGAAGAAAGTTTACTGGCGGCCCAAGTACGTTTCTCGCACTGCGCTGTTGCTGATTACCGCGATTTCGCTCGCTGGGCTGCTGTGGGTCGAGTTCAATAAGGTTCCGGTCCGGCAGCGCTACTACCCGGAAAAGCTGGCCGCAGCCGAACTGGCCGCCAAATGCATGGAGCATCTGCGCCAGGTGCGCCTCGACCGCGAATTGGAAATCGATCCCGAAAACGACCCGGCCGAATCGGGTTTGATCGGCCTGGCCATGAGTTCGGCCACCAGCACTTATGGCATGCTGCGTGCCAAGCAGCTTTCGGTGAATCCGAACTTTGCCGCTGCGATTGTCGAAATGCTGATGCAAATTGGCGTGCAGCCGGGAGACACCGTGGCCATCGGCTACTCCGGTTCCTTCCCGGCGATTAATGTGTGCGTGGTGGCTGCGCTCGAAACCCTCAAGCTCAAGCCGATTGGCATCAGCAGTGCCGCCGCCAGCCAATGGGGCGCCAATCTGCCAGACTTTCTCTGGCTCGATATGGAACGCAGCTTGAACGATGCCGAGCTGATTTCCTTCCGTTCTTCAGCGGCCTCACTCGGCGGCGTGGAAGATCGGGGACTGGGCATGGATACCGATACCCTCGACGCACTGATGGCCGGCATCGAACGTGCCGAGTTGCCGCTGGTAACTCCGCCCGACACCGACGAAACCTTTACGCAAAGCGTGCAGCGCCGAATGGACCTGTACAGCAAGAAGGCCGCCGGCGCGCGCATCAAGGCGTATATCAACGTGGGCGGCGGCACCACCAGCGTCGGCAAAAGCCTGGGCAAGCATCTCATCCATTCCGGGCCAAACTACACCCTTCCCAAGGCGGCGCGCGACATCGACTCGGTGATGACCCGATTCCTGGCCCGAGACATCCCGGTCATTCATCTGGTGCGAGTGGAAGAATTGGCGGAGCGCTACGGCTTAAGCGTGGACGCCGAGCGCACGCAGGTCCCCGAGCCGGGCGAGGGCCTGGTCTTCTTCCGCCGCCAGTACAACACATACTACGTGCTGGCGGTGCTGGCGATCATCCTCGGCAGCCTGTATGCGTTCATCCGTTCTGACTGGGGCTTTCGAATCTTCCAGACCAACAATCACCGCTCTGGTCCAAGCCACCCCGAGCCGATGGTCTGAGAATCGACAGAACCGGGCCGAACACACGATGGCCTCGGAACTTCCGCAGGGCCGATCCGTTATTCAAAAGGGTCGGGAGTTGATTTCGCGGGGAAGGTT
>JAHDXY010000480.1:0-421 GCA_023384005.1 Burkholderiaceae bacterium | reverse complement strand
GTTACCATCGGCCCCAGCGCCCTTCGGGAAGCCCTCGTTCTTTGCGGCGTTGTTCCATATCGCGACGGAACTCGGCACGTTTGGCGCGCAGTTCGGGCGACGTGCGATCCAGCCGGGCCGACTGGCTGCGATTGCCCCAGCCGCCGCGGTTTGCTGGTGCCGGGGCACCAGCGCCCGTCTGGCCAGCAGTGGCAGATGCTGCCTGTTGGGCACGCTCGGCTTCCATCTGCTTGCGTCGAGCTTCCCACTGCTTGCGGCGCTGTTCGCCCTCGGCAATTACCTTGTCGAGATACTTCTTGCGCTCCACCTTGTCGAGCGAAAGGTACTCGTCGTAACGCTGTTCCTCGCGCTGCATGAACAGATTTCCCATCGACTGGCGAAACTGCTGCTGATAGGCCACGGGCAATGCTTCCACCTGCTG
>JAHDXY010000089.1:1372-14485 GCA_023384005.1 Burkholderiaceae bacterium | reverse complement strand
GGCCGTGCTGGATTCGAACCAGCGACCAACGGATTAAAAGTCCGCTGCTCTACCAGCTGAGCTAACGACCCGCCGCAGGAAAGCTCGCAATTTTATGCTGTAGGCCAAGCCGGGTCAAATCGGGCCGCGCTCAGCGCGACGCCGTTCAGCGGATCGTCGTGAGCCGGTGCTTCGCGATGCGCCCGGCCTGCGATTCGGCGTACTTCTGGGCGACGGTTTCCAGCGTGGCGAGCGCCGCGCGCTTGTCGCCCGATTCGAGCTGCGCGAGCCCGAGGTTGAGCATCGCGTCCGCGCTGCGAGGGTGCTCGGGAAAACGCGCGAGCATCGCCTGGTTGGTCGCGATCGCCGCCTTGTAGTCCTTCAGGGCGAATTGCGCGCTTCCGCTCCAGAACAGCGCACCCGGCGTGTAGGGGCTCTCGGGCCAGAGCAGCCGCAGATGCTGGAACCCTGAGACCGCGCCGGCGAAGTCGCCGGCACGAAACAGCGCGAGCGATCCGTCGAAACTGCGCTTCTCGGCCGGCTCGACGTTCACCGCCTTGTCGTCGATCTGCGCCTGCATCGGTTCGAAGGGCTTGATCCGGGCGTCGATCTCCGACGCCATCTCGCGCTGGCGACGCTGCGCGAGCGCGAGCTCGTTGGTCTGCACCTCGAGCGTTCCGCGCAGCTTGGCGAGATCCTGGCGCAGCGCGTCGATCTGGCTTTGCAGCTCGAGCTGGCCTCGCGCCATCTGCTCGAGGCGGTCGATCCGCTCGGCGAGCAGCTTGCTGCGCTGCTCGATCATCAGCGCGAGCTCGTCGATTCGCGCCCGGTTGTCGCGGTCCTGCAGCTCGACCTTGCCGCGCAGCTGGATGATCGCCTTGCGCGCCTCGTCGTCCTCGAACAGCGCGTGCGCCGGCGCGACCGCGAGCGCGGCGGCCGCGGCGAGCGCGGCGGCCGCGAGGGTACGAACACTCAGCTTCACTGATAGACCAGGTCGGCGCGCCGGTTCTCGGCCCACGAAGCCTCGTCGGTGCCGGTGGCGCGCGGCTTCTCTTCGCCGAAGCTCACCGCCTCGACCTGGTTCTCGGCCACGCCGAGCGCGCCGAGCGCCTTGCGCACCGCCTCGGAGCGCTTTTGTCCGAGCGCGAGGTTGTACTCGCGGCTGCCGCGGTCGTCCGCGTTGCCCTGGATGACCACGCGACGTTGCGCGTTCGAGGCGAGATAGCGGGCGTGCGCCTCGATCGTCGCCCGGTACGTGTCGGCGACGGTGAAGCTGTCGAACTCGAAGTAGATGCTGCGCTTGGCCAGCGGACTGGAGGGATCGGAGAGCGGATCCTGCGAACCGGTGGTGACTGGCGCGATCTGGCGCCCGTCGGCCGACCCCGCACCCGCCGCGCCGACCGTCGCACCCGATCCGGCGCCCGCGGCTGCGGCCGCGCCCGCGCCGGCGCCCGCCGTTGCCGATTTGTCCTCGATCGGCGCGGTGCCGGCCTCGTCCAGTTTCACGCTCGAAGCGCATCCCGCGATCGCGAGCGCGCATCCGGCAGCCAGAAGCAGTCGCATGGTTCGGGTCATCGTAACTCCTTTCGAATTCGTTTCGGTCCGGGCACGCGCCGTGCTGCAGCGCGTGTTCCGGTCATTTCGGGAACGGTCCCCAGGTCGGCTCGCGGATGTCGTTGAGCGCCGACGTCAGACGCTGCTTGACGCGCCCGTCGACCGACACCGCCATCAGCGAGTCGCGCCCGTTGAACTGCGTCGCGTACATGATCCAGCGCCCGTTGGGCGAGAAGCTCGGCGATTCCTCGCGCCCGCCGTCGGAGATCAGTTGCTCGGTGCCGTCGGCGAGGTTTCTCGCCGCGATCAGGAAGCGCCCGTCGCGTCGCGTGACGAAGGCCAGCGTTCGCCCGTCCGGACTGACGCGCGGACTGACGTTGTAGGGCGACGAGAAGGTCATGCGCACCGGGTCGCCGCCGCTGACCGACATCCGGTAGATCTGTGGCGAGCCTCCGCGGTCGGAGGTGAAGTAGAGGTTGCGCCCGTCGGGTGCGAACACCGGTTCGGTGTCGATTCCGGCCGAGGTGGTGAGCCTGCGCGGCGTGCCGGTGCCGTCCGAATTGATCAGGTAGACCTGCGAGAGGCCGTCGCGCGTGAGCGCCACCGCAAGCGTGGTGCCGTCGGGAGACCACGCTGGCGCACTGTTGCTGCCGCGGAAGTTCGCCACCGCGGTGCGTCGTCCGCTTGCCAGCGTGTGAACGTAGACCACCGGTTTCCTGCTCTCGAAGGAAACGTAGGCGAGCCGGGTGCCGTCGG
The DNA here is from genome assembly GCA_023384005.1 of Burkholderiaceae bacterium. Classification (GTDB taxonomy): domain Bacteria; phylum Pseudomonadota; class Gammaproteobacteria; order Burkholderiales; family Burkholderiaceae_E; genus Quisquiliibacterium. The sequence goes on along the minus strand of JAHDXY010000089.1, from coordinate 12,196 downwards.
GCGACCATGAGGGCGAGATGATCGGTTCGGCCGAATCGAGCGGCGTGAGCACGTTCTCGCCGTCCCAGTCGGCGACGTTGAGCCGATGCCTTGCGCCCTGCTTGGTCACGAAAGCGATGCGGGTGGAGAAGATCCCTTTCTCGCCGGTGAGCTTCTCGAACACCCAGTCGGCGACGCGATGCGCCGCGTAGCGAAGGTCGTTCGGGGCGGCGAGCACCGACTCGCCGCCGAGCGACGCCTGGCGAACGACGTCGTTGAGCCGGAACCGCACGTCGAAGCGCCCGTCGGCGAGTCTCGCGACCGACCCGGTCAGCGCCGCGTCGGCGCCGCGCGCGCGCAGCCCCGCGAAATCCAGCGTCGCGGTTTCGGACAGCGTCGCCTGCGCGTCGATCAGCCGGAACGCGCCGCTGCGCGCGAGGTCGGCTCGCACCAGGTCGGCGACGTCGATCGTGGCGCTGCCGTCGCTCACGAAACCGGCGACGGCGATCGGATACTGGGCCGCTCCGACGCCCGAAACGTCGACGCGCACCTGTGCGCGTGCGATGGCGCAGGGAACGAGCGCCGCGGCGACGATCGGCAGAAGCAGCCGCACGAGGAAGTTGCGGCGGGATGTCATCGGGGGATTATAACGAGCGGGCATCGGTGCGCGTTGACCGGACGGTGAGGGTGGGCCGGCTCAGCGATCGTCGCGCGGGCCGCGCGAGATCTCGATCTCGGGCGGGCAGCTCCCGTCGGGTTTGCGCGGCATCGGATCGGTGCGCTTGATTCCCCGCTCGGCGGCCTCGTCCCACGCCGCGACTCCGCTCGAGCGCGTGAGGCGCACCTTCGCGATCGAGCAGTCCGGATTCACCGTCACCATGAACACCGCCTTCGGATTGCCGAGCAGGTTCGTCGGAATCGCGTACACGGTATTCGCTCGCAGCAACGAGGAGAGGCGGCCGACGTACTCGCCCTCGGCCGCGCCCGCGGCGCCACCGGAAGACGCCCCGACCGTGGCGCCGATCGAGGGCGCCGTCGCTGCGCGCTCGGGCGCCTTGCCTGCCTGCGACATCAGCTGGCGCACGTGCTCTTCGTTGCGCGCCTCCTGCGCGGCGGCTTGCTCTTGGGCCTGCTTCTTCGCCGCCTCGGCCTTCTTCTCCTCGGCGAGTTTCTTCGCTTCGGCCGCTTTCCTCGCTTCTTCGGCTTTCTTCGTTTCGGCGAGTTTCTTCGCTTCCGCGGCCTTCTTCGCTTCGGCGGCCTTCTTTGCCTCTTCGATCTTCTTCGCCTCTTCGGCCTTCTTCGCTTCGGCGAGCTTCTTCGCTTCTTCGATCTTCTTCGCTTCGGCGAGCTTCTTCGCTTCGGCGATTCTCTTCGCTTCTGCCGCCTTCGCTTCTTCGGCGACGCGCCTGCGTTGTGCCGCGCGCTGTTCATCGGCGAGACGCTTTTGCTCGGCGAGTTGCTGCTGCTCGGCCAGTCGCAGTTCTTCGGCGAGGCGCTGCTCGGCGAGCCGTCTTTCCTCCATCAATCGCTTTTCCTCGGCCGCCTTGCGCTCCTGCTCGATCTTGATGTCGGGCTTGACCGGCGCGGGCGTTTCGACCGGCGCGGGTCGGGGAGGGGGCACGGCTATCGCAGGAGCAGGCTCGGTGGGCGGGGCCTGCGGCGCGGGAATCGGGGCGCGAGGCGGCGGCGCCGGCGGATCGACCGGCGCGAGCATCGCGGGCGTCCACAGTTCGGCCTGCACCGCCACCGGGCGCTGCGACTGCCAGCTGATGCCGATCACCAGCATCAGCAGCAGCAGCAGGTGCACCGCGAGCGCGAAGACGAAGGCGCGCACGCCGTGGCGCATCCCCGGCGGGGGCGCCGGGGGCGCGAATGCGGCCGTGGCCCCGCTCACGACGGCTTGCTCCTCGCGCTGCCGGTCGATCGCGTGCGCACCGCTCAGGTTCCCGGCTTGACCAGCAGCGCGACCCGGCTCACGTTCATGCGCTGCAGTTCGTTCATCACTTCGATCACCGACTCGTAGCGCACCGCCTTGTCCGCGCTGATCACGACCGGGAGGTCGGCCTTCGCGCGAAGCGGCGCGATCGTCGCGGCGAGTTCGCGGCGCGTGATCCGCACTTCTTCGCTGTCGCCGCGATTGACGCTGCGCAAGCGCAGCTCGCCGTCGGCGCGCACGACCACCTCGATGTACGCGTCCGGCGGCGCGGTGCTCTTGCCGGCACTGGGCAATTCGATCGCGCCCGGGGGAAGCAGCGGAGCGGTCACCATGAAGATCACCAGCAGAACCAGCATCACGTCGATGTACGGCACGACGTTGATCTCGTTGACCAGGCGCCGACCGCGTCCAGCGCGCGAGCGTCCTCCCACCGACGGCACGATCAGCCCCGGCCCGGCGCGCGCGGGCGCCCGCGCAACCCGCCAAGCGAACCACGGGGTAGCGAGCGCGGAATCGCGGCGAACAGGCCGATCGCGGTGGCGACCAGCGCCTCGGCGATGCCCGGCGCGACCGCGGCGAGCGTGGCCTGCTGCACGTTGGCGAGGCCGCGAAACGCGTTCATGATGCCCCACACCGTGCCGAACAGGCCGATGTACGGACTCACCGATCCGGTGGACGCGAGAAAGGCTAGGCTCGCCTCGAGCGCGTCCATCTCGCGCTGGTAGGCCGCGCGCATCGAGCGGCGCGCGCCGTCGAGCATCGCGCCGACTTCCCCCGGTTTTTGCTGGCGGGTCTTGAGGAACTCGGCCATCCCGGACTCGAAGATCCGCGCGAGCGAACCCGAGTCGCGCTTGCCCTCGCGCAACTGCTGGAACAGCGTGCCGAGATCGCGGTCCTTCCAGAAATCGGCTTCGAACTCGTCGGTGGCGCCGCGCGCGTCGCGGATCTGGTACCACTTGCGAAAGATCGTCGTCCACGACGCGATCGACACCAGCGCGAGCAGCGCCATCACGAGCTGGACCAGTACGCTCGCGTTGAGCACCAGCGAGACGATCGACATGTCGGTGTGCAAGCGCTGCGACTCCCCGTTTCAGTGTTCGGCCGCGACGGCCTGCGACAGCCAGCGCGGAAATCCGGTCGCGCGCCCGCTCGCGCGGTCGATCGCTGCGACCCGGACCGACGATATCACCCGCGCCGCGCCGCTCGTGGCGTCGCGCGCCGATTGCGCCAGCCGTAGCGAGGCGCGTCGCGCCTCGAGCACGCGCACGTCGACGAGCAGCTCGTCGTCCAGCCGCGCCGGGGCGAGGTAGTCGATCGCCATGTCCTTGACGACAAGCACCAGCCCGTGGTCGCGGTCGATCTCGGAGTGAACGGCCCCGAGCGCGCGCAACCAGTCGGTGCGCGCGCGCTCGAAGTAGCGTAAGTAGTTGGCGTAGTAAACGATTCCGCCCGCGTCGGTGTCCTCGTAGTAGACGCGCACGCGCATCTCGAACGCGGGCGGCGCTGCGCCGCGCAGCTCCGGCAGGCTGATCTGGCGTTCGCTCACCTGGTGTCACGCTGGTTCACCGGCCCGATTCTAGCAACTGCTTCGCCCCGGCCTGCGACCCGGCGCCTTCGCCCCCGGCCCGCGACCCGGCGCCTTCGCCCCCGGCCTGTGACCCGGCGTCGCCGCCGCCGGCCGCGCGCCAGCGGTAGCCGGCGGCGGGCAGGCGGCGGTTGAGCCAGACGACGACCGGGCTGAGCAGGAACAGCGCGCTCACCAGCGCGTGCGGCGCGAAGAGCAGGTACTGCCAGAGAAACGCCGCGGCGGCGACCAGCGCGCAGTAGCCGACGCGGGCGTGGCGGTGAAGCGGCGTCGTCATCGGGTCGGAGATCATGAAGAACGCGAACAGCAGCAGCGCGCCGTTGGTCGCCTGGTTCGCGATCACGCCCGGCGGCTGGCCCAGCACGAGAACGCGCAGGCTCGCCAGCGCCATGAAGAACGCGAGGAAGCACCAGCCCGCGTCCAGGCGCCTGGCGCGGCCGGTGACCAGCGAGCCCATCGCGAGGAACCACGCCCCGGCCGCGAGATCGGAGCCCCACTGCCCGGGAGAGATCCACGCGCCGGGCAGCACCCACGCGGCGAGCACCGCGCCCAGGTTGGCGGGGTTGAACACGTGGCGGCCGTCGACTCGCAGCGTGAACTTGCTCGAGATCGCGAGCGCGGCGAGCAGCGGGTGCACCCAGAGGTTGTCGGCACGCACCAGGATCGACAGGCCGAAGCCGGTGACGATCGCGCTCAGGTAGCCGACGTCCGCGAGCCCCAGGCGGCGCAGCCAGAACGCCTGCGACGCGATCGCAGCGGCAAAGGTCAGCGCCGCCTGCTGCCAGCGCAGGTCGAAATCGCGCCCCAGCACGCCCAGCGTCAGGAAGGCGCCGAGCAAAACGATCTGCACCACCCTCGGGTCGATCGCGCGCGGCTTCACGTTCATCCCCTGTCCGCCGAAGCCTCAGGCCACAGCCGGCGCCACCACGGGCTGCCGTCGCCATCGCGCTCGCCCGGGGCGCCCAGGCCGGCGCGGGTGCGCACTTCGGTGATGTTCCACCCTGTGAGGTTCGAAAGCGTCTGTGCTTCGCGCTCCTGTCGCTTCACGAGGCCGGCGAGGTAGCCGGGAGCCGCATCGCAGGCGCGCGCTTCGACCTTGTACGGATGACGCAGCACGTAGCGCACCTGGAAGTTCGCGCGATCGCGTGTTTCGGTGAACATCAGGTCCTCGGGAAAGCTCTCGGAGGTGTAGCGCAGGTGCAGTCGCGTGAGCTTGACCGGCTGCGCGCCCGAGGTGCGGCGAGCCGGCGCGAACGGCGCCGCGCCGGGCGGCTGCGCACCCGAGGTTTCTCCGCCGCCGTCGAGCCAGAACACGCCCACGTCGCGCAACTCCTTCGTGCTCAGCGGGTCGGCCGCGCAGGGGTCGCACCAGCTCATGTCCCAGAAGTACTCGGTGAACACCGCGCGGTGGTTCTCGCGCTGCGCCTGCTGGGCGAACATCGTCCGGTAGAAGCGGCTGAAGTCGTTGCGAACGAAGATCGGCAGCTCGACGTTCGCCGGCAGCTTGAGGGTGCGATAGTTCGACGATTCGACGCGGCCGTTGCGCGTGAGCAGGTAGACGATCAGGTCCTGGGGGCCGGACGCGTTGATCATCCCGAGGCGCATCGGGAGCATGAACTTGGGCGATTCGAACGCGAACTGCAGCGGGCGCAGCGTGGTGAACCCGGTCCTGGCCTGCTCCTCGAGGTTCACGCGCGCGACGAAGAACTTCATGCCCTGGCGCACGTAGGGCGCGAGCGCGGCGGCCGCGCCCGGCGGGATGCGGTAGCCGTTTTGCGCCAGCCAGCTCTGCAGGCCGTCCGATTGCGTCGCCGAGAGCATCACGATGTCGTACTCGCCCACCGTGTAGCTGGCCTCGACCGTGACGCCGAGCGCCTTGGCCGTGTCGGCCGCGCGGCCCAGCGCCTCGGCCTGCGATGCGCTCGACGCCGGCGCGCTGCGCCTTTCCCTGCGCATCGCGCAGGGGTCGGGGTCGAAGTACTCGGCGAGCCGCGGTGCCGAGTACGCGTCGATGCGGTCGAACATCCTGCGCTCGCCGACGCGGACCTGGCCGCGTTCGAGCACTTGCGGCACGGGCACGACCAGCGCGAACTCGGTGAGCTCGCCCTTGTAGTCGTTGAGCATCGAGATCACGGTGCGATCTCCGTCGCGCGCCACGATCACCTGCGAAGCTTCGTTGAACAGCGAGGCGTCGGCCTTTCCGACGTAGAAACCGCAGAACGCCTGCGCCAGCGGGGCGGCGCCAAGCAGCGCAGCGGCGAGCAGGGTGCGCGCCGCGCGGCGCGGCGATCGATGCGAATTCGTCATCTCGGGCTCCTTTGGCAGGTGTGCCCGATTGAACGCGGCGCGGACTCGAAAGGGGTTAAACGGGCGTGCGCACCTCCTCAGGGGGCTAGCTCGCGAATCAACGCGGCGGGGAACTCGTGCTCGGGAAAGCGCTCGCGGCAGGCGCGCAGCAAGCGCTTCGCCTCGTCGATGCGCTGGTCGCGCCGCAGTTCGTCGGTCTGCTCGACGCACTTCGCGGCGGAGTCGGGCGCCGCCCGTTCGGCGCTGCCCTCGCGCGCGCGCCCGAGCATCGCCGGCGCGGACCGCGCCTCGGCTTCTTCGCGGACGCCTTCCTTTTTCGCGCCGGCCGCTGGCGCGGTCGAATCATCCCGGGTCTTCGGGCGCAGGTCGGCGCTCGCGGCATTGCGCGATTCGGGCGTGGGCGTGGGCGTGGGCGCTGTCGCCGGCGCGGGAGGAGTCTGCGGTGAAGGAGCCGGAGTCGGGACCGGCGTGCCGATCACGAGCAGCAAGCCGAGCACGGCGACCGCCATCGTCGCGCCGATCGGCAGCCAGCCACGTCGCATGCGCGAGCGCACCGCGCGCGGCGCCTTGCCGGCTTGCTGGCGCGCGAGTCCGGCCACTCGCGCTGCCTCGGCGCGGATGTTCGCGTCCAGCCAGGCCGGCGGCTCGTTCCCGGGCGCCTCGTCGAGCAGCGGCCGCAATGGCCGGCTCCCCTGCCCCGGCGTGCGCGGATCGGTCACCGCAGGTCCTCCCTGAGCAATCGTGACAGCTTCTGGCGAGCGTAACGCAGCCGGCTCTTGATCGCCTCGCGATCGCTTCCGGTAGCGATCGCGATCTGATCCACGCTTATTTCCGCGTCCTCGTGCAGCAGCAGCGCCTCGCGCTGCGCGAGCGGCAGTTGCTCGATCGCCGCGACCAGTCGGGCGGCGAGTTGGCGGCGCTGCGCGAGATGCGCGGGGTCCGAGGAAGCGTCGACGATCGCGTCGAGCGCGCGGGCGTCGGCGAACTCCTCATCGTCATTGAACGCGAGCTGCGGCTCTTCGGGGTTGGACGCGCGCCAGGAGTCGGCAATGCGCTGGCGTGCGAGCAGGTAGAGCCAGGTGGTGAATCGCGCAGTGGGCGCGTAGCGCGGCGCCGATCGTATCAGCGAGAACCAGGTTTCCTGGAATGCGTCGTCGGCGCGCGCGTCATCGGAAAGTTGGCGCCTGAGAACGCGATAGAGCCAGCGCCGGTGCCGCTCGTAGAGAGTATCGAAGGCACCCGAATCGCCCCGCGCGAAGGCGATCATCAGGTCCTCGTCGCTCGGCGCGTCCAATTCAGGCGGACGGCTTGCCGTTGTCCGCCTCCCACAGTTCGCCGGCGCTTTGCGCGCCCGGCGCAACGATGCCGAAGTGGCGGTACGCCGCGAGCGTCGCGATCCGCCCGCGCGGGGTTCGCTGGAGGAAGCCCTGCTGGATCAGATAGGGCTCGAGCACGTCCTCGATCGTGTCGCGCTCCTCGCTGATCGCCGCAGCGAGGTTGTCCACCCCCACCGGACCGCCGGAGAACTTCTCGATCACGGCGAGCAGCAGCTTTCGGTCCATCACGTCGAACCCGGCCGCGTCCACGTCGAGCATCGCGAGCGCGGCGTCCGCGACCGGCGAATCGATCCGGCCCTGCGCCTTCACCTCGGCGTAGTCGCGCACGCGGCGCAGCAGGCGATTGGCCACGCGCGGCGTGCCGCGCGAGCGGCGCGCGATCTCGATCGCGCCGCCGCTCTCGATCCGCGCTTCGAGAAGGCTGGCCGAGCGCTCGACGATCCGGGTGAGCTCGTCCGCGGTGTAGAACTCCAGTCGAGCGACGATGCCGAAGCGATCGCGCAGCGGGTTGGTCAGCATGCCGGCACGAGTTGTCGCGCCCACCAGCGTGAACGGCTGCAGGTCGAGCTTGATCGAGCGCGCCGCCGGTCCTTCGCCGATCATGATGTCGATCTGGAAATCCTCCAGCGCCGGATAGAGGATCTCCTCGACCACCGGCGAAAGACGATGGATCTCGTCGATGAACAGGACGTCGTTCTTCTCCAGGTTGGTGAGCAGCGCCGCGAGGTCGCCCGCGCGCTCGAGCACCGGGCCCGAGGTCTGGCGCAGGTTCACGCCCATCTCGGCGGCGATGATGTGCGCCAGCGTCGTCTTGCCCAGCCCGGGCGGCCCGAAGAGCAGGACGTGATCGAGCGCCTCCTGGCGGTTGCGCGCCGCCGTCACGAAGATGTCGAGCTGCTCGCGGATACGGACCTGACCGACGTACTCTGCCAGGCGCTTGGGGCGAAGCGCGCGTTCGATCGCTTCCTCCCTGGGCGACGCTGCGGCCGGCGCGACGAGGCGGTCGTGCTCGATCATGGCTTGGCGAGCAGCTTGAGCGCCTGCTTGATGCCGTCGGACACGCCCGCGCCCTTGGCGAGCTCGCGCGTTGCGGCCGAGACCTCGCGCTCGGAGTAGCCCAGCGCGAGCAACGCGCGGATCACGTCGACGCTGGCGTCGGGCGCGAGTTGCCGGCCCGGGGAGTCGATCTCGGCGCCGAGCTTGCCCTTGAGTTCGAGCAGCAGCCGCTCGGCGGTCTTCTTGCCGATGCCCGGAACCCGCGTGAGCCTGCCGGTTTCCTGCAGGGTCACGGCCTGCGCGAGTTCCACCACCGACATCCCGGAGAGCACCGCGAGCGCGGTGCGGGGCCCCACGCCGGAGATGCGGATCAGCAGGCGAAACGCATCGCGCTCGGCGGGCGTGAGAAAGCCGTAGAGAAGGTGCGCGTCCTCGCGAACCACCTGCTGGGTGAGCAGCGTGACGCGCTCGCCCAGCGCGGGAAGGTCGTAGAACGTGCTCATCGGCACGTCGACCAGGTAGCCGACCCCGTTGGTGTCGACGAGCAGCGTCGGGGGATGCTTCTCGAGCAGCGTTCCGCAGAGTCGGCCGATCATCGCGGCAAGCTTACACCAGCGCCGGGCGCGAACCGCCGCGGCCTAGCGCATCCTTCCCCTGCGAACGCGCACCCCGTGCAGCGCCGCCGAGGGCGAGTTGTCGGCGACGACGCCGGTCAGGCGCGCCGAGTGCGCGTGGCAGATCGCGCACGCCAGCGCGTCTGCGGCGTCGGCGCCGGGCAAACCGGGCAGGGCGAGGAGTCGCTGCACCATTGCCTGCACCTGCGGCTTGGCCGCGCGCCCGGTGCCGACGACGGCCTGCTTGACCTGGAGCGCCGTGTACTCGTGCACCGCGAGTCCGGCGACGACCAGCGTCGTGATCGCCGCGCCGCGGGCCTGGCCGAGCAGCAGCGTCGATTGCGGATTGACGTTGACGAAGACGATCTCGGCGACCGCGACCTCCGGGGCGTAGGCCTCGATCACCTCGGCCACGCCGTCGTGGATGGTCTTCAGCCGCGGCGGCAACGCGCCGGCGGCGATCCTTATCACGCCGCTCGCCACGTAGCGAAGTCGCGAGCCGCTGGCATCGATCACGCCGAACCCGGTCGCGCGCAGGCCCGGGTCGATGCCGAGGATCCTCACTCAGTGCCGGAAGTGGCGCACGCCGGTGAACACCATCGCGACGCCGCGCTCGTCCGCCGCGGCGATCACCTCGTCATCGCGCACCGAACCGCCGGGCTGGATGATCGCGACCGCGCCGGCGTCGACCACCACGTCGAGGCCGTCGCGAAACGGAAAGAACGCGTCCGAGGCGACCACCGATGCGGCGAGCGAGTGCCCGGCGTTCTCGGCCTTGATCGCGGCGATGCGCGCCGAGTCGACCCTGCTCATCTGCCCGGCGCCCACGCCAAGCGTCTGGCCGTTGCCGCAAAAGACGATCGCGTTGGATTTCACGTACTTGGCCACGCGCCACGCGAACATCAGGTCGTCGAGCTGCTGCGGGGTGGGCGCGCGTTTGGTCGCCACGTTGAGCTCGTCGCGGCGCAACTCGCGGTTGTCTGCCGTTTGCATCAGCATGCCCGAGCCCACGCGTCTGACGTCCAGCGCGTTGCGCCCGCGCGACCAGGCGCTGCCGCCACCCGGATCGACCGCGTCGAGCGCGATCTCCAGCACGCGCACGTTGGGCTTGGCGCGAAACACCTCGAGCGCGCCGGCAGAGTAGCCCGGCGCGACCAGGACTTCGACGAACTGCTTGGCGACCTGTTCGGCCGCGGCCGTGTCGAGCACTTCGTTGAACGCGATGACTCCGCCGAAGGCCGAGGTCGGGTCGGTGGCGAAGGCCTTCGCGTAGGCTTGCACGCAGTCGAGTCCCAGAGCGACGCCGCAGGGGTTGGCGTGCTTGACGATCACGCACGCCGGCGCGTCGAAGGTCTTCACGCACTCCCAGGCCGCGTCCGCGTCGGCGATGTTGTTGTACGACAGCTCCTTGCCCTGGACCTGTCGCGCGCTCACCAGCGAACCGGGCGCCGGGTACAGGTCGCGATAGAACGCTGCGCGCTGGTGCGGGTTCTCGCCGTAGCGAAGATCCTGCAGCTTGACGAAGCAGCCGTTGGCCTGCGCCGGAAAGTCGGTGCGCGTTCCGTCGGGCTGAACGCGCGAGAGGTAGTCGCTGATCGCAGCGTCGTAGTTGGCGATGCGATTGAACGCCGAGACCGCGAGCGAGAATCGCGTGGCTTCGCACACCTCGCCGTCGCGACGCAGTTCGTCGAGCACGCGCGCGTACTGCCCGGAATCGGTGAGCACGGCCACGCCGCGCCAGTTCTTGGCGGCCGAACGCACCATCGCCGGGCCGCCGATGTCGATGTTCTCGATCGCGTCGTCGAAACTGCAATCGGAACGCGACACGGTCTGCTCGAACGGGTACAGGTTGACCACGAGCAGGTCGATTCGCCCGATGCCGTGCTCGTCGATCGTGCGCATGTGAGCGGCGCTGTCGCGACGCGCGAGCAGCCCGGCGTGGATCGTCGGGTGCAGCGTCTTCACCCGACCGTCGAGCATCTCCGGAAAACCGGTGTACTCGGCCACCTCGGTCACCGCCAGGCCGGCCTCGGCAAGCAGTTTCGCGGTTCCGCCGGTGGAGACGAGCTG
>JAHDXY010000089.1:0-1362 GCA_023384005.1 Burkholderiaceae bacterium | reverse complement strand
TTCCTGTCTTGTCCGACACGCTGATCAGCGCGCGCAGTGCGGTCGAGCTCATGGTCGAAGGTCCGGGATCGGTTGGCGGCGCGGGCTACAGCAACTTGTAGTGCTGCAGCTTCTTGCGAAGCGTGTTGCGATTGATGCCGAGCATCTCGCTCGCGCGCAGCTGGTTGCCCGACGCACGCTGCATCACGACTTCGAGCATCGGTCGCTCGACCGCGCGCAGCACCATGTCGTAGATCGCGGTGGGCGGGGTCCCGTCGAGATCGTGGAAGTACTTCTCGAGGCACTTCGTGACTGCGTCGTCGATATTCTGGGGCTTCGTCATGCCAGGCGTCTCCGCGCGTACTTGGTGTCGTTGGCCGCGACAAGCGGTCGGGAGTCCCGGCGCGGCGGCGTGTCGCCGCAAAGCACGCCGGCGATCGCTTCGAGTTGCGCCTCGGGGGATTCGAGCGCATTGAATGCGCCGCGCGCATCGGCCCAAAGCGGCACGGCCGCGAGATACCAGCCGACGTGCTTGCGCGCGGTGCGCACGCCGACGAACGGGCCGTGAAACGCATAGTGATCGAGCAGGTGCTGGCGCAGCAGCGTGCGGATTTCCTCGGGCGAGGGCGGCGCGAGTTGCTCGCCAGTGGCGAGGAAGTGCTCGATCTCGCGGAAGATCCACGGCCGGCCCTGCGCGGCGCGCCCGATCATCACCGCGTCGGCCCCGGTGCGCGCGAGCACCTCGCGCGCCTTGTGCGGGCTGTCGATGTCGCCATTGGCCACCACCGGGATATCGAGCGCGTCGCAGACCTCGGCGATGGTGTCGTACTCGGCCTGCCCGGAAAACCCGCAGGCGCGGCTGCGACCGTGCACGGTGATCATCGCGGCGCCGGCCGACTGCGCGGCGCGCGCCAGGCGCGCCGCGTTGCGCGCCTGTGGCGTGGGGCCGGTGCGCATCTTCACCGTGACCGGAACGTCGACGGCGTTGGCGACCGCGTCGATGATCGCCAGCGCGAGCGCTTCGTCGGCCATCAGCGCCGAACCCGAGAGCTGGCGGCACACCTTCTTGGCCGGGCAACCCATGTTGATGTCGATGATTTGCGCGCCGCGCGCGACATTGAAGCGTGCCGCCTCGGCCATCATCTGCGGATCGGCGCCGGCGATCTGTACCGCGCGCGGTTCCGTTTCGCCGTCGTGGTCGATGCGCCGCGAGGTCTTCACGCTATCCCACAACCTGGGGTTCGACGCCGCCATCTCGGAAACCGCGTAGCCGGCGCCGAGCGACTTGCACAATTGCCGGAACGGCCGATCGGTCACGCCCGCCATCGGCGCAACGAAGACGTTGTTGCGCAGTGTGTGGGGGCCGATGTGGATCATTCTCAG
>JAHDXY010000088.1:12402-14571 GCA_023384005.1 Burkholderiaceae bacterium | reverse complement strand
AAGGGATCGGCGCAGACGCGCACGAGGCGTTCAAGCACTGGGACCTCGGCGACATCGTCGCGGCCGAGGGCGAGCTGTTCAAGACGATGAAGGGCGAGCTGTCGCTGCGCTGCGCTTCGGTGCGCCTGCTCGCCAAGGCGTTGCGCCCGCTGCCGGACAAGTTCCACGGCCTGTCCGACCAGGAACTCAAGTACCGCCAGCGCTACGTCGACCTGATCGTGAACGAGTCCACGCGCGAGACTTTCGTCGCGCGCAGCCGGACCGTGTCGGCGATTCGCGCCTTCATGCTCGCCAGCGGTTTTCTCGAGGTCGAGACACCGATGCTTCATCCGATCCCGGGCGGCGCCGCGGCCAAGCCTTTCGTCACGCACCACAACGCGCTCGACCAGGACATGTTCCTGCGCATCGCGCCGGAGCTGTACCTGAAGCGGCTGATCGTCGGCGGCTTCGAGCGCGTGTTCGAGATCAACCGCAATTTCCGCAACGAGGGGATCAGCGCGCGCCACAACCCCGAGTTCACGATGATGGAGTTCTATGCCGCCTACACCGACTACCGCTGGCTGATGGATTTCGCCGAGCAGGTGATCCGCGACGCCGCGCGAAGCGTCGCGGGCAGCGCCTCGCTCGTCTACCAGGCGCGCGCGCTCGACCTGGACGCACCCTTCGAGCGCCTGACGATCGTCGCGGCAATCCGCAAGCACGCGCCGCAGTACGCGAACGCCGCGCTCGACGACGCATCGTGGCTGCGCGCCGAGCTGGCCAGGCTGGGAGCGGACACGAGCGACGTGCGCTACCGCAACGCCGGTCTTGGCGCGCTGCAACTCGCACTGTTCGAGGAAAGCGTCGAAGCGAAACTGTGGGCGCCGACCTTCATCATCGACTACCCGGTCGAGGTCTCGCCGCTGGCGCGCGAATCGGACACTCGTCCCGGAATCACCGAGCGCTTCGAGCTGTTCATCACCGGTCGCGAGATCGCCAACGGCTTCTCGGAACTCAACGACGCCGAGGACCAGGCCGCGCGGCTGCGCGCGCAGGTGGCCGCGAAGGAGGCCGGCGACGAGGAGGCGATGTACTACGACGAGGACTTCATTCGCGCACTCGAGTACGGGATGCCGCCCACGGGCGGTTGCGGGATCGGGATCGACCGGCTCGTGATGCTGCTCACCGACAGCGCCAACATCCGCGACGTGATCCTGTTCCCGGCGCTCAAGCACGAAGCCTGAGTCGAACGATGCCGGCGCGCGAGCTTTCCCGATCCGCGCGCGCCGCGTCCGGCGCCGCGATCAGCGCCGCCGCCCGACGATCAGCCACAGGCCGACCACGAGCAGGATCACCGGCCAGAATTTCCAGTATGGCTTCAACTCGAGCAGACCGAAGTTCTGAGCCAGGAACAACGTTCCGAGCACGATCAGCACGACGCCAGCGAACGAACCCTTCATTCCCGCATCCTCTTCATTGCGCGGCCCGCGCGCAGGCGCCAGCAGTTCCCGCAGCGCCCGCAGCCGAGCCTGTCCCCACCCGCCCGCGCGGCCTCCAGCGCACGCTGCCACCGGGTGCAAGTGTATAGGCTCCCGGGCGGCACGGTCACCGCGCTGGGTATCACCCAGCTGATCGGCTGGGGCACGACCTTCTACCTTCCAGCGGTGTTCGCGCACCGCATCGCCGCCGACACCGGCTGGAGCCTGTCGCTGGTGTTCGCGGCGTTCTCCTGGAACCTCGTCGTCGCCGGCGCGACATCGCGGCGCGTCGGCGAGATGATCGATCGCCACGGCGCCGCGCGCGTGATGACGATCGGATCCGCGCTGATGGCGATGGGGCTGCTGATGCTCGCGACGGCGACGACCGTGGTGCAGCTGTTCGCGGCGTGGACGGTTCTCGGCGTGGCCTCGCGCGCGGCGCTCTACGATGCGGCCTTCGCCGCGCTCGCCGCGATCTTCGGCCAGGGGGCGCGCCGCTCGATCTCGCTCCTCACGCTCTGGGGCGGCCTCGCCTCGACCGTGTTCTGGCCCCTGGGCCACATGCTCGGCGAGACGATCGACTGGCGCTGGAGCCTCGCCGTGTACGCGCTGCTCAATCTGCTCGTCTGCCTGCCGCTGCACCGCAGCTTCGCGGCGCCGGCCACGCACTGCGCGAACGCGCCGCCCACGGCTGCGGCAACAGCTGGGGCGA
>JAHDXY010000088.1:0-12302 GCA_023384005.1 Burkholderiaceae bacterium | reverse complement strand
GTTCCGCGAGTTCCGCGAGTTCCGCGAGTTCCGCGAGTTCCGCGAGTTCCGCGAGTTCCGCGAGCGCCGCGAGTTCCGCGAGCGCCGCGGCGATCGGCGCGAGCCGCGGCAAGCCCCGCGCGCCCGGGTCGACACCGGCACCGCCGGGCGCGCTCTCGCCTGGGGCCGCCGCGCACCCGCGCTTCTCGGGTCACTCACGCGATCGCGCGCTGCTGCTGTTCTCGTTCATCCTGGCGGGCTACAGCTTCGTCTTTTCCAGCCTTTCGGCGCACTTGATCGTCGTGTTCGAAGGGCTCGGCCTGGCCGCCGCGACCGCGGTGTCGATCGCCGCGCTCAAGGGCATCGCGCAGGTCGCCGCGAGGTTCCTGGAACTGCTCGGGCAGCGCTGGATGAGCCCGCTCGCGGTTGGCGTCGTCGCGCTCGCGCTGCTCGCGTCGGGAATCCTGTTGATGCGTTTCGGCCCCGGCGCCGCGCTGCCGGTCGCGATCGCCTGCTTCGTCTATGGCGCGGCCAATGGCCTGGTGACGATCGTGCGCGGCGCCGTTCCGCTGGTGCTGTTCGGCACCGCCGGCTACGCCGGGACGCTCGGGCGGCTCGCGGCGCCGAGCCTCGTCTCGGCGGCACTCGCGCCGCTGCTCTTCGCCTGGATGATCGAGCGCTGGAATGTCCACGCCGGGCTTTCGCTGCTCGCGGCGATCTCGCTCGGGACTTGCGCCGCGATGGCCTGGCTCGCGCGGCCGGTGAAGACCGGGCGGCGCTAGCCGGCGATTGCCGGCGTTCTACTGGTGTGGGCTGCCGATGCGCGCCGCCGGACGCAGGACGCCGACCGCGGCCCCTGTCCGCGACGCTACTCGACCTCGTCGATCCACGCCTGCTGTATCGCTTCGAGCACGCGCTCGCCGGCGCGCTCGGGGTTGTCCGCGAAGCCCGGCAGCGACATGACCCAGCGGTGCAGGTCGGTGAATCGGATCGTCTTCGGATCGACCTGCGGATGGGTGTCGGCAAGCGCGATCGCGATCTCGCCCACGTCGGTCCATTTCATTTTCAGTGCTCCTCGCGTGCGTAGTTCAGCGTGTACTTCGGGATCTCGATCACGAGATCCTGGGTGCCGACCTTCAGCTGGCACGACAACCTCGACTGCGAGGTGAGACCCCAGGCGCGATCGAGCATGTCCTCTTCCGCCTCGTCGGCCTCGGGCAACGAAGCCAGTCCCTCGCGCACGATCACGTGACAGGTGGTGCAGGCGCAGGACAACTCGCAGGCGTGTTCGATCTCGACGCCGCGCGCGAGCATCTCGCGGCAAAGGGTCGCCCCGGTTTCGACTGCGAACACCTTGCCCTCGGGACAGAGCTGTTCGTGCGGGAGCACCGTGATCTTCGGCATCTTCGTCGTGTCTCTCGTCTCGCCGGGGGCTGTTGGTCGTGTCGCAGGGGCTCGTTCGCGCGGCACTCGCCGCTTCAGGCGCGAAGATCGTCGAGCTTGCGCCCGGTGAGCGCGCGCGCGACGGACCTGTCCATCCGGCGCGCGGCGAAATCCTCTGTTCCGCGCGACAGGGTGTCGATCGCGGCGCGAATCGCGCCCGCGTCCTCGCCAGCGCGCGCTGCATCGAGTCGAGCGAGAAGGGCGTCGATCTTGTGGCGCTCGGCCGACGCGAGCAGTTCGCCATCCTCGGCCAGCGCCGCCCTGGTCGCTAGGGCGATGCGCTCGGCCTCGACCTGCTGCTCGCGCAGCGCGCGCAACTTCATGTCGACGCCGGCCGAATCGAACGACGCCCTGAGCATCGTCGCGATCTCGTCGTCGGACAGGCCGTAGGAAGGCTTGACCGTGACCGACGCCTGCACGCCGCTCGAGTGCTCGCGCGCGCTCACCGACAGCAGGCCGTCCGCGTCGACCTGGAAGGTGACGCGGATGCGCGCCGCTCCGGCCGCCATCGGCGGGATTCCGCGCAGCTCGAAGCGCGCGAGCGAACGGCAATCCGATACCAGTTCGCGCTCGCCCTGCACGACGTGGACCGCCATCGCGGTCTGGCCGTCCCTGAAAGTGGTGAACTCCTGCGCGCGCGCGACCGGGATCGTCGAATTGCGCGGCACGATGCGCTCGACCAGGCCTCCCATCGTCTCGAGCCCGAGCGAGAGCGGGATCACGTCGAGCAGCAGCAGGTCCTCGTCCGGGCCCTGGTTGCCGGCCAGAAGGTTCGCCTGCACCGCGGCGCCTAGTGCGACCACCGCGTCGGGGTCGAGGTCGGTGAGCGGCGCCTTGCCGAACTGCTCCTCGATCGCGCGGCGCACCTGCGGCATCCGGGTCGCGCCGCCGACCAGCACCGTGCCCTGCACCTGATCAGGGCGAAGACCTGCGTCGCGCAGCACGCGACGCGTTGCGGCGAGCGTTCGCGCGATCAGATCGCGGGTCAGGTGCTCGAAGCGCTCGACCGACAGCGGCAAGGTGACACGTGTCGCGTCGGACAACTGCACCGAGAAGGTCGCGCCGGGGTGCAGGGTGAGCGCCTCCTTTGCGCGGCGCGCCTCGACCATCAGCGCGCGGATGTCGCCCGGCGTGAGCTGGCCTGCGCAGCGCGCCGACTCGATCGGGTCGGACTGCGCGTCCGCCTGCGCGTCGCCCGGGCGAACGTCGACGAAGCCGGTCTCGCGCAGCGCCCACTCGACGATGCGCCGGTCGAAATCGTCACCACCGAGCGCCGAATCGCCTCCGGTCGCGAGCACCTCGAACACCCCGCGCGTGAGCCTGAGAATCGAGATGTCGAAGGTGCCGCCGCCGAGGTCGTAGACCGCGTAGACGCCCTCCGCGCCAGTGTCCAGCCCGTAGGCGACCGCCGCCGCGGTCGGCTCGTTGAGCAGTCGCAGAACGTCCAGGCCCGCCAGGCGGGCGGCGTCCTTGGTCGCCTGTCGCTGGGCGTCGTCGAAGTACGCCGGCACCGTGATCACCGCGCCGACCAGTTCGCCGCCGAGCGCCTGCTCGGCGCGCAGGCGCAGCACGCGAAGGATCTCGGCCGTCACCTCCACCGGGCTCCTGTCGCCCGCGCGCGTACGCAGCTTGATCATTCCGGGTGCATCGACGAAGTCGTAAGGCACCCTCTGCGCGCGCGCGTCGTCGATTCCGCGTCCCATCAGCCGCTTGACCGAGACGATCGTGTTCACCGCATCGACCGAGGCCTGCCGCGCCGCGCCCTGCCCGACCCGCACGCTTCCGTCCTCGGCGTAGCGCACGACCGAAGGCAGCAGCATCATTCCCTCCTCGTCGACGAGCGCTTCGGCGCTGCCGTGGCGCACCGCGGCCACCAGGGAGTTCGTCGTGCCCAGATCGATTCCGACCGCGAGGCGCCGGCGATGCGGCTCCGGCGACATGCCCGGTTCGGAGATCTGCAGCAGTGCCATCGTGAGAACGCTCTCTCAGTGTCCGAGGATCCGGTCTTCGGCAGCGTCGATCTCGCTGCCGAGCCGGTCGTAGAAGGCGAGCTGTCGCACCAGCCCGGCGGCGGCGGTGAAATCGCGCTGGTTGTCCAGCGCGTCGGCGAGCCGTTCGAGCAGGCCGTCGCGTTCGGCCGCGATGTCCGCTCGCAGCCGCTCCAGCGCCGCCGCGCCGCCCTGCCCGGCCGATTCCTCCAGCCGCTCGCGCCACTGCATCTGGCTCACGAGGAAGGACTGCGGCATCGCGGTATTGGACTGCAGACCGATCTCGGCGCCGTGCAGCTCGCACAGGTAACCGGCGCGACTCGCCGGGTCGCGCAGCGTCCTCAGTGCCTCGTTGGCGTTGGTGGCCAGCTGCATCGCGACGCGGCGCTCGCCGTCGCTCGCCGCTGCGAAGCGATCCGGATGCACCGCACCCTGCACCTTGCGAAAGGCGAGCTCGAGCGCCGACCGATCGAGCGAAAAACGCTCGGGCAGACCGAACAGTTCGAAGTGCGTCTTGGGAAGGATCGGTTTCATCATGCACAGAAAAGGGCGGCTCGCGGCCGCCCTCGATACGACGCGGCCCTCGCGCCGCCGGGCGCGGGCGCGCGCCGGCGCGCCTCGCTCAGACGTTGAACGACTCGCCGCAGCCGCACTCAGCCTGGACGTTCGGGTTGTTGAAACGGAACCCCTCGTTCAGGCCTTCACGCACGAAATCGAGCTCCGTACCGTCGACGTAGGGAAGGTTCTTCGGGTCGACGAAGACCTTGACGCCGTGGCTCTCGAAGCGCTGGTCCGCGTCGCTCTCGGTGTCGACGAATTCGAGCACGTAGGCCATGCCGGAACATCCGGTGGTCTTGACGCCGAGGCGAAGGCCCACGCCCTTGCCGCGCTTCTGGATGAATCGCGCCACGTGGCTCGCGGCGCTCTGTGTCAGGGTGATCGCCATTGTCTGGTCTCCGCTCGCTCAGGCTGCCTTGCGCTCGGCGGGCGGTGCCTCGCCGTGCTTGCGCCGGTAGTCGTCGATCGCCGCCTTGATCGCGTCCTCGGCGAGGATCGAGCAGTGGATCTTCACCGGCGGCAGCGCGAGTTCCTGTGCGATTTCGGTGTTCTTGATCGCCATCGCCTGATCGAGGGTCTTGCCCTTGACCCACTCGGTCACGAGCGACGACGACGCGATCGCCGAGCCGCAGCCGTAGGTCTTGAACTTCGCGTCCTCGATCAATCCGGACTCGCCGACCTTGATCTGCAGCTTCATCACGTCGCCGCACGCCGGCGCGCCGACCATTCCGGTGCCGACGGTACCGTCGGACTTGTCGAACGCACCCACGTTGCGCGGGTTCTCGTAGTGGTCGATGACCTTTTCACTGTACGCCATTTGCCGCTCCGTCCTGTGTGCTGAATTCGTTGTCTTGCGCCGGTCGCGCCGCGCTCAGTGCGCCGCCCACTGCACGGTGCTGAGGTCGACGCCCTCCTGAACCATTTCCCATAGTGGCGAGAGCTCGCGCAGCTTCGCGACTTTAACCTTGATCAGTTCGACAGCGAAGTCGATCTCCTGCTCGGTGCTGAAACGCCCGATCGTGAACCGGATCGAGCTGTGCGCGAGCTCGTCGTTGCGACCCAGCGCGCGCAAAACGTACGACGGCTCCAGGCTGGCCGAGGTGCACGCCGACCCGCTCGAGACCGCGAGGTCCTTGACCGCCATGATCAGCGATTCGCCCTCGACGTAGTTGAAGCTCAGGTTCAGGTTGTGCGGCACGCGCCTGTCCATGTGACCGTTCAGGTAGACCTCTTCCATGTCGCGCAGCCCGCTCCAGAGCCGGTCGCGCAGCATGCGCACGCGCTCGCCCTCGACCGCCATCTCCTCGGCGGCGATGCGAAACGCCTCGCCGATGCCAACGATCTGGTGCGTCGCGAGCGTGCCCGAGCGAAAGCCGCGTTCGTGCCCGCCGCCGTGCATCTGCGCCTCGATCCGCACGCGCGGCTTGCGGCGCACGAACAAGGCGCCGATACCCTTAGGGCCGTAGGTCTTGTGCGCCGAGAACGACATCAGGTCGACCTTCAGGCTCGCGAGGTCGATCGGGACCTTGCCGGTGCCCTGTGCGGCGTCGACGTGAAAGATGATCCCGCGCGCGCGACAGATCTCACCGATCGCCGCGATGTCCTGGATCACCCCGATCTCGTTGTTCACCAGCATCACCGACACGACGATCGTGTCCTTGCGAAGCGACTGCTCGAACGTGGCGGTGTCGAGCATTCCCTCGGCGTCGACGTCGAGGTAGCTCACCTCGAAACCCTGGCGCTCGAGCTCGCGCATCGTGTCCAGCGTCGCCTTGTGCTCGGTCTTCACGGTGATCAGGTGCTTGCCGCGCTCCTGGTAGAAGTGCGCCGCTCCCTTCAGGGCGAGGTTGATCGATTCGGTGGCGCCGGAGGTCCAGACGATTTCCTTGGGGTCGCAGTTCACCAGCGCTGCCACCTGGGCGCGCGCGTCCTCGACCGCCTGCTCGGCGGTCCAGCCGTAGGCGTGGCTTCGCGACGCGGGGTTGCCGAACTTCTCGTTCAGGTACGGGACCATCTTGTCGACGACACGCGGATCGACCGGCGTGGTCGCCGAGTAATCGAGATAGACGGGTAGATGCAGCATCGGGGATCCTCCCTGTTCCTTGTGATGCACGCGCCGCTCAGGAAGCGGTGCGGGTGCCGTTGCCGCGGATCGGCTGCAGCGTGGACGTCGGGAAGTTCAGCGCGTCGCGGTGCTCGCGCAACACCGACATCTTCTGAACCGGTTCTGCGGCCTCGCGCTCGCGCTGGCGCTCGACCAGCTCGGCCAGCGACACCGAATCGAGGTAGTCCACCATCCGTTTGGTCAGCGTCGCCCACAGCTCGTGCGTCATGCAGCGGCGGTCGTCGTCGCAGTTCTCCTTGCCGCCGCACTGCGTCGCGTCGACCGGCTCGTCCACCGCAAAGATCACGTCGGCGACACTGATGTTTTTCATCGGACGCCCGAGCGAGTACCCGCCGCCGGGGCCGCGCGTGCTCTCGACCAGCTCGTGGCGGCGCAACTTGCCGAACAGCTGTTCCAGGTACGACAGCGAGATCTTCTGCCGCTGGCTGATCCCCGCGAGCGTCACGGGCCCCTGGTGTTCCCTCATCGCGAGGTCGATCATCGCGGTAACCGCGAACCGTCCCTTGGTTGTCAAGCGCATCGTGATACCCCGCTTCGTGAACTGCCGACCGGACTCGAACTCGCCGCGGATGCAGCGCCGATCCGGTCGCTCTTCTGGTCGCTCTTCTTGATTCCCCACTATTTTAGTCGGCTTTAGGCGGCGTTGCAACCGGGTGGCCGCACCGAACCGGTGGCCGGACCCTGCCCGGCAGCCACGGCGCCCGCCTACGAACCGCCCTCGAACCGCCGGCGCGCCTCGGCTGCCGACTCGTAGATATGGGGGGCGACCCCCCGGCTCGACAAGCCCTCGCCGAGCTTGCGGCGCAGGAACCCCGAGGTCGTGTAGCGGCTCACCTCGAGGTAGTGACGCTCGACAAGCGACTTGACCATGTCGAGCCAGGCGCCCTCGAGTTCGCGAGCAAGCGAGAAATGATCGTAGTTGACGACCGCGAACACCCGATGCCCGACCGCGGCCACCTCGCGCTCGACCAGAGCGCGCACCCGCGCGACGTCGGCCGCGGAGGCGATCTCGAGCCGCTCGAAGTTCAGGAACAACGTGTTGCTGGCCGCGTCGTACGACAGGCGCTGCTCGAGCGGCACGCCGATCAGGCGCTCGCGCAAACCGATCGGCACCTCTTCGAAGATCGCCGGTTCCATCGTGCGCGGCGTGCCGCGGATCACCGGAGCGAAGTCCATCAGCGCGAGGATGTCGCGCTCGACGTCGACCCCCGGGGCGACTTCGATCAGCTCGAGTCCGCCGGCGCTGAGCTCGAACACGCAGCGCTCGGTCACGTAGCGCACCGGCTGGCGGCGCGAGAGCGCGTACGCGCCGCTGAAGGTGCGCTGCTCGACCTGCGCGACGAACTTGCGAGCCTGGCCCTCGCGAACGATTACGAGGCGGCCTTCGCGCAACTCGACGACCGACTCGCCCGCCATGAAGGTTCCGACGAACACGACCTCCTTCGCGTTCTGGCTGATGTTGATGAAGCCGCCCGCTCCCGCCAGCCGCGGCCCGAACTTGCTCACGTTGAGGTTGCCTTCGCGGTCGGCCTGCGCCAGACCAAGAAACGCGATGTCCAGTCCCCCGCCGTCGTAGAAGTCGAACTGGCTCGGCTGGTCGATGATCGCCTGCGCGTTGACCGCCGCGCCGAAGTTCAGTCCGCCCGCGGGAAGCCCGCCGATCACGCCCGGCTCGGCCGTGAGCGTGATCAGGTCGATCACCGTCTCTTCCGCGGCCACCGCGGCGATGCCCTCGGGCATGCCGATCCCGAGATTGACCACCGCGTTGGCGCGCAGTTCGAGCGCGGCGCGCCGGGCGATCACCTTGCGCAGGTCCAGCGGCATCGTCCGGTGCGACGATGCCGGGACGCGGATCTCGCCCGAGAACGCCGGACTGTAGGCCTCGGCAAAAGTCTGCATATGGTATTCGGGCTTCTCGGCCACCACCACGCAGTCGACCAGGATGCCCGGGATCTTCACCTGGCGCGGGTTCAGCGTGCCGCGCTCGGCGATGCGCTCGACCTGGACGATCACCAGTCCGCCGGAGTTTCGCGCGGCCATCGCGATCGCCAGTACTTCGAGGGTGAGCGCCTCGCGCTCCATCGTCACGTTGCCGTCGGCGTCGGCGGTCGTGCCGCGCACGATCCCGACGTTGATCGGAAAGGCGCGATAGAGCAGCACCTGCTCGCCGTCGAGTTCGATCAGCCGCACCAGCTCCTCGGTAGTGCGCGCGTTGATCCGCCCGCCGCCAAGCCTGGGGTCGACGAAGGTATCGAGCCCGACCCGCGACAGGTGCCCGGGCTTGCCCGCGGCGATGTCGCGAAAGAGCTGCGAGATCACGCCCTGGGGAAGGTTGTAGGCCTCGATCTGGTTCGAGATCGCGAGCTGCTGCAGCGTCGGCACCAGTCCCCAGTGCCCGCCGATCACGCGCTTGACCAGCCCCGGGTGGCCGAAGTGGTTCAGCCCGCGGGACTTTCCGTCGCCCTGTCCGGCGGCGTAGACCAGCGTCAGGTTCGAGGGCTCGCCGATCCCGTCGGTGTCGCGCTCAGAGGTCTCCAGGAACCGCGCCTCGAGTGCGACCGCGATGTTCTCCGCGAAACCGATCCCGACGAAACCGCCAGTGGCGATCGTGTCGCCGTCGCGGATCAGCAGCACCGCCTCGCGCGCGGTCACCACCTTTCCGTTGGCGAACGGCCTCGCCGCGTCGCCGCCGGGGACGTTGAGCGGATGCAGCATCGCAATCTCCTTGTTCGTCGCGTGCGCGGCATCGCGCAGCTTTCGCGGGCTTCGCCTCGCCCGCAGCCTCGCGCAGGTCTCGCGGGGTTCGCCTCGCGCAGATTAGCAGCCTGTTCGGGGCGCGGGCGCGCTTGCAGTACCATCGGCGGGAACCGGATCCCAGAGGCCCGCGAAATGAACCAGAGCGACGGCCCCTTCGGGCTCGAGAGCGTATTCCAGACCCAGCGCAGCGCGCACCGCGACGCACCGTTTCCCGAATGGGAGCTCAGGCGCGACCGGCTGCGCAGGCTCGAGCGCCTGGTGCGCGAGAACGAAGCGCGGATCGAAGCCGCGATTGACGCCGATTTCGGCGGCCGGCCGCCGATCGAAACCCAGATCGCCGAGGTCTTTCCCAGCCTGTCCGAGATCCGGTCCGTGTCGCGCGGCGCGCGGCGATGGATGAAGCCGCGCGGCGCCTGGGTGTCGAAGTGGTTCCTTCCGGCACGCGCTCACGTCATGCCGCGTCCGCTGGGCGTGGTCGGAATCATCGTGCCCTGGAACTACCCGCTGTACCTGGCGATCGGCCCGCTGGCCGGCGCGCTGGCCGCGGGCAATCGCGCAATGCTCAAGCTCTCCGAGTACACGCCCGAGTTCGCCCTGCTGATGCAGCGGCTCGTGGCCGGGCTCTTCCGGCCCGACGAGGTGTCGGTGATCCTGGGCGGCGCCGAGGTGGGCGCCGCGTTCTCGGCGCTGCCCTTCGACCATCTGGTGTTCACCGGTTCAACGGCTGTCGGTCGCAAGGTGATGGCCGCGGCGAGCGCCAACCTCACGCCGGTCACCCTGGAGCTCGGCGGCAAATCCCCGACCGTGGTCACGCCCGGTTATCCGGTACCGAAAGCGGTCGCGAGGATCCTGGCGGGCAAGCTGCTTAACTGCGGGCAGACCTGCATCGCGCCCGACTACGTGCTGGTGCCGCGCGGCTCGGTCGACGCCTTCGTCGCCGAGGCGGGCGCGCAGGCGCGGCGGATGTATCCGGCAGGTCTCGCCGACAGCGATTATTGCAGCGTGATCGACCAACGGCAGTACGCAAGGCTGGTCGGGTACCTGGACGAGGCGCGCGCCGCCGGCACGAGAACGGTCGACCTGTTTGCCCGGCCGCCGCGCGACGACGCCGCGCACCGGATGGCGCCGGTCGCGGTCGTCGATCCGCCGATGTCGCTCGCGCTGATGCGCGAAGAGATCTTCGGGCCGATCCTGCCGGTCATACCGTACGAGCGGCCCGAGGATGCGGTCGCGTTCATCAACGAGCGGCCGCATCCGCTGGCGCTGTACTGGTTCGACAACGATCGCGCGCGCAGCGAGTGGGCGCTGCAGCAAACCCACGTCGGCGGAGCCTGCGTGAACGAGACGCTGGCTCACGTCGCGCAGGAAACGCTACCGTTCGGCGGAATCGGCCCCTCCGGGATGGGGCACTACCACGGCAAGTGGGGCTTCGACACGATGAGCAAGCTCACTCCGGTGTTCCGGCAGTCGCCGCTCAACGCAATGGGCCTGTTCATGCCCCCGTACCGGCCGATCGCACGAC
The DNA here is from genome assembly GCA_023384005.1 of Burkholderiaceae bacterium. Classification (GTDB taxonomy): domain Bacteria; phylum Pseudomonadota; class Gammaproteobacteria; order Burkholderiales; family Burkholderiaceae_E; genus Quisquiliibacterium. The sequence goes on along the minus strand of JAHDXY010000088.1, from coordinate 1,930 downwards.
GCCTGCTCGCGCTGATGAAACGCTTCTGAGGCAGCGCCCGGTCAGGCGGCGGCGACCTGCGTCGCGCGGCGCTTGGCGACGTCGAGCAGGCCGGCGCAGGCGTCCTCGATGTAGTCGAGCACCTGCTCGAAGCCCTGCGCGTTGCCGTAGTACGGGTCCGGGATCGTTGCGGTTTCGTGCTCGGTGGCGAAGCGCATCAGCAACTGCAGCTTGTGGTGGGCGCGCTTCGGAAACGCGTGCTGCAAGGCCTGCAGGTTGTCCCAGTCCATCGCGAGGATCATGTCGAACTCGTCGCAGGCGTTGTCCGAAACCTTCGCCGCCTTCAGGTCGGAGATGTCGTAGCCGCGCTTGAGCATCGCCGCCTGCGCGCGCTTGTCCGGACTCTCGCCGGCGTGAAACGCGTGCGTCCCGGCCGACGTGACCTTGACCACGTCCTCGAGGCCAGCCTGGCGCACGAGCTGGCGAAACACCCCCTCGGCCATCGGCGAGCGGCAGATGTTGCCCATGCACACGAACAGCACCCGGGTGTTCATTGCGAGAGAGATCGGTTCCCTTTTGCCCATTTCAATTTCCGACGAAGTAGTTGAACTCTTGTACGCGCTGCCAGGCCGGAGCCTACGCAGCGCGATCAGCCACGAACGGAACCACGTTGTCATTGCCGTTCGCCCCAAAAACCTGTTGTTTCAGAGATGCGAGCTGGTCGCGCACCTGCGCGGCCTTTTCGAACTCGAGGTTGCGCGCGTGCTCGAACATCGTCTTCTCGAGCCGCCTGATCTCGCGCGCAGCGTCCTTCTCGTCCATCGCCTCGTAGCGCTGCTGGTGCTCGGCGACCTTGAGCTCCTGGCGCGCTCCCTGCGCGTCGAACACGCCGTCGATCATGTCGCGCACCTGCTTGATCACGCCGCGCGGCACGATGCCGCGCTCGGCGTTGTAGCTGATCTGCCTGTTGCGCCGCCGCGTCGTCTCGTCGATCGCGCGGCGCATCGAGCTGGTCACGCGATCGGCGTAGAGGATCGCCGCGCCGTTGAGGTTTCGCGCGGCGCGCCCGATCGTCTGGATCAGGCTGCGCTCCGAGCGCAGGAAACCCTCCTTGTCGGCGTCGAGGATCGCGACCAGCGACACTTCCGGCAGGTCGAGCCCTTCGCGCAGCAGGTTGATCCCGACCAGTACGTCGAATACGCCCAGACGCAGGTCGCGGATGATCTCGACCCGCTCGACCGTTTCCACGTCCGAGTGCAGGTAACGCACCCGCACGCCGTGTTCCGCGAGGAAGTCGGTGAGGTCCTCGGCCATGCGTTTGGTCAGCGTCGTGACCAGCACCCTTTCACCGAGCTCGGCCCTGAGCTTGATCTCGGACAGGACATCGTCGACCTGCGAGGTCGCCGGACGCACTTGCACCGGAGGGTCGATCAGGCCGGTCGGGCGCACGACCTGTTCGACCACCTGCCCGGACTGCGCCGCCTCGTAATCGGCCGGCGTCGCGGACACGAAGATGCACTGGCGCACTTTCGACTCGAATTCCTCGAACTTCAGCGGGCGGTTGTCCAGCGCGGAAGGCAGGCGGAACCCGTACTCGACCAGCGTCTCCTTGCGCGAGCGATCGCCGCGATACATGCCGCCGAGCTGGCCGATCGTGACGTGGCTCTCGTCGATCACCATCAGTGCGTCCTCGGGCAGGTAGTCGACCAGCGTCGGCGGCGGCTCGCCCGGCTCGGCGCCGGAGAGGTGGCGCGTGTAGTTCTCGATGCCCTTGCAGAAGCCCAGTTCCTGCATCATCTCGATGTCGAAGCGGGTGCGCTGCTCGAGCCGCTGCGCCTCGAGCAGCTTGCCCGCGGCGCGCAGTTCCTCGAGCCGCTCGCGCAGTTCGACCTTGATCGTCTCGAGCGCGCGCAGGATCGTCGCGCGCGGCGTCACGTAGTGCGACGACGGA
>JAHDXY010000479.1 GCA_023384005.1 Burkholderiaceae bacterium | reverse complement strand
GCGACCGAGCGCTTCGGCGTGCAGGCGCTCGGCGAGCACCTCGCCGCGCGCTTCGGGATCGCGCATCGCTACGTCGACGATCCGAACCCGGTCTGAGCGGACCGGGTATCGGGCGGCGGCGTCGCGCTCAGGCCTTCTTCAGCAGATCACGGATCTCGCCGAGCAGCGACTCGGTGGGCGACGGTGCGGGTGGCGCCGGCGGCGCTGCGGGTTCGTCGCGCTTCCAGCGGTTGATCATCCGCACCATCAGGAAGATCACCAGCGCGAGAAGGACGAAGTTGATCGCGATCGTGATGAAGTTGCCATAGGCGAACACCGGTACGCCGGCCTTTTTCAGCGCGTCGAGCGTCATCGGGGTGCCCGCGGGGACCTCGCCGAGCGCGAAAAGGAAGCTGCTGAAGTCGATCTTGCCGCCGAGAATCGCCGAAACGACCGGCATCACGATGTCGCCGACCAGCGAATCGACGATCTTTCCGAACGCCGCTCCGATGATCACGCCCACCGCGAGGTCCATCACGTTTCCCTTCATCGCGAAGGACTTGAACTCCGTCACCATTCCCATCTTTTCTCCCTGCCGTTGTCGAGTTGTAGACCGTAGCGGCGCAGGCGAACACGCACGATTCGCGCGCGCTCGCCGGTCGCCGCGTCAAGGCTACCGTGATTTCCCGGCAGCGGCACAGCGCCTTTTGTGGTCCGCGGCCGGAGCAGGGTTTCTTTGGCGCAACGCAATAAGCTAAAATCGCACGTTGCGCCTGGCGGCAAGCCGCTCCCCGCCCCGGGGTCGGCATCGGGCGCAGCCCGCCTTCAACTTCCTTGGGCCTCAGCATGACCGACACGTTTTTTCCAGAAGACCCGACCCGGCGAATCGCCCTCGCGTCGACCTGCGCGCTGGGCGCGGTCGGCAGTGCCGCGGTAGCCTGGCCGTTTCTCAAGAGCATGCAACCCTCCGAGCGCGCGCTCGCGGCCGGAGCCCCGGTCGAGGTCGACATTTCCGCGCTCAAACCCGGTGAGATGCGCGCGGTCGAATGGCGCGGAAAACCGGTCTGGATCCTGCGCCGCACGCCCGAGATGCTCGCCACGCTGGACAAGATGTCCGCGAAGCTCGCCGACCCCGACTCCAAGCGCACCGCGTATCCGACTCCCGAGTACGCCAGGAACGGGCACCGCTCGATCAAGGCCGAAACGCTGGTCGTGGTCGGGATCTGCACCCACCTCGGCTGCTCGCCGATCGAGAAGTTCCAGCCCGGCGCGCAGCCGTCGCTGCCGGACGACTGGCCGGGCGGTTTCCTGTGCCCGTGCCACGGCTCGTTCTTCGACCTCTCGGGTCGGGTCTACAAGAACATGCCGGCGCCCGACAACCTCGAGGTGCCCCCGCACATGTACCTGTCGGACACCAGGCTGCTGGTCGGCGAAGACAAGAAGGCCTGAGGCCCTACCCGGAGCGAAAGAACGATGGCTGTCGAACAACAACTCCCCGAGAACGCGCCCGCCTGGCAAAAGGGCCTGGCCTGGGTCGATGCGCGTTTCCCGCTCACCGCTACCTGGAAGGCGCACCTGTCCGAGTACTACGCGCCGATGAATTTCAACTTCTGGTACTTCTTCGGCTCGCTGGCGATCTTGATGCTGGTCGTCCAGATCCTGACCGGCATCCTGCTCACGATGCACTACAAGCCCGACGCGTCGCTCAACGCCGCTGGCGTGCCGGTCGCGTTCGCCAGCGTCGAGTACATCATGCGCGACGTGCCTTACGGCTGGCTGATCCGCTACATGCACTCGACCGGGGCGTCGGCGTTCTTCATCGTCGTCTACCTTCACATGTTCCGAGGGCTGCTCTACGGCTCGTACCGCAAGCCGCGCGAGCTGGTGTGGATCTTCGGCTGC
>JAHDXY010000478.1 GCA_023384005.1 Burkholderiaceae bacterium | reverse complement strand
GGCGCGCACCCAGCCGTGCGTGTCGCCGGCGCGCCGCGCGGCGCGCCACTGCCCCAGGTCGAGCAGCAGGTCTCGCCCCGGGGACGCAGCCGCGCACCCGGCCAACGCCGAACGCGCATCGGCGGGGTCGAGCACGGTTGCGCGAGCGCACAGTGCGAGCCCGGCGGTCGCCGGATTCGCCGTGACGACCGATCCGAGGCCGCTGGCCAGCGCGCCGGTGGCGCGACCGTCGAGCCAGAGCATGTTCACCGCGGGGCGCGCGTTGCGTTCGCGACGCGCGTTCACCGGATGGTCGTGCCAGTGCATCTGCACGTCGGTGAGCAGCCGGCGCCAGCGGCGTGCGTCGGGTCCTCGGGGCATGTAGGCCTCGATGCTGCGTCCTGCCGCCTGGGTCCACGCGCACGCGTCGATCAGGGGCTGCTCGTTCGCGGTGAAGAACCACCGATCGGGAGCACTCGCGTGAAGCCTGTAGCCGAACTCGGCGAACAGGGGCGCGGCCGTCGCCGCCAGTTCGTTCGCGTCGGCTGCGTCGAGCTCGAGCTCGTCCGGATCGGCCAGGCGCAAGTGGTCGAATCCGACAAGCACGTTCGCCGGCCTGAGGCTCCACCGAGGCGACGGCGCGTCGCTCGCGAGGGCGTAGCTGCCGTAGGCCTCGATCGTGTCGTGCTCCGGGGCGCCGAGGCGCGCGCGCAGCCATCGATCGGCGGGCGATTCGCGAACGATCGGTGCGTCGTCGGCAGAATCGGACACGACCCGCCCAGCAGCGAAACAGCGACGCAACCAGGTGCCCGGCACCGACCTGCGAAACGACCGCGCGGCGGAGTCGAACGCGTCGGGTGCGGTGCCGCCGTCGCGCTGCGCCGCCGCGCCCTCGCACAGCAGGATCAGTTCGGGCATCTCGCGTTGCGCTGGCGCGCGCGCCGGCGATCGGCGTGGTCGGGTTTCACCGATGGATTCTATGGCAAACTCGCCCCGGCCCTTGGCTGTGCCGGCGGTCGATCGCGCGGCTCGTGGGCCGCGGCGCGTCCGTCGGCGCGGCGCACACCCTCAGACTCCCGGGAACACGCTTGCCACTTCCCTTCGAACTGCAGATCGGACTGCGCTACACCAGCGCCGGGCGCCGCAGCGGCCGGCGCAACGGGTTCATCTCGTTTATCTCGACGCTCTCGGTCGCGGGAATCGCGCTTGGCGTGGCGGCGCTGATCACAGTGCTCTCGGTGATGAACGGGTTCCAGAAGGAAGTGCGCGACCGGATGCTCTCGGTGCTCTCGCACATCGAGGTGATCGCCGGGCGCGAACCGATCTCGGACCCGGCGGCGCTGATCGCGCGCGCGCGCGATCAGCCGGGTGTTCTCGCCGGCGCGCCCTACGTCGCCGGGCAGGCGATGCTCGCGCGCGACGAGTCGGTGCGCGGCGTGCTGGTCCGGGGCATCGACCCCGCGCGCGAAGGCGAGGTGGCCGATTTCATCCGCGACGTCGCACCGCAGGCGCTTGCCGCGCTTCGTGCCGGGGAGTTCGGCGTGCTGATCGGACGCGAGCTGTCGCGCCAGATCCTGCTCGAACCGGGCGATCGCTTCGCGCTGATCGCGCCGCAGGGAACGCTCACGCCCGCGGGCGTGATCCCGCGGCTGCGCCAGCTCACCGTCGTCGGCGTGTTCGAGTCCGGGCACTACGAGTACGACACCTCGTTGCTGCTGATGAACATCGAGGACGCGGCCAAACTGTTTCGCGTCGACGGAGTGAGCGGCGTGCGACTGCGCACCTCGGACATGAGCGCCGCGCCGCGGATCGCTGCCGAACTGTCGCAGCGCCTGGGAGCCGATTACTTCGTGCGCGACTGGTCGCGCGAGAACCGCAACTGGTTCGCGGCGGTGCAGATCGAAAAGCGCATGATGTTCATC
>JAHDXY010000087.1 GCA_023384005.1 Burkholderiaceae bacterium | reverse complement strand
TCAGGGACGAACGGCGGCAGGCTCTGGTGAACATCGTTTGCCGGCGCTGAGTGCTCGCTCGAAGCGCCGGAGGAAAAAGTGAGGGCGCTTCGCGTTGCCGAGGTCGGGGCGCGTCGCCCCGCTCAGGCCGCCGCGACGACGGTGATTTCGAGCAGCAGGTTGTCCATCGCCAGCGCACTCTGCACGGTGGTGCGCGCCGGAACCGGCCCACCTTCGAGCCACTTCTCCCAGATCACGTTCATCGCTGCGAAATCGGCGATGGACTTGAGGTAGATCGTCGCGCTCAGCAGGCGCGCACGGCTGCTTCCAGCCTCTGCCAGCAGCGCGTCGATGCGCTTGAGTACCTCCAGAGTCTGGCCCTGGAAGTCGGCGATGTCGGTCCCGCCCGAGGTCTGGCCGGCCAGGTAGACGACCCCGCCGTAGCGCACGAACTTGCTCATACGCGCGTTCGATTGGTGCCGTTCGATTTCAGCAGTCATGGATCTGTGCCTCTCTGTGTTGGATGGTTTGATGGTTGGAAGATTGGAAGGTCGGCGTACCCGGGACGGTCGTGTCTGGGCGTTGCTCCACCGCCCGAAGATAGCGCAGGTTCAGACGACCAGGATTTCCTCGTTGTCGAAGGCATCCGAAAGCTGCACCGGCCCGTCGTCAGTGACGAGGTACAGGTCTTCCATGTGGTAGCCGACTCTGCCCGGCCAGCGCACCCTGGTTTCCACGGTCGACACCATGCCCGCCTCGTAGACCAGGTGTTCGTGCGGCGCGATCAGCGGATTCTCGTGGATCATCAGGCCCACGCCGTGGCCGTTGTGGCCGAACGCGAACGGCAGATCGCGCTCGCGGTGCAAGGCGACGCAGTGCTCGAAGATCTCGCGCCCGCTGACCCCGGGGCGCAACATGTCCGACAAGGCGTGCTGGATCTCGCGCAGGCGGCGCCAGATCGACCGGTCCTCGTCGGTGAGCGCGCCCAGCTTGGCGGTGCGCCCGACGTTCGAGTAATAGCCGCCGTAGTGGCCGCCGCAATCGCTCTTGAGAATATCGCCCGCCTGCACCCTGTAGTCGCCGGCCTCCACATGCAGGCCGGTATTGGAGCCCGCGCCGAAGATCAGCGTCGTCACGGCATCGGCGCCGGAGCGCATGATGTTGTCCGACAGCCGGTGCGCGATACTGCGCTCGGACTGTCCCGGCACGGTCGACAGGAACGTCGCCAGCAGCGCATTTGCCGTCCCGTTGTAAGCGTGTCGGAGAAGTTCGATTTCGCGCGTGGTCTTGAAACTGCGTACGCGCTGCAGGAGCTTGTCGCACGGCGCGAGCACTGCGCCGGGCAAGGCCTGGCGCAATTCGTCGCAGTACACGCCGCCCAGATATTCGCCTTCGTACCCGATCCTTGCGCCTTCGAGCTTGAGTTCGCGCAGCACCTCGGCCACCAGGTCGGTCGGGCGCTGGTAGAACTCGCGGTAGGTGCGCAGGTCCTCGATCCAGGTGCCACGGCGCATCAGCGCCTCCCAGACGACGCAAATCACCATGATGGGCGCGCGCCCCCTGGCCCAGACAATAACGGTCAGTCGGTCGCGGATCTTGATCTGGCTGGTCAACAACACGTCCGAGGCGTATCGCAGGTTCTCCGGCGACACGATCAGCACCGCGTCGAACTCGCTGTTGTCGATGGCTTGCTGCAGTCCGGCGATGTTGCCGATCGCCTCTTCGGGTCGCTTCATGGCGTAGTCTCCTGGTGACCGGGGAAGTGCCCGATTTCGTCGACTCTCAGGCACGCCACCGCGTGGCCCGCGCCGACGGTCCGCAAGGCGGGGTCTTCGCGTGCGCAGCCTTCGAGCGCCATCGGGCAACGCGTGTGGAAGCGGCAACCCGAGGGCGGATTGGCGGCGCTTGGCAGGTCGCCGCGCAATATCGTGCGTTGCCCCTTCTGCCAGGGCTTCGACACGGGGATCGCCGAGAGCAGCGCCTGGGTATAGGGGTGTCGCGGGTTCGCGTAGAGCCTGGGTTTGTCGGCGATTTCGACGATGCGGCCCAGGTACATCACCGCGACGCGGTCCGCAAGGTGGTGCACGACGCCCAGGTCGTGCGAGATGAACAAATAGGTCAACCCGAACTGCGCCTGCAGGTCCTGCATCAGGTTGATCACCTGCGCCTGTATCGATACGTCGAGCGCCGAGACCGGCTCGTCGGCGACGATGAGTTCGGGTTCCAGTGCCAACGCGCGCGCGATCCCGATTCGCTGGCGCTGGCCACCGGAGAACTCGTGCGCAAACCGGTCTGCGTGGTGTGCGTCCAGGCCGACCGAGCGCATCAGCTCGAGCGCGCGCGCGCGCAAACCGGCGGGTGGCATTCGCTTGGCGATGCGCAGCGGTTCGCTGATCAGTTCCGAAACCCGCATTCTCGGATTCAGCGAGCCGAACGGATCCTGGAAGATCATCTGCGCCCGGCTGCGCACCGCACGCAGTGCGGCGCCTTCGAGCGTCGCGATGTCGACGCCGCTGAACCGGATCGACCCGGCGCTCGGTCGCAGCAGGCGCAGCAGCAGCCGCCCGACCGTCGATTTCCCGCAACCCGATTCGCCGACCAGACCGAGTGTCTCTCCGCGCAGGATCGTCAGGTCGACGCCGTCGACGGCGCGGATCGCACCGTGCTTGCGGCTGCCGAACATGCCCGACGCAACCGGGAAGTGTTTCGCCAGTCCGATGGTCTGGACGAGGGCTTCAGACATGCGCAGCGAGCGGACGGACACAGGCCGCGGTGTGCTCGGGTGCGAGCTCGCGCAACTCGGGTTGGGCCGCACGGCAGGCCGCGTCGGCAAGGCTGCACCGCGGTGCGAAACGACAACCGGCGGGCATCTGGTGCGGCGCGGGCACGGTACCGCTGATGGTCAGCAGGCGCTCGCGCGCGACCCCGATGTCCGGGCGGCTGCGCATCAAACCCGCGGTGTACGGATGCGCTGGTGCCCGGAACAGCGTGTCCACCGGAGCGGACTCGACGATACGCCCGGCGTACATCACGTTGACCCTGTCGGCGATTTCGGCGACGACACCCAGGTCGTGCGTGATCATCAGGATCGCCATGCCCAGGTCCGTGCGCAACTGGCGCAGCAAGTCGAGGATCTGCGCCTGAATCGTCACGTCGAGCGCCGTCGTCGGTTCGTCGGCGATCAGCAGCCTGGGGCCGCAAACGAGTGCGATCGCGATCATCACGCGCTGGCGCATCCCGCCGGAGAGCTGGTGCGGGTAGTCGTCGAAACGCCGCGCAGCATCGGGAATACAGACCCGGTCGAGCATGGCCAGCGCGCGTGCGCGCGCTTCGCCGCGCGACAGCGTCGTGTGCAGTCGCAGCGGCTCCATGACCTGCTGGCCTATCGTGTAAAGCGGATTGAGCGAACTCAGCGGCTCCTGGAAAATCATCGACATCTGGCGGCCGCGCACGGCGCGCATGGCGCCGGCGTCGAGTGCGAGCAGGTCCTGCCCGTCAAAGCGAACCGAGCCGCCCGAGACGAGGCCCGGCGCCGACACCAGGCGCATCAGCGAAAACGCCGTGACGCTCTTGCCGCAACCCGACTCGCCGACCAGGCCCAACACCTCGCCCTGCTCCAGCTTGAAACTCGCCCCTTCCACCGCCGCGAACTCGCCGTCGTCGGCGGGAAACACGGTGCGCAGACCGTCGACTTCGAGCAACGCCATCAGCTTCTCTGTCGCGACTTGGGATCGAGTTGCTCGCGAAGGCCATTGCCAAGCATGTTGATGCCCCAGACCACGATGATGATGGCAAGGCCGGAGAGATTCGCGATCCAGGGTGCGACCCAGAGCCGGTCGCGGCCTTCCGCCAGCATGTTGCCCCAGGTCGCGGTCGGTGGCGGCAGACCCAGCCCGAGGAAAGACAACGCGGTTTCCTGCAGGATCATCTGCGCCACTTGCAGCGTGCCGACCACGGTCAGCACCGGAACAAGCTGCGGAAAGATGTGCCGGCCGATGATGTACAGATCGCCCGCGCCGTGTGATACCGCCGCTTCGATGAACGGACGTTCGCGCAGGGATCGGGTCATGTTGTACATCACGCGCGCGTAGACCATCCAGCCGCTGACGCCGAGCACCAGTATCAGGTTGAGCGCGCTGCCGCCGATCGATGCGATGATCAGGATCGCCAGCAGCACCTCGGGGAATGCCAGGTGCGCGTCGGCGAAACGCATGATGACCTGCTCGAGGCGACCACCCTTGAAGCCGGCCAGCATGCCCAGCGCCGTGCCCAGCACCGCCGACAGGAGCGCCGCCGAAACACCCACCATGATCGACAGCCGCGACCCGTAGATCAGGCGCGACAACAGGTCGCGTCCGTAGTTGTCGGTGCCCAGCGGATAGGTCCAGCTGCCGGGCTCCGACCACACGGGCGGCTGCAGCCGGAACATCAGGTTCTGCTTGAACGGGTCGTGCGGCGCCAGAAGCGGCGCCAGGATCGCCATCAGCACCACGCCGGCGACAATCGTCGCGCCCAGCCCGATCTTGACGCGCCGGTCGAACAGATTGCCGAAGGTACGTCGTCGCGTCATTCCATGCGGATGCGCGGATCAACCACCGACTGCAACAGGTCGACGATCAGGTTGGCAAGAACGATCGCGATAGCCATCACGAAGATGCCGGCGATCACGATCGGTACGTCGCGTTGCGAGATGCTCTTGATCATGAGGCTGCCCACACCGGGCCAGGCGAAGATCGCCTCCGTAATGATGGAGCCGCCCATCAGGCGCCCCATCTGCAGGCCGAGGAAACTGAGTACCGGGTTGACGGCATTGGGCAACACGTGGCGCAACATCACGACCGCTTCACTTGCACCCTTGGAGCGCGCCGTCGTGACATACAGCTCGTTTACCGTCTCGAGCATGGCGGTGCGGGTGATCAGGATGAAATTCGGCAGCAGAAAGGTCGCCAGGGTGATCGCCGGCAGCACCACGTGTTCCACGCCCCCGGTACCCGAAGTCGGCAACCATTTGAGATGCAGCGCGAACAGCTGTATGAGCAGGATGCCGAGCCAGAAACTGGGCATCGACTGGCCGGCAACCGCGAGGCCGGAAATCGTGAAGTCGGCCAGGCTGTCCTTCCAGATCGCGGCGGCGATCCCGGCGCAAACGCCGAGCACCAGGGCCAGTGTCAGCGCCACGCCGACCAGTTCGACCGTCGCGCCGAGCCTGTCGAGAACGACCGGCATGGCCTGCGAACCGAACTGCAGCGACTCGCCGAAATCACCGTGCAGCACATCGACGATGAACAGGCCGAACTGAACCAGCAAGGGTTCGTCCAGGTGCAGGCGCGCCGTCAGGATCTGGCGCTGTTCCTCGGTCGCGTTGATGTCCAGGAATATCTCGACCGGGTTGCCGGTCACCCGCAACACGATGAAAGCGACGAACGCGACCAGAAACAGGGTCAGCGGGATGGTCAGGAGCCGACGCAGGATGTGGCGGATGACCGGCGCTTTCAAGCTCAGACCACCAGGATTTCTTCGTTGGTGAAGGCGTCGGACAACAGCACCGGTGCGCCGTCGGTCACGAGGTAGAGGTCTTCCATGTGGTACCCCGCCTCGCCGACCCAGCGCGCGCGCGTTTCCACGGTCGAGACCATGCCCGGCTCGTAAACCATTTCCTCGTGCGGGCTGATCAGCGGGTGCTCGTGCACAGACAAGCCGATGCCGTGGCCGTTGTGCGCGTACGGGAAGGGGATATCGTGTTTGGCGTGCAACTCGGTCGCGCGCGCGAATAGTTCTCGGCCGCTTCGCCCGGGGCGAAGCATGTCTGCGATCTCATGGTGGATGGCGCGCAGCTTCTTCCACAGGTCGATCTCCTTCGGGGTCGGCTTGCCCATCTTCGCGGTGCGCCCGACGTTGGAGTAATAATCGCTATAGAAACCGCCCGAGTCGGCCTTGAGCATGTCGCCGGGCTTGAGCTGGTACCCCGTTGGCGAGGCATGGGGGTAACCGGTATTCGGTCCGGCATTGATGTGATTGAACGCGACGGTCTCGGCGCCGGACAAGAGGATGCCGTTGGCCAGGCGGCGCGACAGGCTGAACTCGTCCTCGCCACAGGTCGCGGTAATGAAGGTCGCGAACATGGCCTTGGCGGTTCCCCGGTAGCCGCGCTGCATTTCGGCGACCTCACGCGGCGTCTTGTGAATGCGCGCCGAATGAAAGATCGGCTCCGCAGCTTCCACCTGCAACCGCGGCAGCCGCTGCATCAGATGGCGCTCGTACTTGGCGCCGAGATACTCCAGTTCCATCGCGACCCGGCCCGTGGCCAGGCCGAGTTCGGTCAACACGTCGGCCAGCAGGTCGATCGGCGAGGTGACGAACTCCTTGAAGTCGCGAATGTCCTTGATCCATGAGTTCTGCCGTACATAGCCCTCCTCGACCCGGCACAGCACATAGATCGGGTCGCGCCCCTTGGCCCAGACGATGAACGCCAGGCGATCGCGAATCGCGTTTTGCGTGGAGATCATCACGTCGCCGGTGTAGCGGACGTTCTCCGGAGATCCGGCGATCACCGCGTCGTAGGGCGACGATTCGATCGCTCTCGACAGAACAGCCAGGTTGCCCATTGCGTCGTTCATGGTCTTCATGGAAGAGTAAACCTCGTAGTCTTGCGCACACCTCGATGCGCGCGCAGTTCGCGCGCAAGCGGCGCGCTCGTCAGGCACGCCGCCCCCGGATCATGGGGTCACCTGGCGGCGACCTCGGTCTTGTGCAGCCTGAGCACCTTGTCGGACGGCGGTGAAAAGCCCTTGAGCTTGCCACTCACGCCATAGATGCTGGGCAGTCCGTACAGGAAAATCGCCGGCACCTCGTCGTGCATGATTTCCATCATGCGTTGGTAGGCCTTTTCGCGTTCCGCCCTGTCGACCGTGGAACGCGCGACGAGGAACAGTTTCTCGTACTCGTCGTTCTTCCAGAACGCGCGGCCGCTTTTCTCGGTGAACCAGACCGCGGCGAAATCGGCGTCGCCCAGACTGTACCAGCCGACCATGTGAATGGGCCCCATGTCCTTGGCTGTGGCCATCTTCGAGAACACGCCCTGTTCGACCACGTTCACGCCGGCCTTGACGCCGACCTCGAGGAACATACCGGCAACCGCGTTGGCGATATCGACATCCGACAGGTACTTGCCCGAACGGGTCGTGATCGAGGTGGCGAAGCCGCTGCCCTGCCCTGCCTCGACGAGCAGCGCCTTGGCCTGTTTCGGGTCGTACGCGATCGGCTTGAGCTTCGGGTTGAAGCCGAAGGTGTTCGAGGTCAGCATCTGGCCCTGCAGCAACTTGCCCTGGCCGCGCAACATGCGGTCGAGGATCAGCTGCTTGTTCACCGCAAGGTTCAGCGCCCGGCGCACCTTGACGTTGTCGAACGGTGGCTTGCGGGTGTCCAGGGTCAGGAGCAGGCCGACGGTCGACTCGACCGAGGCCACGCCTACTCCCTTGCTCTGCTCGACCTGCGGAACGAGGTCGATCGGTATCTCCTCGATGATCTGGGTCTCGCCGGCGATCAGCGACGCAACCCGGGTCGACGCCTCCGGGATCTGGCGCAAGACCAGGCGTTCCACCTTGGGCGCGCCGCGCCAATACGTGGTATTGGCGGTCAGTTCATAGCGGTCGGCGGGAACCCAGCGCGCGAACTTGAACGGCCCGGTGCCCATCGGCGCCTTGACCATGCCGGCGCGGCCGACCTTCTCGACATAGTGCTTGGGTTCGATCGGAATATCGGACAGGCCGTTGAGCAAGGTCGGGAACGGCGCCTTGGTCTTGATCTCGAGCGTCAGGGGATCGACCACCCTGGTGCTGGCGATCTGGCTGATGCGACCCTTTGAGCCGTAGACAGAAGTCGGGGCAGTGATGTAGTCCAGCGTGAACTTGGCGTCTTCCGCGCTGAACGGCTGGCCATCATGGAACTTGACGCCGGCGCGCAATTTGAAGCGCCAGGTCAGCGGATCCAACGGCTGCCAGCTCTCGGCGAGCCCCGGATGCAACTCCCCGGCGTCGTCACGCAGGATCAGCGGGTCCATGGTCTGGTAGGCGAGGTTGAGCGCCGCGAAACTGCTGACGCTCGTGTCCAGTGTGTCAGGCAAACCCTGGACGCCTACCGTCAGGGTCTGGGCGGACGCGCTGTTGCACAACATGCCAGCTGCCACCAAGGTGGCGCTTGCGCACAAGAACTGGCGCAGCTGCATTGCGATGGTTCGCATGGTCATGGTTAGCCTCCGGGTGGATTGGAAACCTGACCAGAATACGGCAATTCGGTGCCGCGCGTTGCAGCGCGCCCCGCGCAGCTTCGGGTCGGTGGAAAACAGGAACTGCGTCTTCGCGACACACGCCGGGAAGTGCCCGTAGCAGTCGCTCTGCAGCTTGCGGATCTGCGCGCGCACCCTGGTGTCTGCAGCGACTTCGCTTGCGCGACAAACCCTCGTGGCGATCGGGTTGAAGCGATCGGGCTGACCTTGTCCAACAGGCGGAAACTGTCCTTCGCAGAGCACAGCCCCGATCGCGCGTCGCGGGCGATCGGCGGGCGACACGTTGCTTACCCTTAGAATCGGCCGATGAACGACCTTCCCGAAGTGCTCGAGCAAGAGACCGCGACCCGGCCCGATTCCGCGGTGATCTGGCTGCACGGCCTGGGGGCCGACGGCCACGATTTCGAGCCGATCGTTCCGGCGCTGCGACTACCCGAACGCCTGGCGATCCGTTTCGTCTTTCCGCACGCGCCGGTGCGCCCGGTCACGATCAACGTGGGCGCGCGCATGCGCGCCTGGTACGACATCGTCGAGTTCGGCGGCCGGCGCGAGGACGAAGCGGGGATTCGCGCCTCGCAGGGCCTGCTCGAAGCCCTGATCGAACGCGAGCGCGCGCGCGGCATCGCGACGCGTCGAATCGTGCTCGCGGGCTTCTCGCAAGGCGGTGCGATCGCGCTGCAGACCGGGCTGCGCCACCCCGAGCGCCTCGCCGGGATCATGGCGCTGTCGACCTACCTGCCGCTCGCGGGCAGCGTCGTAGCGGAGCGCTCCGAAGCGAGCGCCGGGCTGCCGGTGTTCTTCGCGCACGGCGCGCACGATCCGATGATCTCGCTCGAGCGCGCGCGGCGCTCGAGCGAACTCGTCGCGCAACTCGGTTGCGACCTCGAGTGGCACGAATACCCGATGGGCCACGAAGTCTGCGGGCAGGAGATCGCAGCGATCTCCGGGTGGCTGGCCACGGTGCTTTGAACGGCGTGGCGTTCGGCGACCGAGGCAAGCGCGATCGCGCAGACGCTCCCGGCCAGGTGTCTCCGGCAGGCTAGGACGCGCCTTTCTTCCCGGCGCCGGCGCCACTCTTCTTTGCCGCTTGCCGGCCAAGTTCTTCCTTGGTCGGTTTGACCTTCTTGACCTTCTCCACGTGCACCTTTTCCTTCTTCACCCTTTCCTTCTTCACCTTCTCCTTCTTCACGACAGGCCCCGCAAGGGCCAGCTTCGCCGCCCTTTTCTCCTGCTTGGCGGCAAGATCGCGCTGTTTCCTGTTCTTCTGGTGCTTCCGTCTTGCTTTCAGCATCGACGCATGGCTCATCGTGACCTCCGGTAAATGAAAAACTGAACTCGGCTCGGCGTTGATCCGATCAGGCCCGAATATACGCGCTCGATTCGTGATTCACCGGTCGATCGCCGGCGCGGGTTGCCGAAGGCATATCATTCGCCGCTGCACCGGAAGTCGCGAATCGGGAGGAAACATGGCCGCAATCACGATCGACGGAATCGTCATGAAGTTCGGCGCGCACACCGTACTGCAGGGCTTGTCGCTGCAAGTGCCCGACGGCGCGTTCTACACGCTGCTCGGCCCCAGCGGCTGCGGCAAGACCACGCTGCTGCGCTGCATCGCGGGCTTCAACCAGCCCGCGGCCGGGCGGATCCTGTTCGACGACGACGACGTCACGCGTGTGTCCGCCCACCACCGCGACATCGGCATGGTGTTCCAGGACTACGCGCTGTTTCCCGACAAATCCGCGTTCGACAACATCGCCTACGGCCTGCGCGCACGCAAGGTCTCGCGCGTTGAAACGGCTTCGCGCGTGAACGAGGCGCTCGAAAAGGTGGGGCTGCTCTCGCTCGCGGCCCGCTACCCCGCGCAGATGAGCGGCGGGCAGCGCCAGCGCGTGGCGCTCGCGCGTGCGCTGGTGATCCGCCCTCGCCTGCTGCTGATGGACGAACCGCTGTCGAACCTCGACGCGAAGATGCGGCTGCAGATGCGCGACGTGATCCTCGATCTTGTACGCGACTCGCACATCACCACCGTGTTCGTCACGCACGACCAGGAAGAGGCGCTCGCGATGTCCGACCGGATCGCGATCATGGACCGCGGCGACATCGCGCAACTGGGCACGCCCGAGGAACTCTACGCGACCCCGGTCAACGCCTACGTCGCCGATTTCATCGGATCGGCCAACGTCATTCGGGTCCCGGTGCAGCCGGCCGCCGACGCGACGGCGGCGGGCGCCGCGCCGTGCGTGAGGTACACGCTGTGCGGGCAGAGTTTCGACGGCGTGGCCGCGGGCGCGCGGCCCGTCGGCGAAGGCCTGCTCGTCGCGCGCCCCGAAGATCTTTCGCTTGTGCCATCGGCCACCGCCGCGAGTGACGCGATCGACGGAGTCGTCGTGCGCCGCCAGTACCTCGGCTTCAAGACCGCGTACAGGATCAGGCTGCGCGACGCTTCCGAGATCCGCGTGGACCAGCACGCCGGCGGCGCCGCGCACGAGTTCCGGGCAGGCGAGACGGTACAGGTGCGCATCCCCGCTGGCAGCCGCGTCGTCGCCGCCTGAGCGAGCGCACCGGCGATGAGAGTTCCGTGGTGGCCCTGGGGCGTGCTGACGGTCGCGAGCCTGGCGATCCTGGTGTTCTTCGTGCTCTATCCGCTGGGGGTGCTGTTCGCCAACAGCGTCGTGGACGAGAGCGGCGCGCTCTCGCTCGCCGGCTTCGCCAGGCTGATGCGCGACAGCCAGTACGTGCTCGCGTTTCGCAACACGCTCCTGCTCGGTGTCACGGTCACCGCCTGCGCGCTGGCCATCGGCGTGCCCTTCGCGTACATGGTCGCGCGCTACGAGTTCCCGCTCAAGAACGTCGTTGCGATCCTGCCCGTGGTCACGATCGTGATCCCCGAGATCATCGTCGGGCAATCGTGGCTGCTGCTGCTGGGCAACAACGGCCTGCTCACCAACATGCTCGGGTCGGTCGGCGTCGAGCTGCCCTCGTTCTACGGCTGGACAGGGCTGATCTTCTCGATGACGCTGGTGTACTACACCTACATCTACCTGGGAGTGCTCGCGACGCTGCGAGGATTCGACGGCGCGCTCGAGGAGGCGGGGATGAGCCTGGGCACCTCTCCGCTTGCGACCAAGCTTCGCGTGCTCGTGCCGGTGATCCTGCCCGCGATCCTGGTCAACGCGCTCGTCGTGTTCACACTGGTGGTGGGCAACTTCGCGCTGGCGATGCTGCTGGGAAGCCGCGTCCCGCTGCTCTCGGTGATCACCTACAACACCTTCGTGAGCGAGATGGGCGGCAACCCGATGCTGCAAAGCGCGATGTCGGTGATCAACGTGGCGATCGTCGCGATCGTGCTGTTCGTCCAGAAGCGCGTCGTGGAGCGCAAGATCTACACGATGACGCAGGGCCGCGCGCCTGCGCCGGTGCGCGTGCGCTCGTGGGCCGCCGGCGCGTTCACCGGCAGCGTCGGCTTCGTGATCCTGGTCTCGCTGCTTCCGCTGCTGATCGTGTTCATCGGCGCGTTCACCCGCACCAGCGGCCCGGTCATGTACTGGGGCGAGTTCTCGATCAACAACCTGCAGCGCGCGCTGCAGGGCGCGCCCGAGCCGATCATCAATTCGCTGCGTTTCGCCTCGCTCGCGAGCATCGCCGGCGTATGCGTCGCGGCGATCGTGAGCTACCTGACGATCAAGAAGCGCAGCGCGTTCACCCACCTGCTCGACTATCTCATCGTGCTGC
This sequence comes from Burkholderiaceae bacterium, assembly GCA_023384005.1. Lineage (GTDB taxonomy): Bacteria > Pseudomonadota > Gammaproteobacteria > Burkholderiales > Burkholderiaceae_E > Quisquiliibacterium. The sequence continues at coordinate 3,046 of JAHDXY010000087.1, read as the reverse complement.
CGCTCACGATCTCCGGAACCGTGCTCGGGATCGCGCTCGTGCAAACGTTCAACACCGGGTGGCTCGTGCTCACCGGCACCTCGTCGATCATGGTGCTCGCCTACGCGGTGCGGCGGCTTCCTTTCGCGGTACGCAGCGCGTCTTCGGTGCTGTTCAACATCCCCGACTCGATCGAGGAGGCGTCGGTGAGCCTCGGCGTCTCGCCCCTGATGAGTTTTTTCAAGGTCGTCCTGCCGGCGATGAAGGCCGCGCTGGTCGCCGCGGCGATCCTGATGTGGGTGACGACGATCTCGGAGCTCTCCGCGTCGATCGTGGTCTATTCGGGCGGACTCGAAACGATGCCGATCGCGATCTTCAGGCAGGTCGACAGCGGGCGGCTGGGGCTCGCCTCCGCCTACGGGGCCACGCTTGTCACTACAATCCTCGTGCCGATCATCGTCGCCGTTCGGTTCTTCAACGTAAAGCTGTTCTCGGTGCGCTGAGCACGCCGGCGGCAATGGCCTTTCCCGCGCAGTACCATCTTTCCGTTCACTTCCGACAACACTGGAGACACGTCCATGAATACGATCCGCTTCCTCACGAGAGCCGCCGTGGTGCTCGCGTGCGCGGCCGCCGGCTTCGCGCAGGCCCAGACCGTGGTTCTTTACACGTCCAACAACCCCGAGACGGTCGAGACGGCGCTCAAGGCAGTCAAGGCGAAGACCCCGTCGCTCAACGTGCAGCAGGTCACGGGCGGCACCGGGACGCTGATGAAGCGCATCCAGGCCGAAGCGCAGAATCCGCGCGGCGATCTGTTCTGGAGCGGCGCCTTCGGCACGCTGGGCGCGTTCCAGGACCAGCTCGAGCCCTACAAGTCGCCCGACCTGGCCGCCGTCCCGGCACAGTTTCGCGGCCCGAACGACCTTTGGGTGGGCACGAACCTGCACGTGATGGTGATGATGGTCAACGAGCGCCAGCTCAAGGGCCTGCCCATGCCCAAGAGCTGGTCGGACCTGATGAAACCCGAATGGAAGGGCAAGTTCGCGATCACCGACCCGAGCAAGAGCGGCACCGCGTACCTGCTCGCCTACGGCCTGCTCAAGCAGTTCGGCCGCGATGGCCTCGAGAAGATCGCCGCCAACGCGGTGATCACCTCGTCGTCGGGCACCACCTACAAGGGCGTGGCCTCGGGCGAGTACGCGGTCGGACTGACGATCGAGTTCGCGGCCCAGGAGTACGTCGCCGGCGGCCAGAAGGAGATCAAGCTGGTGTATCCGTCCGAGGGCAGCTACCTCGCGCCCGAGGGGATGTTCATCATCAAAGGCGCGAAGAACGCCGACGCGGCCAAGGCCTTGTACAACGCGCTGCTGAGCAAGGACGTGCAGCAGGCGCTGCTGGTCAGGAACTTCCGCCGGCCGACGCGCTCGGACATCGAGGTGTCCAAGCTCACGACCCTGCCCGAACTCAAGAACATCAAGGTCTTCCCGCTCGACCAGGCAGCGGCTGCGGCCGAGTACGAGCAGATGATCGCGCTGTGGAACATCGCGGTGAGCAAGACGCGCTGAGCGCAGCAGGGGGTGCGTGTCAGAAAAATGATCTCTTCACCCTGATGCGAGGAGCAGATCATGAGACGCGTACCGATCATCGTCGCCTGCGTGATGGGCGTCGCGGTTTCCGGCGCGCTGGCCCAGAGCTCGAAGGAATCGAAGGAAAAAGCGGGCACCGCGGACATCAACATCGGGGTCGGCGAGCTTCAGAAGCGCGAACGGCCGGTGGCGGCCCCGGCGGGGGGGGATGCGTCGCTACTCCCGCCCGCCGTTCAGGGCGCGCGTTCGTCCGCAAGCGCCGTTCAATCTCCGACGGCTTCGCCGATAAGCGCTTCCGCCGGAATGCCCAGATCGCGATGCAGCCGCCGGATCATCGCCAGCGTGAGTGGTCGCTTGCGGTTGAGAACCTCGTACACCCGATTGCTCTTGCCGATGATCGGCTCGAGATCCTTCACCGTGAGACCGCCCTGCTCCATGCGGAACTTGATCGCCTCGACCGGGTCTGGCAGGTCGATCGGATGGCGTGCGGCTTCGTACGCCTGAACAAGAGTCGCCAGGACGTCGAGCCGGTCGCCCTCGCGCGTCCCCGGCGCGGGGTCGCGATCGACGAGTGCCGACACGACCTTCAGAGCAGCCTTGTAGTCGGACTTCGTTCGAATCGGGCGGATGTTCATCTGCGCTTCACTCCCGCTTCAGGACTGATCGACCGTTTCCGCGTCGACCGCATCGTATTGCCGGTGCGTGCCCACGAACTTGACGTACACGACCTGAAGCCGGTAGGCGATCGCCACGATGAGCCGGTACTCGTTGCCCTTGATGTTGAACACGATACGACGATTCCTCAGGACGCTGGCACTGCGATAAAGGCGCTTCACATCGGCGGGCTGAGTCCACGACGCATTGCGAACTTCGTCGCACCAGGCCTTCAAGGGCTGTTCTGCATCCCGATGACGCTTCCAGAATGTCCGCAGCGTCGAGACGGCGATGACCCGCATCGAGCCGAGAATAGTCCCGTTTTGGGACTATTGCAATACCACCTTCGGATCGACAACCACGCGCACCACTACGGGTTTCACTCAGCTCGGCGCCGCGGAGCGACGCCCTCCACCTCAAACACCGACAGGTGAACCGCCCGCTCGTCCGAGTTGAGCGCACCGCGTACACCCTGAAGTGGCGTTCCAGCGCACGGTAGGTGGGCGCATCGAGCCGGCGCCGGCACGCCTGGCGGGCGCGCTTGTCGAAGACGATCAGTTCGGCGCCGCGGTGGTCGTGACACTCGTGTCCATAGTCGAACAGGCACTCGAGCGCAAGGGACGGTATGCCGCGCTGGCGCATCCGCGCCGAAGCGTGACGGGTGAGCGGGATGTCGAGGGGGTCGGCCATGGTGTCCTCCGTGCAGGTGGACGGCCCAAGCTACTGGCGTGAGGGCTCATGGCGTGAGCCTTGCCGGCGAGGGGGCGATCGGCAAATCGCTCGCGCTCAAGCTGGCCGCGGGCGGGGTCCCCGGCGTCGGGCTGACC